>JBECUL010000008.1:0-56744 GCA_040225955.1 Candidatus Asgardarchaeum abyssi | reverse complement strand
ATGTGCGGCACCAGGTGGAAAAACCACTGCTATCGCGGAGCTAATGGAGAACAAAGGGTTAGTAATAGCAATTGACAGGTCGAAAAATAGGTTAAAAGAGCTAGCTTTTCATAAGAGAAGACTGGGATTAAAAAATATTAGAATCATTGCTGCAAATATATTAGATTACCAATATAAAGTAAACTATGGTTTTGCCGATAAAGTTCTTGTAGACCCACCATGTTCTAATTTAGGATTAAGACCAAAATTATTTGATTTTAGGAAGACAAGACAGTTAGATGGATATTCTCAATATCAAAAGATGATATTAAAAGCAGCATATAAGTTATTAAGGAAGGGGGGTATTTTAGTGTATAGCACCTGTACGATAACTAAGGAGGAGAATGAAAATGTAGTTCAATGGGCTATGGAAAATCTTAACCTAGAACCTATAAAAATCGATAAGAGATTCTTTATTGGTTCAAAGAGCTTGATTAACAATAATGCATTTATGAGATTTGAACCTCACATCAATGATACACCGGGATTTTTTATTGCCAAACTCAGGAAAGTTTAAACACTTATTTTTTTTAATTTTGTACCGCAAACTGGACATACATCTTCTGTATAACTAGAAGAGTAAAGTTTTTTACAAGAAGGACAAAACTTTTTCCATTGTAATATTTTCTTTATTTTTCTCTGCCCAATGGGCTCAAAGGGTATTTTAAGTTTTTTGAGAATATTCATCATAGAGAAATCATTAGTATAAACTTTAACTTTACATTCATCATATTTTTTCCTTTCGTCCAAGGCCAATGCTAATAAACTTTTATCAGCATTAGATAATCGCTCATGTTCTCCTAATTTCTTAGCGATGTTCTCTATTGTTATGAGACTTTTTTTAGTTGGACTTTTTATTAATAGCTTCTTTGAGAGAATTGCAACCTCTAAAATTTCTTTTTGAATTGAGTTCTTAATTTCATTAAAGATTTCATCTGTAATAACTACTAAGCCATCAAAGAAATTTGGATTAAAACCTGCAAAAAAAGCTGACGAATCAAGTATTGCAATAGGATATTTTTCATCCTTCTTCTCATTTAATTTTTTTATCATTGTTAGATTACACTCACGTATACATTGGAGGTAATTCACCTTCATGCACTTTAGCCATCTGCCTCATAGCTTCTCCTGTTCTTCGCATTAAATCTCTCATTTTAAGACGAATAACCTCTGCATCTTGTTTTAAGCTCTCAATTTTAATGCTTTTTCCACTTATTTTTTCTATTAGTTCAAGCAACCTTGCAGCAGCACCAGGATCGGGAATATTCCTATAACACTCTGAAACTATATATATCCCTCTCATTTTTTTTCTTTTCAACGAAGCAAGAAGTGTTGCATAAGGCCCTGCAATATATCCTTCTTCTAGATAATTAATGTTAAAACTATTAAATATACTCTCTATATTATCTTCATTTACACATGTTACGTAGATATTTGGAACTTCAATCTCAATTCTATTTGGGACTGGTAAACCACCTAGAAGAAAAACTCTACTTACATTTTTCTTACGTAACCAGTCTGTAATAACTTCAGATAATTCACGTAGTTTTGTAGGAGGGATGACAGTTTCGGACATAATAACTATTGTATCCTTATTATTAGAATATATACGGAACGGATGCATCAGCTCTCTATTATGAATAACCATAACTGGTGGAAAATATGATGAATCAATATATCCAATTTTTTTGAGGTTCCACGATTGAGTAATGTGAACTGCAGAAATTAGACCCACTAAACCTACGTCAGGCAATCCTATATATGTAGTAAATTTTTGTGTGGTGTCTAGCAAATCTTCCTCTATTATAATAAATTCTTCTTTTTTATTAGACATTATATCACCTTTCAACTAACTTGAAAGAATCTCACCTAATTTTCGCGCGGTTTCACGAAGAATTTTGACAATTATACTTAAATTCACTATATGTATACCTACACCTATAAGAAGGAGCTCTGTGCCTGCCTTGGTCATAACAGCATATCCCCGACTACCTCTAACAATTACTTCCCAGATTTCCCCTTTATCAAGCTTCCTAATTGTTTGATCTCCTATTGCAAGCAAAGCCGCTGAAGTAGCACTTAGCAGATCTGGATCTACGTTTTTCTCTGCAGACCAAAAGGCAACATTTCGTCCTTCCCTTGTAAATATTGCTAAAGCTTCGAGATTTATATCTCTAGCAACTTTTTCTAGTATACTTTCTAATCTTTTTCTAAGCTTTGAATCTATTTCGATTACCATAAAATCGCCCATGTTATTTTTCTTTGAATTTAAGAATATTACAATTTTCTTTTAAGATAATATATTATTTTAACTTTTCACTTAATAATGATATATTCGTAACCAGAAGTCATTAATTTTGTTTAACATATAAAAATTTAAATTGCAAAAATAATTAGTTTCAAAAGAACTTAACAGATACAATTGGTGAAAAAATGGTTTTAGATTCTTTAAGTAATATGTTAGTTGATGCGATTAATAAACTAAAGAAATATATACTAGTAGATAAGAAAGCAATAGAATCATTAGTAAAGGACATTCAAAGAGCTTTACTTCAATCGGATGTAGATGTTAAATTAGTCTTGGAAATATCTGAAAGAATAAAGAAAAGAGCTCTGGAGGAGGAGCTACCTCCCAGTATATCAAAGAGGGAGTATATAATAAAGATAGTATACGAGGAATTAACTAAATTACTTGGTGGTGGAAAAGTAAAAGACTACGTGATAAAAAAAAGACCATACATTATTATGTTAGTTGGAATACAGGGAAGTGGGAAAACAACATCTGCGGTGAAGCTAGCAAACTATTTTCAGAAAAGAGGATTTAAAGTCGGTTTAGTTTGTGCTGATACATACAGGGCAGGAGCCTTTCAACAAATTTCTCAATTAGCTGAGAAAGTAAATATACCAGTATATGGTTTTAGTGATAGAAAAATATCATCTATAGAAATTGCAAAAGATGGAATAGATTACTTTAAAAAACAGAATTTTGATGTTATAATCATTGACACAGCAGGTAGACATAAAGATGAGAAAGGACTTATGAGTGAAATGCACGAAATGGCAAAGGCGATAAAACCATCCGAGATCATGCTAGTTATTGATGGTACAATCGGACAGCAAGCTTTTAGTCAAGCAAAAGCGTTTAAAGAGACAACAGGAGATATAGGAACTATTTTTGTTACAAAACTTGATGGTACAGCAAGAGGTGGTGGAGCTTTATCTGCTGTTAGTGCCATAGGCGCACCAATAGCATTTATAGGTACAGGTGAACATATAGATGACATTGAGTTATTTAACCCATCTAAATTTGTTGGTAGGTTACTAGGAATACCAGATATAGAACAACTTATACAAAAAGTGAAGGAAGCAAAGATAGCAGTTTCAAAAGAAAAGACTCTAAAAATGCTAAAAGGAAAATTTACGTTAGTTGATTTTTACGAACAAATAAATAATATTTCTAAACTTGGGCCTATGGATAAGGTGCTTCAATATATGGGAATAAAGCAAAAGTTACCATCTAATTTAGATTCTATTGCAAAGGAGAAATTAAAAAAATGGAAGATCATAATTCAATCAATGACTTTTGATGAATTAGCTAACCCACAAATAATTGATAGCTCTAGAGTTAATCGAATTGCTAGAGGATCCGGCACTACACCTAGAGATGTAAAAGAATTATTAAAACAATATCGCCAAATGAAAACAATGCTGAAGAGATTTGGAAAAAAAGGTGTAAGATTATCAAAGCTATATAAGAATTTACAATTAAAGATATAAAAAATAATAATATATATAATTATATATTAATAATTATATAGTAAATGAAATATGCAGTTAAGAAATTTTGCGGTCAGCTGACAAATAACGTGCTCTGACTCATTCGTTAATTAAGTTATGCTATAATTATTTATCTGAAAATAGAATAAAATAAAAACTAGTCTAATATTATTATCATTAAGTTTGTTTTCGTACAATCCCATACATAGAAATGTACTAGGATATCTGCTAGCAATTTGTTAATGTTTTCTGACATGTAGTATAAGGAAATACCCAAAGTATGCTCTCCTCTCGTGAGACCCTCAGTATTTATATTTATTGGAATTGTCAAATTTAGGGGTATCTTAAATTCCTCTGACAGATACCTAATATTATCTATGTATATATCCAAAGATAATGTATCATTTAGCGTTTCTCCAAAAATGTTTAAACTTAAACTTGCATTAAAAAAATCACCACTTATAACATCTAAGGAGCTAATACTAAGCTCATAAAGAGCCTCTTGGAAAATTGTTAAATTAAGATTTTTAAATAATGTTTGCAACTCTTTATAGGATAGGGAATTAACTCTTACAGTAAGAAGCAATGAAACATTATTCATAGCTATGATATTTATTGGTAATAAGAACATTAAGTAAGTAGTATTATCAGCTAAAAATCCGCTTGATATTATCTTAGCATGTATTACACATGTATTAGAGTTCGAGTTAAGTATCGATAATTCAAATGATAATTTACTGGTATTAACTATGGGACATAGTGAGAGCTTATCCATTATTGTGAATTTTAATTTATTTTCGATACCTATGTATATGGGATATGATGTATTTTCCCCGCGGAAATATACTTTATTTATACTCATATTTAATATTAATAACTCTCTTGGCAATACAAGGATGGCTATTTTTTTTCTTGAGTATATATAATTTTGCTTAGTTGCACAAATTTCTAATATATATTTTCCAGGGGTCTCTGGTGCAATAATTATAAATGAATAATTTTCACTAACTATTGATGATTTACAATATACTAATGTTCCATTTAAGTAGCATTCTATAGCGTAATTTTTTAGTGGTAAATTTGATTCAACATCGATATAGGATACTGTTATGTTTATCTCAGACAAGAACCCATATTCCATATTTGAAGCATATACAGTTTCATTGGTTAAATAAACATTGAGATCTGAAGTACGATTACATACAACTAAGGGTAAGGATATATTAAATGGCAAGTAGTCTTCATTTCCTTCAAATATTATTTCAAGTGTGTAATTTCCAACTATTAGATTACTGCTCGTGTCTGAGAAATAGAAAAACCCCTGCTCATCAGTAACAGCTGTAGAGTTGTAAACATCATTCGTAGTATTTTTTATTATTAAACGTAGCTGGACATTCGATAATGTATATGATGTATTGTAGGAATTTACAACAATAGCTGAAATCCAGAAACTTTGATTATAAAGGATAGTATTAGAGTAATTCATTTCAATTAACATAGGCTCAGCTCGTTTAATAAGTACATCTATTTCTTTGCTCTCTTGATAATAGGAGGAACCTATAATCGTTACAAACCCACTGACGGTTATAGTAGTTCCATTAGATCCAGGAGAAAAGGTAGTAGGATCTATTATATATTTCTCCGTCCACAAGACATGCCCCATTTCATAATTATAGCGTTCCATAAGTGTGTATCCATTTTTCGTAATAATAATACTAGCAAATCCATCAGAAGTTTCGGGATTATAATTTAGGAAATATTCCATTGAAATATTTAAAGTCGCCCCAACCGGGATTGTAGTGTTAGATACATAAAAATCATAAATATATGCATACTCCTCTTCTTCAGTAGATATGATAATTGATTCAGGATAAGATAAAAATAAGATAACAATAAATATGAAGAAGAATATAATAATAACTCTTCTTACAGACATATTCTTCACTAAAATATCTAATGGCAGCATATATTCCACCTCGATATTCTCTTTTTTATAAAATAAAACTCAAAGATAGGGCTTCTATTCGCGTATGTTAATTGTCTTTTGCGAATTAAGAAATAGAAAATTATACTTAGTGAAACAGGAACTGAAATTATAAGATAAGAAATTGGGATTGATTTATCTTCTTTATTATTATATAATTTATTATATGTATCTTTGTTTTCTATAATTTCAAATATATCAAAATATTCAGCAGCTGTGTAAAAAGAGTCACCGTTAAATATTATTCTAACTGCAATTGTGTAGTTATAATCTTCTCTTGAAATATTAACTACTAAATAACCTAATTCATTGGTATAATACTTCTTAGGGGTTTCATTAAAGTATATAAGAAGCTCTCTGAATGGAATTAGAGACCTATTTAATACATTCAGTAGGGATATATTTAATAAGATTTCATCCTCTTCTTCAATAGTAAATACTGAAATCGTAGATCTGTATCTAAGATTTACTCTTATTCTAGTTTGCACTTCTTTTCCATATATGAGCTCTTCTGTATTATTGTTTATTATGATCCTAAATGGGTAAATAATAACTTTAGTACTATTCTCGAAGTTAAACTTTCTTTTAAAAGACTCATCTAAAGTATAGTTAAATGATAAGTAGCCATCTTCATCTGTTTTCCCAGAAAATATCATATCTTTACCGCTAAAAGCCATTACCTCTTGATTTGCAATTGAGCACCCATTATATAATATAAATATTTTAAAGTTTACTTTATCTCCAATTGCATAAATGGTGTCCATATTAGGTCTTTCTATAATAACTTCAGGATAATCATACTTATAAATTACAATTTTTGTATTGTTATTCTCACAATCATAAAATTCACCGTTAGCTAAAACATGAGCCGTTATAAAAATAGTTAGCAGCCCTTTAGGAGGTAATACAGTCAATTGACAAAAAGCATGTCCTGATTTGTTTGTTAACTGAGTTATAATCGTAGCTTGAGAGCTATCATACATGCTTATTTTAATTTTTACATTTGGTTGGGGCCTATATAATAAATCCTTAATGGTAAAAGAAAGACTTAGATTCTCTCCTACGAGCATGTTTGTTTCATTTACTATGTTCAACTCTATGAAAATTTTATTCCGTACCACAATATTTAAGGTATAATACGCTGAGCTATACTTTTCATTACCATTGTAATAAAGTACAAGCTTTTTTTCACCAACAGTTGTGAAGAAAGAGGAGATATTAAAATCAAATTCAAAATAACCATTAGTGTTAGTCTTGTTTATGAGTAAATTGTCATTAAAATCATTTCTTAAATATATAAAAGCATTATTAATGGGATTCCCAACCTCATCTATAAGCCTTCCCGAAATGCATGTTACAGTATTAATAAAACATATTAAGTTGTTTACGGATACTTGTGAAAAACTACTTTCTATTTTTCGTACATAAATATTAAATGTTACAATAGTATCATCATAATAATTTTCAGTAGCATTAGTTTTCAATATAAATGTAATTACGTTTTCCCTTATGTCTTCTGAGATATTAATTGTAAAATTACCTTTGCCACAATTATCGGTTTTTGTTTTTAAAAAGGTATTATTTTCCTCATCATAAAGTATTACTGTGATATTAGGAACAACATTTAAATTATCATCATAAATAACAAAACTAACATACACTACGTCTCCAGGAGCTACTACATGGTCGTTTTTATCTAAAGTAGAGTCCGTTACATTATAAATTATAGCAAGTGGAGAAAATATTTCAATAAGATAAGTAGACGATGATGGTAAATAAAACTCTTTAAGGCTTCCCTCATATGTCGCATTAATCTTTATTATACCTAAAGAATAATTTCTAGGAATTGTCCAATAAAGAATTGCAACCCCTTCTGAATTCGTAATATTCTCTCCTAAAAAAATATTATTTGTTTCGTCAAAAAATTTAATTGTTTGATTTGGAATTGGTAAACCATCATTATCAACAAGCGTAGCATAAAGTAAAATAGTTTTACCTCTATTAGTTCTAATAATTGAACTTTCTAATGCCATTACATTCTGAACATTATTTTTATTTGACATTGATAACAGTAAGAATATTATCAACATTATAAATACGCTTATTAAGGTAGTTTTAAGAATCAACTTATTTTTAGCCAATAACAACACCTTTTTTGCTTTAAAAATAAAATAAGAATATGTTTTTAAAAGACTACAAATTCTCTAATGTTATAAAAAAGAATATATAGTGTCTATCTAAAAATACATCAACTATTATGAACTCATAATAACTTATGAGGTGTCTTAATGTCTGTCAAAATAGTAGAAGCTGGTGAATTAAAGAAAGGTAGTTATGTAATTATTGACGGTGTAGCGTGCCGAGTTATAAGCGTTGAAAAGTCAAAACCTGGAAAACATGGCTCAGCAAAAGTTAGAGTTGTTGCGATAGGAATATTCGATAATAGTAAAAGAGGGTTTGTGGTACCAACAGATGCAAAAGTAGAGGTGCCAATAATTGAAAAAAGAACAGCAATTGTTACCGCAAAATTACCAGATAGTGTTCAGATAATGGATTTGGAAACTAATGAAATTTTCGAGGTACCCTACCCTGAGGATGAAGAAGTTAAAGAAAAATTAGAATCAGGAATACAAGTAGAATATTGGACTGTAATGGATCAGAGGAGAATTGTGAGGATTCGAGGAGGAATATAAAGAATTTACCTCTACCTCTAATACGAAATTTGCTTAAAAACATAAACATTAAAAATTAAAATGTACTAAAAAACATAGAGATATTAACTTAGTTTATATGAATTGTGTGAAATATCTTATCAGTTATAAGGGGGTATATATAAATGTCAAGTGATAATCCAGAAGAAAAAATTGAAATGGCAAATAATTTACTGAGAATGGTTGCAGAGGATACTTCTGTCCCTAGAAATATTAGAAGGATTGCAAATAATGCCATAGAAATTCTCAGTGACAAGGAAAAATCATATGCCTTAAGAGCATCAAATGCTATTAGTCTACTTGATGAGGCAGCAAGCGATCCTAATTGCCCAATACATGCTAGAACAAGAATTTGGCAAATAATATCCATTTTAGAACCACTTAATAGATAATAAATAATTTCTTGTACCTTCTTACTTATTTTCGTGAAATATTATATTTGATTTGATGATATTGATAATTTGGTGAATTTAATGAAAAATAGCGAGGAAGAAACCGTTATCAAAAGAATGGCATACCTTCTCCAACATGGAGGTATAATGCTTAGTGAAGCTTGTGAGAAGTGTGGAAGCCCCCTATTTAAAATAAACGAAAAAATTGTTTGCCCGAAATGTTATTT
The DNA here is from genome assembly GCA_040225955.1 of Candidatus Asgardarchaeum abyssi. Classification (GTDB taxonomy): domain Archaea; phylum Asgardarchaeota; class Asgardarchaeia; order Asgardarchaeales; family Asgardarchaeaceae; genus Asgardarchaeum; species Asgardarchaeum abyssi. The sequence goes on along the minus strand of JBECUL010000008.1, from coordinate 47,614 downwards.
TGAGACTAAAGAAAAAGAACCTAAAACGTCTACTCCAGAAAAAACATTACCTTCTTCCAATGAGATACCTAATATTTTATTAAATATTGAAAATAGGATTCTTAATATAATATCAAATTTACTCACGGAAATAAAACCCCAAGATCTCGAATCTAAAGTAAATACAATTCATAAGCTTATAGATATTTTAGCAAAATTAAAGTCTATATATCAACATAATTCCACTAAAAATAAATAAATGCGGGGGCCGGGATTTGAACCCGGGAACCCCTGCGGGACGGGATATCTTATCCCGAGATCTTAAGTCCCGCGCCTTTGGCACAGTGACTCTGACCCTTGGCCAGGCTTGGCTACCCCCGCGGGTAGAAATATAGTATCAATATATGGGCCCGGGGGGATTCGGACCCCCGACCTCACGGTTATCAGCCGTGCGCTCTAACCAGGCTGAGCTACGGGCCCATAATTCCTAAAACAAATAATATAGATTTCTTTTTTAAATTTTTTGGGAAAATCATATGCCCCAGTAGATTCTACTTTGTGCTATCTAAATTTATATATTAAAAAAACAGTTAAGTAGATTGCAAAATATTAAAAATAAGCCATGAGGGAAAAAAGTGACTGAGGGAAAAAAAACCTACAAAAAAGAGATAAAAGCATGGAGTTTTACAAAATGTCCCGTTTTTGGATACATAACAATTAATAGCTTTGAAAAGGAATTAATAGACACTTTTCCAGTTCAACGTTTACGGAGATTAAGGCAATTAGCTGGTTCTGAGTACGTATATCCAGGCGCTAATCATACACGTTTTGAACACTCTTTAGGAGTTATGTTCTTAGCTGGTCTAATGGCAGAATCTCTTGAACTTGATGATGAGAAAAGACAGATAGCAAGAATCTCCGGACTTCTTCATGATGTCGGACACGGTGCTTTTAGTCATATTTTTGAGCACATATTAATAAATAGACTAAATAAAACTCACGAGGACATGACCCAATGGATAATCAAGAAGACAGAGATTGCTGATATTCTAAACGATTATGGTTTCTCTCCTGAAGAGATGGCAAGGCGTGCTGTGGGAAAGTATGAGAAAAAAGAAGAGTTATACATGGATCAAATAATTCGCAGTTCTGTTGATGCCGATAAAATGGATTTTATTGTTAGAGATAATTATCATACAGGTGCAGGGTACGGCGATGTAGATATATTTAGGATCATATACACATTGAAAATATATGATAATAATATTTTGATTAATATAACTGCTCTTTCAGCTCTCGAAGTTTTTCTTATATCAAGAGTACAATCATTCAGAAATATTTATTTTCATAAGGTTTCACGTTCGGCGCAAATTATGTTGTCAAGAGCTATAGACTTAGCTGCTGATGACTTAGGGCTTACTGATTTTAAAGATCCTTATGATTATCTGAAGTGGGATGACTACGTATTATGGACGGAACTTAAAAAAAAAAAAAAAAGCAGACCAATAATACAAGACCTTCAAAGAAAAAAAAAGATAAAAGTAGCTTATGAAGTCGTTATGTACCAACCTAGTGGTTATTTATCAAAACTCTTTACAACACCGCAGATCAGAGAAAGAATAACCCAAGAAATTTCAGAGGAGGCAAAAGTTCCAGAGGATAGTGTTGTTATAGATGTTCCATCTGTACCTAGTGTTCCTTATCAACATTCAATAACTCTAAAACCTATGGATATACCAGTTTTTAAAGAAGTAGATGGAAGAGTCATAAAGTTTTCAGTTGACGAAGTCTCAGAAATGATAAAACTACTTAAAGGTTTTATGAACATTATAAGAGTATACACTAAAAAAGAATATAGGGATAAAGTAACTAAAGCAGCAGAGGGAGTGTTGGGAGAACTCCCACATTCTGCTAAGATTTCATATTGATAGCTTATCATAGTTTATCTAAGTATTATTAAAGCTAAGAAATAATGATTATTCAGATAATAGTAGCTGAGTATATATTATGTTTATTTCTTACAATTCTTACTCGAACGTAATCACCAATTTTTACTGATTTATTTTTGATATTATAAACTTCAATCGATCGATTTTTGCTAACTCCAATAAATTCCTTTTTATGTCTACCAGGTAAAACAATTTTTACTTTCACTATCTCACCCTTTTTGAAAACATATGGTAACATTTTTCGTTTGTGCATAGAAAAATCATTTAAAGACAGTTTTAAGCCATTCATACCAGTTTCTTTTTCTAATAATGCTAACTTTTCATAGAAACTTTTAAACGGTATCATGTGAACGTTCTTTGGATTACGACCAGTTCTATAAAACTCATAATTTTGTATCCCAAGTAAAGGCCATCTTTTAACATACTTAAGATTTCTTTTAGCATAGCTTATTATTTCTTTTATGTCATCATCATTAATGCCATTTAACCAGACAGGTGCTAGTAAAACATGAATACCTAAATCATTAGCATATTTTATGACGTTTAAAATCTTTTTTACATTAAATTTAAGTAATCCAGCAATGTATGCAGCTTTATTAGAGTTCAGTGAATTTAATGATATATTTAATCTATCTAATCCAGCGTTTGCTAGTTTTTCGATGGTTTTATAGGATAGTAAAACCGCATTAGTCTGTATTGAGATTATTTCAACTCCTTTAATTTCTTTTATCCCTTTTATTAAATCGATTATTTCTGGATAAAGAAAAGGCTCACCCTGGCCATCAATATGAGCCTCTATTTTATAACGTCCTTTAAATTCTACTATTTGATCAATCTGCTCAAGTAAATAATCTTTTTCTACATAATAATCAACAATTTTTGTCTTAGAAAAAGGTCCCTCATCAACTGAACAATAAATGCAATTCAAGGGGCAACCAGTAATAGGTCTAATTTGAATTAGATTAGTGCCTCTATCTATTACTCCAAAGTAGTGAGTGCCTATTAGTGGAATACCACTTTGTTTTGAAATATAATAAGTTGGCCGTTTTGTGGTAATATTTACCATGGGGGAAATTAAACTTATTTTTAAACATCTCATAACTAAGTTATTCATCAACTCCTTTTTTATATCTGCTATATTTTTCGGAGGAGACTCACTTGTTTTTATGGTTATCTTATTTTTCGTTATTTTTGTAATATCAAAGCAATTAAGGTCCAATTGTAATAGATTAATAATACAACTTAGAAATCTCGTAATGGACAAATGAGTTAAAAAACGACTATGAAGTTTAATTAGTGCATCATCATCCTCAACTCTCATAAAATCTATAAATTTGGGTAATTTTAGCTCTATATAATCGTTCATAGAACCACCATTTGGAAAATAACATGAACATCTCTATAGTTCATTAAATGATAACGGTGTTATATTTACATCTGTTCTATCATGAGTAGGCATTTCCTCTATGATAACCATTTGATATTTCCTCTTTAATTTCTTAATTAAAGAGGAAATAAACTCTTTATCTTTAAACACTTTCACTGAAAATTCGTACCTTTTTTTGTTGCAATTATAATACAACTTGTAATTGTATTTACTAAATAATTTCTTTATTTCACTTATAATTTCACTATTAATTACATTATTATCCTTAGGAATTAAACACCCCTTTAATAGTAAACCATCATGCGTTATACGTTCGTAACTTTTTTTAATACTTTTTGCTCGGATTTTTAATCTGTTTTTATATTGAATTGTATCCTTTACCCAGAATGGACAATAGTGAACGGAGATATTTTTTGTATTTCGAATACTCCAGCCTAAAATAAATTTAGCAAAATGTTCACTTCCTTTTACAGTGACTCCTGTATTAGATACTATTAGTCCATTTCTTACTGCCCAAGTAAGTGTACTATCAGTAACTTCAAATTCATTTATATTGACAAAATCCATTCCTAATTTGTCTGCTAGTTTTATTGCATTAACTATATATTTCCTATAGGATGGATACGCTGGATATTCAAGTCCTATAGATATTCCTAATTCTTTTGCATATTTTAATAGTTTTATTTTACTCTCTCTAAATGTATGTAGTCTTATTTCATCAAGGCCAACCTCAAATAATTTTTGAATTTTGTCCTTGTTGAGCAACTCCCCATTTGTATATAGATGAATATGAAAATCTTTTCCAAATCTATCTTTTAGAGCATATATTATTTTCAACGTTCTCTTAAAAACTAAAAGTGGTTCCCCTCCAGTAATACTAGCTCCTTCCGATTTAGAAATTTCTATTTCATTAATGATTTTTGAAAGTATGTCTTTTTCAAGCTCTAATTTTGGATCTATCTTTAATTCATTTACAAATATTACATCATAATTTTTTCTATCTAACGACACGGGACAGAAGTTTCTGCACCACCACGGCCAAGTGCATTTTCCTGTTACAAAAATTACACTTTTTAATCCTTTAATACAATATTCACATCCCTTAGGTAGATCGCCTTTTACAATTCCCCATTCTCCAGTAGATATTTTATTATTATAAAATTCCATTAACTATAATTCACCCCTTTTTCTTAAAAGTCTACGAAGAGTTGGTTTTCTTGCTAGTAAAGTATCAAATACTTGTTCAGGTGACTTATCAGGAGGCACAGGCACTTTTAAAAATATACCAGTACGACCTATTTCGTCTCTTCTCCGAAGCACTCTTATCCTTTCTTCTACTATTCCAAGATTCACGCCAACTATCGATGCTACTAGTGATGGGTTTTCTATTGCAGATATCTCAACGTGGCCATACTTTGTAGGTTTTATTAGCAATAATTTTTTATTAACTCCAGCAACTCGCTTATCTTTTTTTAATTCATCTAGCGTTAAAAGTCCACCAAATTTATAAAATTGGTGCTCTAACTCCATAAATTCTAATAAAGGATAAGTTAGAAATATATTATCAGGTATTACTATTTTTACCTTAGGAGTGTGTTTGGGTGTAGCTTGAATTATCCAAATCTCATAATTTGAATCTATATTTAGCGCCGAGAGAATTTTATATGAAGGGACCGGCCTTAATAAAACAATATCTATATCGCTATTTTTATGTATATCTCCTCTTGCTATGCTACCATGAACTATAGGAGATAAATAGGATATTTTCTCCATATATTTTAATGCGATTGTTCTTTTTTCTTTTAACAACTTCCAGTGATCTTCTGTATATATAACCTCTTTTTGATAGCCCACTCTCTTTATCTTTTCTCTCAACAATTATACACCTATTACTTTGCCTTAATTTCTTTTAGTAATTACATTACACACATTACCATTATTAAACTTAATTACAGTATAAAATCAATTTTATCGCAACAAAAATACAACATCTTTGTCTAATTATTAGTAGAGTTCGATATACGTAAGCTCATAAACGCTTACATACATTGAACTTTCTTATTATTCACGGAAATATTTTTAAAAGTAACATGGAAGAAGAATATGTAACGGTAAAATAAGAGGTCATCCTAATGGATTTGGATATTCTTTTAGCATTCTTAGCATTTTGGGGTTTTTTATACTTATTAAGAAATAAACTTAGAAAAATTAAAAATGTTGAAATTGATCTTTTTGTATTACTTATTAGAAGCCATAAAATTAACAAACTCATAAGCAATTTAGCAATAAAATTTAGAATTATTTGGGAGTACATAACTCCGCTGATAATCATCAGCGGAGTTATATTAATGCTGTTCGGCACATATTTCTTAGTTTATAATCTAATTTTATTTTTCTTTAACCCCGGCTCAGCAGCACCTATACAACCATTAATACCAGGGATAACATTAACTTTTGATACTCTTATTTATATGATTATACCGATAATAATTATAGTTATAACGCATGAGCTTTCACATGGTGTTATGGCTCGTATTAATAATCTTAAAATAAAATCTGCAGGGATTATTTTATTTTTATTTATTCCAGGAGCATTTGTCGAAATTGATGAATCGGGAATGAGAGAAATGAAAGCCAAAAGAAAGCTAAGTATTTTTGGTGCAGGATCCTTTACAAATATGATTCTTGCTGTGTTAGCTCTTTTAATACTACTTAATTATTCTTTTATAATTTCTCCTTTTTACATTAAATCTAATGGAATACTTGTAACATCAATTGTTCCTAATTCGCCAGCATATGGAAACTTGAAACAATGGGATATAATTTATGATATAAATGGAACTACTTTTCATAATTTAACGGATTTTTATAATTATATGAACAATGTTAAACCTGGAGATTATTTAGTAATAAATACAACTAGAGGAGTCATAGGCATCATTGCTGGAGAGCATCCCCAAAATAGTTCAAAGGGTTTTATAGGAGTTACTCCTTTTATGCTTTATAAACCTAGGAGCCCGTTTATATTTTTAGGTTATGTTTTACCATATGTTCTATATGTTATAATTAATTGGATGTGGATACTAGGAATAAATGTTGCAATTTTTAATATGCTCCCAGTTACGCCACTTGACGGTGATAAATTCATAAGAAGTTTACTTGAAAGTTCTAAAAAAATAAAGGATGAGAAAATCTCGGTGATCCATAATGTTTTAAGATTCCTATTTTTAATTCTACTTATATTAAATATTTTATTCACATTTATACTTGGAAAGATGATTCCTCTTTGATGGTGAGTTTTTTGAAATGTAAAATTTGTAATTCCCAAGCTATCGTTGTACCAAGAGAGTTAGGGTACCCTCTCTGTAAGGAGCACTTTATTGCATATGTGGAAAAGCGGGTTGTAAAAGCAATAAGAAAACATAACATGTTTAATTATAATGATTTAATTGGTATAGCATATTCAGGTGGAAAAGATAGTACTGTGCTTTTACACATTTTAAATAAAATTGAAAAACGTTTTCCACACAGTGATATAATTGCGCTTATTGTAGATGAGGGAATACACGGATATAGAGATAGCGCCTTAGAGGTTGCATTATATAATCTAAAAAAGCTTGGAGTAAAATATCAACTTATTACTTTTGAAGAATTATACGGTGCAACTCTTGATGAAATAGTAAGTATCGCAGCAAAAAAGTTCCAAAAAAGATTTAGTGCTTGTACATATTGTGGCGTTTTACGTAGATATGCTATAGAATATCTTGCGATGAAAACCGGTGTAGATAAAATTGCTACTGGTCACAATTTAGATGATGAAGTGGAAACATTCCTCCTAAATATTATTAGAGGGGATGTTAGACGTTTAGGACGGTTATCTCCAGCATACCCTAAAACTATTCATTTTGTTCCAAGAGTTAAGCCACTACGTTATTTATCGGAGGAGAATATTGTATTATATGCACATCTATTGGATTTAAAATATCATGACGTTACTTGCCCATATGCTCAAGAGTCTATGAGGAATATTGTTAGAAAATTTATCTTAGAACTTCAATTAGTGGACCCTATGATAAAATTTAAGTTGATTAATAAATTTGATGAAATCTCTAATTGTTTCAGAACCGAAGTTGAGAAAAGCTTCAATAAATGCATTTTTTGTGGAGTCTATACGTCATCTAATATTTGCAGAAAATGTCAAATATTAAAAGATATTGGACTTTTGAATATCCATTTAGAGAAATTAGGAAAGTATTTGAGTCATAAGGAATGAAATAAATTGGCATAACGCATAAATTAAAAGTTGTCATTCGTTAAAAATTCCTTTCAGATATTATATGTGAATTTTGATATATGCTGCTTTGTTGAACAATTCAATGAATGGTTGCGTAATGTTATAATAATATCGCTGATAAATGTGTTATATGCGATATCATAATAACTTGCTCTAAATTCCGATTTCATAACTTCAATATAACAATGTTTTGGTCAACAAAGCAATATATGCAAAAAATTAAAAAATAATTCAAGTAAATAATTATTAAGAACACAGGAATATAGGGGCGGTCGTCCAGCTTGGATTAGGATGCTCGCCTTGGGCGCGAGTGGTCGGGGGTTCAAATCCCCCCCGCCCCATGCATTTATGTTAAAAGAGATAATGCTAAATTAAGATTGATTGAATATATAACGATGTCACAATACTTGTTAAGATGAAAATAATGATAACTGTAAATATATTAAATATTGCTTTTTTTGTTTCAAAAAAGTGAACATATACACTAAAATTTGTATAGGCAATTAATATCAGTGCTAGTAGAAAATTATTAAATGGAAATACATAAACTATCTTAAGATTTATTGGCTTAGATATTATTATGAAGAATGGAGATAGAGCAATAATTAAACCTATTACAATGGAAGATATATATGATAAGACTTTCATCTTTAATCTATACGCTTTTAATATTGCAAGTTGCTCTTTTAAATACATTAACTTTCGATCTAATAACATATATAACGAATTTAGTGAGGTTTGGAATAATTTAAAATTGTATTTGGCTTGATTTAATAGTATTTTTACAAGTTCTTTGTTTTTAGGAATAATAAAGGTATCTTGGATTAATTTGGATATCGTATAAAGAGAAGCTCCACTCAGTAAGGAGAGCAATATTTTGTTATTAACTTTGGTACCAGTATTATTAGAGGTTTTTTTGAAAAGACTAAGTAAAGTGTATCTTGTATTTAAAAATCCCACCCAAAGAGATTTTAGCGGGGGTTTATTCTTGTTAATCTCTTTAAGTACAACTCTTGATAATTCGTATAAATAACTCGTTTCCATCAAATCTCTTTCAATATCTTTCATGTTAGGAACATGCACCCATTGATATTTATTTTTGTGCATAAATATAACAGTACGGATAATAAGTAATGATACTATTGAAGTAGAAATTATAATTACTACTATATTTCTCCAAAGTCCTAGAACCGAAAATGCTAGTGTAATAACTAAAATGAGAAAATATTTTGAACTAATAGTAATAGTTATTAGAGAACTCAATTCTAAGTTTATTCTTTTAAATTTTGATTCATATTCTTGTAGTATAACTTCATATGATTTATGCCTTTTACTATTTCTTAAAAACTCAAAAATTGGCTCTTTATTGTCTATTTCTTTTATTTTTATTTTACTTATTTTATTGCTTAGTATTCCTTGCTTAAATAAATATAACAATTTACTATTATAAGGACTACCAGCATACTTAATGATATAAAAAAGCTTATTAAGTGAAGGGATATTATCTCGTACTACGCTTTCAAGTTCATATAATGACACTATTAAGAAAAGGTCTTTTAATGATAGGGAATCTTTTTTTAAAAATTTATCTCTTATTACTTTTGGATATATAGATATTCCAAAAAATGAAGCTGCTATCAATACATCACTCTGTTGCAACAATAATATATTAAGAATAATAAATCTTAATGAAAATAAGAATAAAACAGCAATGATTATAATTCCAAAATTAATAATATTCTTATTATTCATAAAAAACGAGATGCTATTATCAAATAGTTTGTTGAACATTTTTCTTAATAACATAATTTTCATCTCTACTTTTGAATAATTCTATTAAGTTACTAAGAAAATTAGAAATTTCATAATGTTCATCCCTCAAATGGTTATTTATAAGATTTAGAACTTTCATATACAAATGATCAATATTCTTATGGGCTCTTATAGTGTTTCTTTTTATGGTTTCTATCTCTTCTAATGAACTAAAATTCAATATATATTTATCATTTTTTGAATCCCAGCTAAAAAGGGTTTTTAATTCAATATTCCTGCTATTTGGACAGTATCTAACTTCTGTTATCTCTTTTACTCTGAATTTAACACGCCCCAATATGTCACGTATTTTAATCATATTGATTATAATTCCAGCTTTTGCTACTACTTCAACTGGTATTCCATGGTAGAAAATCCATCGCCTAATAGCATCCTCAGCGGAATCAGCATGAAAAGTTTCAATTCCTGTTAAGCCAGCGAGTAAGGCATGAAATAAGGATTCTGATTGATCTTTTGTTAATATTTCTCCAAAGAAAATATAATCAGGGTTTTTATGAAGTAAATTCACGGATTCTATGAAGTAAGAAAATTGTTTACCTATCTTATATTTCACTTGCTTATGACCCAGATGTGTTAGATCTAAACTTTCATTTATTTGTTCTAGATATATTTTTCTCCAAGTAGCTGGTGTTAACATATCTAATGCATTAGCTAAAGTGGTCTTCCCAGTTCCAACCCTTCCAACAATAACTATATTAATTCTATGAAGAACTGCTATTATTAAAAATGCTGCTATTTCAGCTGAGATTGTTCCTACTCTTATTAGGTCAAAAATTGTAATAGGGCTATTCTTGAATTTTCTTATATCTATATGAATTCCATTGTTTGATAAAGGGTATCCATCAATAGTAATCCTGACCTTAAAAAATTTTGTACTTAAATCTATTTTCAAGCTTGGATTATCTTCGGTTAGTAACTCACCACTCTCTACTTCAACCAAGTGCTTTATCCTTTCGATTTTTTTTCTATTAATTTTAAAAGGGAATTCACAACGACCCCAGTTCTCATGATCTATATATAGTATTCCAGGGTCCTCATCAATGTATATTTCCATTATTAGCTCATCAAGTAAAAAGACTGAAAGGAAAGAAAGCTTTAGAACTTTTAACAAGGTATATGGTTTAATTTTTTCTATAATTTCATTTGAGAAAATATTACTCTTCTTCATACGTAATTCATTAACTATCGAGTCATATACGTTTTCTACAATATTCATTATTTTCCTAAGGGATAAACATTCAATTTCTTCTAATAAATCATTTTTCTTTATGAAACTAGCAACAATATCCCTTACAATATATCCTATAAGAAATTTTAGTTCAAGATCTTCCTTTATAAGCAGTTTTGGGTAATAATAGATTTTATTATCAGCCTCTATGATTTTTATCTCATACGGATAAACAGTATATTTATCTAATAATATATTCTTAACGTCCATTTTGCTAATCCCCTCCTAGTAGGATAATGGCAGTACTTTTTTTAAAAATAGATAATGATCTCGAATACTGTAGGATGGTACGTTAATGATTTTACTTAATAGAGATTGAGTAATTATAGATGGTATATTTCTTTTTCGTGCAGTAATCTTTAAACTAGCATAAGTAACTGCAGCGGCTATTAGGTAAGGATTTCGACCACCTATATCACTTCTTTTTAAATTCAGAAGTATTTTTCTTCCGATATCATGAGCCTCAGCCAGAAATAGATCTATATCTAAATCTTTCTCACAAAGCATTCTTTTAAAGTTATCATCATTTCTGAGTCTCCGTATATTAGTTTCAAAGTACACTTCAATGCTTGGAGTCTTTAATTTAAAGCCATAAAGTTGTATTAATTTAGATACCTCACTTAATATCATCCTTTTTTCAATAGAATAACCAAGTTGTTTTAATGTGCTTACTAAAAGGTCTAGAGATATTGGAAACATATTATGTTTATTTCTTATAACAATAAGTAATAGTGCAGCGATTAATTTCAAATGATTTTTAAATATATGTCTATTTGTCTTTCTAACTTCACTAATTACTTTCTGATATAGATATAAAGTCTCTCTTTGAATACTTTCGGGTATACCTAAAGTTAGGCAGAGTTTTTTTAAGAATCTATAAGTTTTTATTTGAGTGGAAGAGTATTCGAATCCCCATAAATTATATTGTCTCGCTTTTTTGAAAATTCTTATCATCTTATTTAAACTTTGATCCTTTACCTTAGTTGAGGATTTTTTACTAAAAGAGTTTACAATATCATAAAAGTTTATCATACTTCCTAGGACACGATCTCTGCTGAACTCTCTTAACGTTATTTCATTAAATGATAATCTTTCGATCGATGACAATTGGTAGCTTTTTTCTATGTATTCATCTTCCAATACTAAGCCACAATTAGTACATTTAAATTCTCCATTATGATAAATTATATCTCCTTCACATTCAGGACATTTTAGAATACCTTCTCCGAATGAGTGTTTTTTATTATATTTACTTTCCATCCTAACCACATCATTATAGTAAAAATAAGACTTTAATCATTAGATTTTTTATAAAGTAGTTGTAATAAAAAAAGTACTTTCAAATATATTCTAGTGGGTGTAAGTATACAATTGAATAATATGTTCAAATGAAGAGTGTTAAGTGAAAGTATTATTCTGTTTTTTAGTTCTTTTTAAACTTTTACAAACAAATAATTATAGCATTGCTAGAAGCACTATAATTAAATGTAGGAAGTGTAATCTATGGAAAAATTGAGAAAATTTTTTGAATATATTAAAAAGAATATAAAAGAGTATATAGAAGATTGCAAAGGTTCTCCTTTAATGGAAGAAGCTTTGCTTATAGGAGTTGCTTTACTAACAGTAACATTACTTCTTACAATGATTTTAGATATAATGGGATGGTCTCAAAATATAATTAATACTATTTATAATCAATTAGATAACATAGAAAAAGGATTAATGGAGAGAATTAATGGATGACAAAAAATAAATTTATTTTTTATCGTCGTCCTGTACGTCTAGCTGCTATTAATCCTACCTTTTGTCCTGGTGGAGCTGTTCTGGGAACTGTTGTAGGTTTACCCGGAGTATGATGGCTTCCACCACCATGAGGGTGAGATACTGCATTCATGGCAACTCCTCGCACTTTAGGCCATTTCCATGCTTTAACTCTGACTAGATGATATTTTGTTCCGGCCTTAACAAATGGTTTTTCTATTCTACCTCCACCGCCAACAACGCCTATTGTAGCGCGACACTCCTTTAAAAATGATTTTTGCTGACCAGATGGTAGCTGGACTATAACATAATTTCCAGAGTGAGTTACAACAACTGCATAATCACCAGAACTTCTAACGTATTTTCCACCGTCACCAGGATTCCCTTCTATATTAAAAACTTGAGTGCCCTCAGGTATTTTGCCAAGAGGTAAAATGTTTCCTACTGATATAGGAGCTTGTGCACCAATAAATATTGTCTGACCTACATATACTCCCTCAGCAGCTACGTTTAAAAATGTGCCTCCATTAATGTTTATCTTAGCAACAGGAGCTCCCCTACCAGGATCATGGAGAATATCCACTACTTTCCCTAATAAAACATCTGTTCTTTCAACTTCAGAATATTTAGGATATTTGACATCACCAATTCTTTTATGAGAGGGACATCGAAATGTAGAACTTCCTCGCCCTCTTCTCCGAACTATTAATCGTTTACCCATTCAATTCACCTCATAACTAGAATATACCCATTTTTGTTGCAACATCTATTGCATTATACTCAGGTGATAATCGTACAAAAGCTTTCTTTTTTCCTTGAGGTGTTATTAATGTATTAACTTTAATAACTTTTACATTGAAAAGAGTTTCAACAGCTTTCTTTATAGATATTTTATTGGCTCTTCTATCTACTATAAATACAAGAGTATTTTTTTCTTCCATTAGATTAAACGCTGCTTCAGATGACATGGGGGTTATAATTATTTTATATGGGTCAAATGACATTTTTATCCCTCATCAAATCTGTTTTTTAACATATCTATTGCGCTCTGAGTCCAAATAGTTAAACGTCCTGCAACACCACCCGGTGCTAGATGCTTTACACTAAGGTTTTTAACTTTAACTATATCAACCCCAGGAAAGTTTCTAGCAGCCTTAGCGATTCCTTTATCTTCACTTATTACTATTAATGGACCTACAGCTCTTTTGTATTTTCTTCCTCTCATTTTGCCTTTCCCAGAACGGACTCTTTTTCTGTTTTTAACTCGCTCTATATCAGCCCAAACGTCAATTTTCTTAAAAACTTCTTTTATTTCCTTAGCACTATTTATTTTTTCCAACTCAGAAACTGCAACTAAAGGAAGTTTTTTTGATTCATCAAATATATGTCCTCGTTTTTTCACAAGATCTATGTTAGCAGTGGATGCTATTGCTGATTTTAAAGCAAGTGTTTTTTCTTTTTTATTTATTAATTTAACTATATTTTTCTCGACTTTAGGTGGATGTGCTCGTCTTCCACCAACAGTCATAGGAGCAAAAGCACCTTTTCCACTCGCTGGATGTCTAGATCCCTTGATACGAGGAACTCTTGCAACTCCATGACCTGTACCCCAAGACTCTGCACTTGTCCTCTTTCCAGCCATAGGGTCTCTACCTTGTGGTTGGTATCCTAAGGATGATATTGCTATAAAGGCGCGTCTTATTATATCTGGCCTGTAAGGTACATTAAATACACTTGGAAGCTCAATCTCTCCTTCTGGCTCACCATCTAAGTTATAAACGTTAACCTTCATTTAGCCTCACCTACTGCTTCGATTCTAAGCTAATATAAGTTATTTGATATTCACCACGACTTTCTGGCAATTCATATTTTGATTTTGGTGGTCTTATTGCATCTCTCAAACGAATCAATCTTTTAACAGGTCCAGGAACCGTTCCAAGGAGAAGTATATAGTTAGATTTAACAACTCCATAGTGAGGAAATCCACCTTTTGGGGTTATCTCCTCACCACTACTACCAATTTTAAGAATTATTTTGTTATATTCAGTTCGTTGATGAAATCCCATTTGGCCAGCTCTAGGAACAGTGTACATTACTCTTGCAGGATGCCAAGGTCCTATTGAACCAACACCTCGCTTTGTTTTTCGTGATTTATGCTGAAGTATTCTAATACCCCATCTTTTCACAGGCCCTTGAAAACCATGTCCTTTAGTGATAGCAATAACGTCCACAAACTGTCCTGGTGAAAAAACTTCATTTACGACTATTGTTTTACCTATTTTAGATTTTGCATATTCCAATGCAGATTCAATGGACGCGGCACCTATAGGGTATTCTAACATCTCAGGTTTTTTCTTATGAATCCCTGCGATTGTTGGTTGTGTCGCGAGCAGTAATCTTATTTGTGTGAATTTTTCAACATTTTCTTCAAATTTTGCCATTTTTTCTTCAAAATTATAGTTCTCCTTTTTAGGTAGTGTCAGAACCCTATCTAGTTTTAACTCTTTAGGATAGTTGCTTGGATCCGCCAGAACTTCAGTAATTAATCGATAACCATTAATATCTTTAGAATAACCTCTAATACCTATTACAAACATAGGAGGTGCTTCTATAACCGTTACAACCTTAGTAACCTCCTGACCATACTGGGGACTTGTCTTTTTATTCTCAATATATATTACGTGCGTCGTTCCTGCTTTGTAGCCAGCAAAGCCAAGAAGTTTTGGCTCCTTACCAGTATATTCTGGCCAGTGTCTGATTCTTGCGATAATCCTTCTAGCTCTACCTCTTGGTAGAAATGCTAAAGACCCATGTTTTGGCGCACTAAATTTTCTGTGGCCCATTAAACATATTCCTCCTTATTACCATGGATGGTGATATTAGAGCATTTACTATAGACTTTCTCTATAAGTTTTTAATGTATTAATCAAAGAGTCTCAATACTGTGATAAATATAAATCTTTTGTTCTCACTGCTTTGTTGACCAAAACAATGTTATATTGAAGTTATGAAATCGGAATTTAGAGCAAGTTATTATGATATCGCATATAACACATTTATCAGCGATATTATTATAACATTACGCAACCATTCATTGAATTGTTCAACAAAGCAGTTCTCACATTTTTTTGTTATTACTTCTTTCTATAAGATAGTTAAAAATCGATAGAGTGGCAAAAACAGCCTCCTCTGTACGAATTGTTCTTACTCCTTGATCCGGTATAGTATTAATAAAGTAATCAAAATCCTCCTTAGTTGCTCCTATATCTAAAAGCCCCTCCTTTGGTCCACCAAATACTATCAATATCCGTCGCCTTTTTTTTAACTCTTTAAAGAGTTGATTTTCAACCTCTTCTAAAGGATTGCCGAATCTTGAAGTCCCTATAACTAAATCATATTCTTTATAACTTTTTTGCAAGAGCTCTCTTAGAGTTCCTTTAAAAGATAGAATGTCATACTTAAAATAATAAGGTACCTTTTCACTCTTTACAATTGTCCCCTTAAGTTCAGAACCCTTCCTCTTTAAATGAACTACAACAATTTTATTCTTAATTCTTCTTTTATGTTTCCTAACAATAACAGGATCCTCTAAACCTACATCAATAAATAAGTAATCTTGAGTCTCTTTTACGATAATTCCCTCTCTAAACTCATCAAAAATTTTCTCAATATTGGTAATTGTAGGATGATTTGGCGTTTGCAAAGGAGGTAATATCCCAACATATTTAAGGACAGCCATCTTCGGAAAAACCTTCCTTCTAAGATACTGCGGTGTTATTAGATATCTTAATATCAACTCAATAATTCTCTGATTTTTCCTCTCGGATTTTGTGTTCTTTGTTAAATAGATAACAATTTTTCTTACTCGAAAAATAGAAACCGCACGTGCTAATTGCCCTATTAAGTAAGTTTTTAAAATTCCATGTTTGACCTGCGAAGTAAAGGTTGAAGGGATGGCTATATCTAAGATATATCTACTTTTTGGAGGATACAAACTCTCACCACTTAATTAAAAATCTTAATCGGATAAAAACTTAGATATCTTTTGAAAACGAGGATCGTCTTCCAAAAGGTTTCTAATTAGCTTCCTAGAAACAGCTAACTTTATTCTTTTACTTCGTCCATAGCGACCTTTACTAATTACACGAGCATTTACAATGCCTAGCATATCTAGCTCATTTATTAAATCACTGATCCTTCTTTGGGTTAATGGTTCAATATGTAGCTCCTTACATAATTCTGTATATATCGCATATACATCCCCCGTCATAACAGCTGTAGTAGATCGCGCATGAGAAATGTAAATGGCATACAGAACTAATTTGGATTGAAGAGGAAGGCCTTTAATCGTTTCTGTAACAACATCAGCCTCTATTTGAATTTTCGCTTCCTTTACATGTCTTTCGGTTATTTGGCTTGCACCTTCCCTCTCAGCAAGCTCAGCAGCCACTCTCAATAAATCTAATGCCCTTCGCGCGTCGCCATGTTCTCTTGCAGCATAAGCAGCACATAAATTAATGACACCAGGGGCTATTGCATTCTCATATATTCCAAGCTTTGCTCTTTCTGTTAATATGTCTTTTAACTCATTAGCGGTATATGGTGGAAAAACTATTTCCTCTTCACTTAAACTGCTGAGAACTCTAGGGTCTAAATATTCCTTAAATTTTAGATCATTAGAAATTCCAATTATGCTAACACGTGCATTCTCTAAGTTACTATTTATCCTAGTTAAATCATAAAGTATCGAATCTCCACTTTTTTTCACCAACATATCAACTTCGTCTAAAACTATAATCATCAATTTTGAATTTGTATCTAAAGCTTCAACAAATCTATGATAAACTTCATCTGTGGGAAGCCCAGTAAATGGGACCTCAACTCCAATTGATTTGTTCAATTGAGCTAAGACGCGATAATTTGTATCAACGATACCACAGTTTATATAAGATATTAAAGGAGGATCCAGCCCTGTTTCAACACTTTTCTGCTTGAGATGCTTAAGTACGTATTTAGCAACCGCAGTTTTTCCAGTTCCAGTCTTTCCATAAAGTAATAGATTAGATGGTGTACCCCCCTTAAGCGCAGCAGCGAGAATCATAGCAATTTTCTTTATTTGCTCGTCCCTATGAGGCAAATGCTCAGGAACATAAGTCGGTCTTAAAACATCACGATTTTTTATTATTTTTGGGCTCGCAAGGAACTGCTCGAAAATCTTGTCTAAGGGTTTTGCTGAATCATCGTTCATAAAAATCACCAAAATTTCCAGTAGAAATCAAGGTTATAAGAGTTGTGGTGAGAACCTACTTATGTAATACACACGCGCTATCACAATTTTCATTTTTAACAAAAAGCGCCTATCTTTGTGAAAAAATATGAAAAAATAAGTCTGTTTCTCATCTTTTTCTGAAAAAATAGGCAAAATAATACCACTATTCATCTAATAAGGCAACCCCATCATTTCCAGTGGAAATATGTAAATACCTCGTCTCTTTTTCCATTTTTCTTTATTCACAATTGTGAATATGTGAATTAATGAATACTTTGGAGAAATTCCTATTTTTCCCAAAAAAAGGATTCTAATGCATTTTTTTCCAATATTCACCGAAAATAAGTAGGTTTATAAGAATGAGAAAATATATAGTAAGAAGATTTCTAAGACAGAAATAAGTCGTTAACTTTTTATATTCTGTGAATAACAAATACGCATATATACTTGTTAACATAATATTTCTATATTGAGTGAATATTGCGAGGGTTGAACACTTGGCTAGAAAAACAAACTTTAAGTTTGAAGGAATAGACCCAGAGACTGGAAAACCTTTTAAAATAACAATTAGTGGCTGGATACCAGAGGAGTTGCTTGAAACAATAAAGAAATACATTAATAAAATACTTTCTACCAGTGATGAAAGCTATCAGGAAAGTATAGATGCGGAGCAATTATTTGATATAGATAGCCTGCCTATTAAAAAGAAAGTCGAAATTTTGATCATCAGAAACTTCCATCGTGGTTGGTTCACATCAAAGGATGTCCAAGAGCAATACAAGATAGTGTTTAATGAAGAGATTAAAGCAAGTACTGTCTCCATGTGCCTACAAAGATTATACTCGCAAGACGGTATCCTTGAAAGAAGAGGTTCACGAGCTCAAAGAGCATACCGCCTTATAAGTGAAAAAGTTAAAAATAAGATAGAGGAGTACGCAAAACTTAGACTATTTTGAATCTGATTTTTAAAATTCACTTTTTTGGTACCCTTAATTTTCGTTTTATTAAGATTTTGCTTGAAATACTTTCTATAGTTCTAATGATTCTCTTAACAAGAAATTCTATTTCAATCCTCTTTTCCTCTTTTTCCAGATTGTATTTCTCATTTATCTCAGTAACATACGTTTTTATAGATTCAGATAGATCTATCAGTGGTTGAAGTTCAGGACTTTCGAAGATGCCTATATATCCTAAAAGAATTACTGTATATATTGATTCAATAATGTTTTGCATTGCTTGAGTAAGACTTCTATAGAAAGCGCCCCTAGAAAGCTTTTTAGAACATGCTTGGCCCTTTGCATTATAATTAAACGCTCCAGGATATTTTGTTTCTAATAGAAAATGTATCAACAACGTTTCAAGCTGAACTTTTGTAAGATTTGATCTTTTTAACAACCGCGTGACAATGGGATCATGTAAAATTTTATGTACATCTTGTACTGTTTCCTCGAGGATATCTTTACTAAGCATTTCTTGTCCCCTAGTATACATATTTGTAAACAATCATATAAGAATCATATAAGTTTTCTTTCTCTTAGCTGATAGGGTATACCCCATTATTTCCAGTGGAAAATCAGTTATTATGTCCACATTTTAGAAATTAGTATGAATACGATAAGTATACTCTCCCCTAACTGGTTATTCTGAAAACTAGTAAATAATCTATTTTGTAAATTATTTTTTACTAATAGTAAATTTTGATTATAATTTTTCTAAGAAAAAAAGAGATTTGTTTTTTCCACTGGAAATAATGGGGTGTATCATCAATAAATTTAATAAATATAATGACATTATTATCTTTAGGAAAATGAAAATCCGACAAAAAGGTGGTTAACTGAATGCAAAAAAATCTCAGGTTATTAACAAGAAATGATTTAGTCCGGATTTTGAGCAGGCTTAATGATCTTGATAGAAAGATAATTACATTACTACAAGAAAATGGTCCAATGACCAGAGATGAGATTGTTAAACACTTAAATGTACCTCGAACCACCGTGTATGATCATCTTGTGAAGATGATGCTAAGCGGAATTATCGAAAAATATAGTATTTCAAAGAAAAAGCGTGGCCGGCCAAAGGTTTTCTATAGAGTTACGAGCTGATATTAACACGCGATCTTATTCTTTCCTGGTATTGAGCTAGAGTCTACTATCTCTCACAAAGTAATTATGTTAAAAATCCACGTACTATTCTTAGAAAAGGGGTTAGGGGGCATTTATTTTATCTTTTCTATATTTCCCCCTAACTCTTTTTGTCTCTATCTCTGTTTTTCTTACGGAGCTTGGTTCAATGAGTAATTGTTGTATTAAAATTTTAATATAGTATCTTCCTCTTTATATGTGATGTGAGATGATGTATCTACCAACGCCAAAGGATATTAAAAAGATGAGACTTAAAGCTGGGTTGACACAAGCTGAACTCGCCAAAATGGCCGGAGTTAGTCAATCACTGATTGCAAGGATAGAGTCAGGTAGTGTGGATCCAAGGCTTTCAACATTAAAGAAAATTATTGGTGTTTTGACTTCTACAGCCATGGCAGAGCACGCAATTTCCGAAATTTTAAAGATGAAAAATAAGGAATTCGAGTTGCCCAAGCTTGTATTTGTCAAACCTAAGGATAAGGTAGAAAAAGCTATACATCTCATGAAGAAATTTGATATTTCCCAATTACCTGTTTTAGATGATACATTAAAGCCAGTTGGTTCTATCACTGAAAGAAACCTAATGATGGCACTTTCCTTATATGGAAAGGATCTCTTAACTATGGACGTTGAGAAGGTTATGGAAGAGAGTTTTCCTATTGTAGGAATAGATTCGAAACTCAGTGAGGTGTATTCCCTGTTTTTAGGTGGTAATGATGCTGTTCTAGTAACAGAGAAAGGACGCGTAGTTGGAATTTTAACTAAAATTGACATATTAACATACTTAATCCAGTAGTTATATGTTTTATGAAAATAAGGTCTTTGCCAATTTTCTTATTTCAGCCAATTCATTCTTTAGCATCTTTATTTGTTTTCTTAAATTCCTAGCCTTCTTAAGTTCATTAATTATATACACCGCCGCATTCCAGGAGCCTATATAAACATTATGTGTTCTTCCATTATTGTCTCTCCACCTGTAATAGTAATAGCGATACACTTTTCCAATCTTGTTCTTGACTTTCTTATACTCTACCCAACCTTTCTTATAAGAAAGCTTGTCGTACTGTATCATTAGTTCATTTAGCTTCTTGGTAATTTTCTCATATCTTTGTAGTAATTGTCTTAAGTCGGCCATCCTTACACCTCTATTTTTAGTGTTAGGGGGAAAAATATAAAAATTTTTCTATATGCCCCCTAACACATTTGCCCCTAACGACATTAATGAATTAAATAAAATTATTGAAATTATTTAATAAATGAACTTTATTTTTTTTATTAAAAAGAATAAAATAAATATTTTATTGAAATTATTAAAATTAATAATATACAATATATTTCAAAAATTTAATAAAATTGAACTTATAATATTTCATAAAGCAATAGTTAAGAAAATGATAGTGTTGCCGCTAGGGTCATATTATCTATATAGATCGCGATAAGAATAAGAGGTATAGCTATGAAGAATGATGAGGAAAAATCAGAAGAAACAGAAGCTGCAGAAGAAGAAAAGGCATTAGTTACAATAGGGGATTTCTCTATAGAAATCGCTAGGCCAAAAAGAAGGCAATTTATAAAGAAAACATATAAGGGTAGAGAAACGATAAGTGCCAGTATTCCAGGTTGGATAAAAGCAGCGCTGGACCTTCTAGCTTCTACGACAGATAAATATAAGGGATTTGGTGGAAAATCTAGGTTTATTGCTGAAGCTATCGAAGCCAAGCTTAAAGAAGAATTTCCAGATCTCTACCAAAGGTTTAAGAAGCTCAGCCAGAGTTTCTAGTTGGTCAATTATTAAACTAATTTTTGAATAATTATGTAATATTTTCTGACATGTTTTCATAACCTAGCTTAAATGCCTTAATATTTTGTTCATGGTATTTTTCTGGAAAGTAAGTTTTAATTGCCTTTATGAAACTGTTCACCTCTATTGGGAGTATTCTTAGCCCCGCGATTGCACCAATCATCACTATGTTCATTGTGACTAAAGAACCTGTTTTTTTAGCTATTTCTGCAGCATTTATTTTATAGATTAGTGGAGTGAATCTTCTCAAAGTATTTTCTATTTCTTCTAGCGAGGGGTAATGTTCCTTTCCAATAGAAACCGAGGGAGGTGGAATTGTATATGTATTAATTAATACATAACTTTTTTTATGAAGTTTGTATGAGTACCTTAAAGTTTCTAAGGGTTCTATCCCAACAAGTATGTCAAGTTTTCCTATGGGAATTATTGGGCCATGAACATTTTCTCCTATTCTAACTTCGCAGAAAACTGAGCCGCCACGTTGAGCCATTCCATGAATTTCTCCTATAACAACATTAAGATTTTCTAATAATGTAGCCTCAGCTAAGAGATGGGCCGCTGTAAGAACCCCAGTTCCACCAACACCCACAAATGAAATATTTAACTCATCAATATTATGTGTCGTTGTCATGCTCCATCCTCCTTCTGATAGCATGATAGGGACAAATTTGTGCACAAACCCCGCATCCACTACAAAGAAATGGGTCTATCTGGGCTCTATCATCTTTCCATAATATGGCTGGGCAATTTAACTCATCAACGCAGGTTCTACAACCTGTGCATTTTTCAGGTATGACTTCAAATGGAATAACTTTCTGTCCCTTTTCTCGCATTTCCCTTAATGTTACAAGAATGCATTTTCCTCTTGAGATTATGACCGATATACCATCATACTCTAAAGCCTCTTTATAAGCGTCAATAAGTTTCTTCACAACAAATGAATTCACTACTTTTACATTTTTTATTCCCATTGATGCAACAACATCCTCTATTTTTATTGACTTTGTTTTTCTGTCTCTTAGTTGGTATTCTATGTTTAATGTTGGTTGGTGGCCAGTCATTGCAGTAGTTGAATTATCCATTATTGTCACTATGAATTTATGTCCGTTATGGACTCCATTAGCCAATGCTGGAAGACCAGCGTGAAAGAATGTTGAATCTCCAATAAATGCGAGGACGGGTTTTTCATTTTTGAAAATCTCAGAGAAGCTGTTAGCCATTCCGATACTAGACCCCATACAAAGCAAGACGTCGCCGATTTGATAAGGTGGCATTATGCCAAGAGTATAACAGCCGATATCCGTTGTAAAAATGGCATCCCTTCCATCTAGTGCTTTTTTAACCGCAAAATATGTTGCTCTGTGTGGGCAACCTGCGCACATGACTGGAGGTCTTCGAGGAATTTTTGAAATTATTTCTGTTCTAATTTTCTCTATCGCTTCTAAGTTTATGGGGGGTTGTATTTTTAGAATTTTTGAAATTGCGAAGGTTACGATATCGGGATTAAGCTCGTGATACATTGGAAGCAGTTTATCTCTTTTACCGAGAATTCTTGCTGGAATCTTATGTTCATAAGCAATCCTTTTGACCTGATCTTCCACAATCGGATCTAATTCCTCAACTATTAGTATTTCTTTGTCTTTATTATCAGTCAGAAAGTTCACTATCTTATTCTCTGGAAGAGGATGCGTCATACCTAAGGCCAAGACATTCATACCAACTCTAAGTCTTTTCATAGAATCTAAAACATAGTTTATTGCAATACCAGAGGCTATTACCGCAATTTTTGAATTCTCATTTATTATCAATCTGTTTATCTCTATCTCTTCTGAAATTTTCTTAGCTTTCTCAAGATTCTCTAAGACTCTTTTATGTAACTCCCTGGCATGCGCCGGAACAGGAACGAAACGTTTTACGTCTCTAATAAATTTTGGTGTTTCTTGTCTTTTAATAATTTCACCTAATGTTACTGGAGCACTCATATGTGAAACTCGTGTAGTAGTTCTGAGTAAGACAGGTTCCTTTAACTTTTCTGAAACTTCAAATGCGATTTTTGTAAAATCTTTTGCCTCTTGCGGGTTTGAAGGTTCTATTACTGGAATACCCGCAAAAATTCCATAATGTCTATTATCCTGCTCATTTTGACTACTATATGCAAAGGGGTCGTCAGCTGAAACTATAACCATTCCTGCGTTAACTCCAACATATGCTAAAGTCATAAAAGCATCGGCTGCAACATTTAATCCAACATGTTTCATACTAACCAATGATCTAATATTAGAAATAGCCGCAGCTGCAGCTATTTCTAAGGCAACTATCTCGTTTACTGCATATTCGAAGTGAAAATTGTAAAAATAAGAGAGGTGATATAATGTATCTCCGATCTCAGAAGCTGGTGTTCCTGGATATGTAGACGCGACTCCTATACCAGCCTCGATAGCTCCTCTAGCTATAGCCTCATTTCCTAGAAGAATTATTTTCTCTCCTGGAGGAGTACTAACAATCTTCTTAATTTTAGTCAAAATTAATCACCAAAGTTATTTTTTACTAACTTCTTTTATTGACATTTCGATTATATCTAATGCCTTGTTCATTAAATCTTCTGTTATGATTAATGGTGGGGCAATCCTTAGAGTTGAAATTCCTGCAAGTATAACAGCAACTCCTCGTTTCCACGATTTAATCATAATCTCTTTTGCTTCTTTCTTAGCAGGCTCTTTTGATTCTTGACTTTTAACAAATTCCACGCCTATCATAAGACCCTTCCCACGAACGTCACCAATGATATCATATTTCTCTTGCATCTCTTTCAATCTTTTTATCGTGAAATCACCCACTTTTTGTGCATTATCAAGAAGCTTTTCGTCCTCAATTATTCTAATAACCTCTAAGGCCACTCTACTGGATAATGGGTTTCCACCAAATGTACTTGCATGTGTTCCCCCTTCCCAGTTCATGATTTCTGCTCGTGCAACAGTAGCTCCAAGAGGTAGACCAGAAGCTATACCCTTCGCTATCGTAATAATATCTGGCTCGATGTTCCAATGCTCTATGGCAAACCATCTTCCAGTTCGTCCCATTCCTGCCTGAATTTCATCATCAACAAGTAATATGCCATATTCATCTGCTAATTTTTTAAGTTTAGAAAAGTACCCTGGAGGTGGAACAATATAGCCCCCTTCTCCTTGTATTGGTTCAAAGAATATTGCGGCTACTTCTTCGGGTGGGACATATGTTTCAAGAACATGCTCTCTAATGAAATCTATACAGTAAAATTTGCAAGAAGGATACTCTAGTTTAAATGGACATCTATAACAATATGGATAAGGGATATGCGTAACTCCAGGGACTAGTGGGAAAAAGTATCGCCTATGAACGGGCTTACTAGCTGTAAGGCTTAAGGAGCCATATGTCCTCCCATGAAATGCTCTTATAAAAGCTAAAATTCTGGGCCTCTTAGTATGCCATCTTACGAGCTTCAACGCAGCCTCATTTGCCTCAGTACCACTATTTCCAAAGTAAACTTTTTTATCAAAGCTACCCGGTGTTACCCTACATAATTCCTTAGCAAGAGCTATAGCTTCTTCGTAATAAAAATCAGTATTTGAATAGTGTAATAATTTTTCAGATTGTTTTTTAATAGCGCCTATAACCCTAGGATGCGAATGCCCAACGTTCATCACAGCTATTCCAGCATTGAGATCTATGTATGCATTTCCATCAACATCCCAGATTATAGCACCTTTGCCATGATCTGCAACTAACGGATACCAACGAACATATGAGGGCGATATGTATTTTTTATCCATCTCAAGAATCTCTTTAGCCTTTGGACCTGGTGGTTCGACAACTATTTTTGGATATTCCATAATAAAACCTCCATAAGATTGTGATTTAAAATAAAGAGAATTAATATATATTTATGGATAAATAATCGATAGCAAAAATTGAAAAATATTAACATTTTTTTAATCATTGAAGCTGTTAGTGAGATGTAAGAGAGCTGTCTTTACGTATGTATAAATATTCTGAAAAATAATTCCCACGTTAAAAAGTATATCTATAAGTAAGTTTTTTTGTGAGATAATTCTCAAAATCAAGATAGAAAATCTAGTAAAAGTTTTATAATTTCCAATTTATTTATTCTTAAAACATAATTATTTTGAGGCGAAATCTATGGAAAAAACGCTTAAAAAAACACATGTTCATGATTGGCATGCTAAACATGCAAGAATGGTAGAATTTGCAGGATTTCATATGCCCGTATGGTACACTTCGATAGAAGATGAACACATGGCTGTAAGAAATAGTGTCGGTATATTTGATGTTACGCATATGGGCCGCTTTTTTGTTGTAGGTTCCGAGGCTACCGATTTTCTAAATTACGTTGTTACGAGAGATGTAAAAAAAGCTGCTAATGGACAAGCATTATATTCTGTTATGCTAAATGAAAAAGGAGGAATCGTGGACGATCTGATAGTGTATAAAATAAATCCCGAAAGGTTTCTAGTTGTAGTTAATGCTTCAAACAAGGAAAAAGACTTTAACTGGCTTAAAAAACATGCAACTAACTATGATGTAACATTAACTGATAGATCAGATGAAATGCCTATGTTTGCAATACAAGGGCCTAAAGCAGAAGAACTATTGTCCAAAATTGTGGACTTTGACGTAAAAAGCTTGGGGAAATTCATGCTTGCCGAGGGTAAATTATTAGGACATAAGGCTGTTATTGCTCGTACAGGATATACAGGAGAAGATGGCTTTGAAGTAAGCCTCTACGATATGCCACTAGATGGGTCTGATAAGGTTATTAAAATATGGGAGGATATACTAAACATTGGCAAAGACTTAGGAATAAAACCTTGTGGACTTGGAGCAAGAGACTCTCTCAGATTAGAGGCTGGTTTGGTATTATATGGAAATGATATAGATGACACAACGACTCCTATTGAAGCTTCGATAAAATACGCATTAGACTTAGATAAAGAAGATTATATAGGCAAAGAGGTTATAGATGAGCAAATAAAGAGTGGCGTATCTCGAATTAGAATGGGATTTATAATGATTGATAAAGCTATTCCAAGGCATGACTTTGATGTACTGGACTCATCTGGAAACGTTATTGGACATCTTACCAGTGGTGGTTATAGTCCACTTATTAAGAATGGTATTGCTATGGGATACGTACCCATAGAATTCGGAAAAAGCGATATAGAAGTATTTATTAATGTGAGAGGTAGAAATAAGAAAGCAAAAACTGTAAAACCACGTAGAATGTTAAAAGTTTTAAGAAAAATGTCTCAAGGGTGAATGTCATGAGCAAATATGATATTAAAAAAGATAGGAAATATAGCAAAACTCATGAATGGGTTAAAGTAGAGGGTGATATAGCAATAATAGGTATTACAGATTTTGCGGTGGATGCGCTTGGCGGTATTACTAACATAGAATTGAGTATTGAAACCGAGGATCCAAAAGTTAGAAATCCGCTAGAAGAAGGAATGAAAGTTAAAAAAGGTGCTAGTATTGCTGTAATAGATACTGCTAAAGCAACTGAAGATGTATATTCTCCAGTTTCAGGAGAGATCACTGAAATTAATTGGGACTTAGAAAGCGACCCAGAAATTGTTGAATCCAGTCCATATGAAAATGGATGGTTTATCAAAGTCAAGATGGATGATCCTTCAGAGCTTGATGAACTTCTTACTCCTGAGGAATACGTGGAACATGTAAAGAAAGAAGCTGAAGAATTAGGTCTGGAATAACTAATACGGCTAGTGACAATCTAAATTATTATTTATTTTTTCTATATTCTCTGTTTTTCATAATTCTCATAAATATAAAAAACTCCAAAATAGTTTATAGTCTTTTTTGTCTTTAATATTACAAAGGTGGTGATATTATTGAGTAATGAGAATCGAATGATTTATGAAAAAATCTTTAATCTATTAAAAGAGCACCACGCATGGATGCAACGCACCATAAATTTAATTGCAAGTGAAAATATACCAAGCCCTGCAGTAAGAGAAGCTATAATCTCAGATCTTGGTAATAGGTACGCTGAGGGATGGCCTAAAGAGCGGGTCTATGCTGGTTGCAAATATCTTGATAAGATTGAAATAATCTGTCAAGATTTAGCAAAAAAGTTATTCAAAGCAGGATTTGCTGATGTTAGACCTATTAGTGGTGTTGTTGCGAATCTTATTATCTATACGGCCTTTACAGATCCTGGAGATAGAATGATGGCTTTAAGTATTCCAGATGGCGGTCATATAAGTATGGCAAGGAGATCATTAGGTGGGACCGCTGGTGCTGTTCATGGGTTAAAGGTTCAGAATTTTGTTTATGACGAAGAAAATTTAAACATAGATGTAGACGCTACTTTGAAAAAGATAAGAGAGTTAGAAGCTGAAGGCAAACATATAAAACTTTATATGTTGGGTGCAAGTGTTTTTCCGTTTCCTCATCCAGTAAAAGAAATTGCAGAAATTGCTCATGAATATGATGCGTATGTTAACTATGATGGGTCTCACGTCTCTGGGCTAATAGCTGCTGGTGAGTTTCAAGATCCTCTCAGAGAAGGAGCCGACTTTATGAGTTCTTCTGTTCATAAAACTCTACCTGGTCCTCAACATGGTATAGTTCTCTTGCCAAGGATTGAAGACCTAAAAATTAGTGAAGAAGAATATAATAGCAGAATTGAAAGAATAAAAAAGGCTGCATTTCCAGGACTTTTAAGCAATCATCATCTTCACAATGTAGCTGGTTTAGCAGTGGCGCTTGTTGAAATGCTTGAATTTGGTAAAGAATATGCAAAACAAATTATTAAAAATGCAAAGGCATTAGGACAGGCCTTATATGAATTAGGATTTAATGTTCTTGGAGAACACTTAGGATTTACAGAGTCGCATGTTTTATTAGTAGATGTTACTAATACTCCCCTTAAAGATGGTGGGCTTGTAGAGAAAAGATTGGAGGAAGCAAATATAATAGTAAATAGAAATCTTCTGCCTTGGGATATCAGAAAAGGAAGAGATTATAAACATCCTGGTGGAATCAGACTCGGAACTAGTGAAGTAACTCGACTTGGTATGAAAGAGGATAATATGAAAGATATAGCAAATTTCATTAAAAGAGTAGTAATGGATCTAGAAGACCCGAAAAAAATAGCAAAAGAGGTTGCAGAATACAGAAAGGATTATCAAAAGTGTCATTATTGCTTTGAAAATAGAACCGATGCGTATAAGTATATTCAAATTCGCTAATAAAGAAGATATAAAAGTTAAACTGATTAAAGAATCTATAATTAATGATTACTATTATACTATCTATTGTTGCTTTTAATCAAAAACTTCAACGTAAATAAAAGAAAATTTATTAACTTATCCGTTTTATTCCTTATAGGAAACCTATAACAGGAAAAATAAAAGTTAAGTGATAGGAGGACAAAATATAAATGCAAAAAAACTTTCTGCTATTGCTTCAATTTGATATAGATATTCCATCTGACTGGTTAAGTTGGCTATTTCAGATATTAATAATAGCATTCATTATGTTTACTGCTCTCTATGGACAAAAATTTCAGCTTTGGGTTTGGATAAATCAAATTAGGGTAGCTCTTCTTCAGTTAAAGCAAATGGATGTCCAAGGGAAAAAAATAGTTATTCACATGATTAAAGAAATAAATAAAGAAGTAGATCCTACACCAAAAGTTGAAGAATTGAGAGAGTTATTCATTATAGAACCTGTTGATAAGGATCCTTATGGTGTTTTAAAAAGATTGGAACATGTTCTTGATGTAAGAAAGAAAAAATATGAAATTGATATAAGTGATTTGGTCCCTACAGCGGATCCAGATGTAAGAGCTAATATTGAAAACACACTAGAGGCATCAATGTCCCTTCATTATATATATAGAGTAGTTAGGCATTATTACCTGCTTGGAAAAAGAACAAATAATATTTTCTTTATAGCTCAGATACAAATGCAACTTCCTCTAATAATGAAAATAGCAAAATCATATTTTCATGCATTAAGAGCATTTGCTGATGGAATTCCTATAGGTGATAGCATAGGCCCTCTAGTTGTCACAAGATTAGAACAAAAATATAGGCCTCAGAGTGAAATTTACGAGAGAATCGATAATTTAGCACCAGAAATATATTCATCACATTTCATGGTAAATAAAAGACATGTCATAATCGTCCGTGCAAATGGTCCTGGCGGTAGAGTAGGAAAGCCAGGTGAAGCTGTCTATAAGCTTGTAAAAAAGTACGGTAACAAGATTAAAAGAATAATTACTGTTGATGCAGGGCTTAAACTAGAAGGTGAGAAAACGGGAGATGTCATAGTAGGCGTAGGTGCCGCCATTGGAGATCCTGGGCCTGAAAAATACAAAATTGAGTATACTGCAACGGAAAATGGTATATCTCTGGATGCTATAGTAATTAAAGAAAGCATAGAAGAAGCAATAACCCCCATGCGTAAAGAAATAGATAATGCTTCTGAGAAGGCCATTGAAAAGCTAGAACATATCATAAATCGATTTACAAAGGAAGGAGATTACTTGATAATAGCTGGAATAGGAAACTCTAGCGGTATAGGTTTATGGATGGGTGATTCAAATTGAATGATAATGGCAAAAATAATAATATCTCACATCATCATAGATATTTTAAATCATCTATATTTGGATTTATAGGTAAATACTTTCAAATAATGTCTACAATTGCCATATTTTTCATATCAATTTTTCTTACGACACTTGTTGCATTACCAATATACTTTCCACTACTTGCAACAATAATTTATATATTATCCCTTAAATTATTTTCATATGGTTTATCACTAAGATCTGGTAAACTGCCAGCTATAATCGCTCCAGCATATAAGATTGAAGTTCTTGTAAAATGTACTAATTGTGAATATAAAGAGATTAGAAAATATGAGCGCGGTTATTATGTATTTAAGCAATTAGAAAAATGCCCTAGTTGTAAAAATGGTCAGCTATATATACACTCGATATATGGGATACCTTTACAACCATCTGAGGAGGAACTTGAAGAAGAAAAAATCTAATGGTATATCTTTTTTATTTCAAGGAAAATGCCATAGATCGATTAAGCGATCAATTGAAGGCTTAGGTAACCTTATATCATATCTTTCTATAGGTTTAGTTAAATGTCTTTGAGCTTTTTTATCAGAAACATAAATTCCTATTTTTATGCTTCTTGGTACATTAACTTTTACCTTTGTTAAGTTTTTAGTTTTATAGCCACAGTTTTTGCACTTAAATCCTTTATTTTTACCTGCAGAGGTCATAGTCTTTCCACATTTAGGGCATCGAGGGTTTCTTAAAACATACTTTTTGGCAAGTGATAAAATTTCCATTTTTTCTACATTAAAATTAATAACGTTATTTTTTCTTACAAGGCTTCCAAAAACTCTGACAGTATCTCCAGGACATAACATTCTTGCAACTTTATTTAACATGCCTGTAGGCGCATAAACAGCGCATGTTACACTACCAGTGTTATCCTTAATAACAAAAAAGGTATGACCACCTTGTATCACCCTTGGAGGGTATTCAATGACACCCTCTATTATTCCACAATCATATTCTTTTAACTCGGAAATTTTTTTAAGAGTCATATGAGCATCTGTTCCTTGATTTGTTCTAAATATTACCCATCTTTCTATAGGCTCGTATGCTTGTATAAGTTTAGAGGCTATATAAACACATTCTGCATATTCGCCTCTAACCCCAAAAAGTACAGGATCTAATCCATGTGGCGAAATTAAAACTCTTTTTGAAAAATAATCGTAATTATTGAATGTAACATTTCCAAGAAGTAAATCCATAATTTTAACGGATAGAGAATCTATTTTTCTTATTTTTTCTCTATGGTCGTGATATCTATAAGCCAATAGTTCAAAAGTATAGTCTTTTGTTAAATCAGCACCTATTCCTGCAGTAGCTCCTATTATTCCTAATCCCTTTTTAATTTTATATGAATGCATGTTATGCTTTTTGATGAGCTTAATTGCCTCATCAAGTGTTACAAAGCCTCTGACTGCTTTGTAGTAGAAGTTTTTTAGATCGTCGGTTATACTTCCATTATAGAAAACAATTCCTGGATTTGTTTTCGGATCCTTAATCATAGAGAAATTCTCTACAACATTAATAACTATGTCCTTTATTTTCTCAAGATAATTATCACTTATTTTTAATCGTAAAACGACTGCCGCGTTTCCTCTCGTTCTAAATGGTATATTGGGATTCAATCTTATTAAGTTGGGATAATCGATAAATTCTACTTTTTCTCTTGAAAGTCTCTCAACTAACAGTGCGCCTATATATGTTGTACATCCACCGTACTCGCCTGAATCGGTATCATCAATACCTATGTGTAAAATGGCCATTAATAACACCATTGGATTTGTACGTTATATTAAAATTTTTAGAGTAAATATATTTTTATGGTGATTGCATGAGCGTAATCATTGGAGTATCTGACGGGCATGATGCCGGTGCTGCTGTTATAGATCAAGACGGTAATATAATATCAGCTGTTTCAGAAGAACGTTTCTCTAGAATAAAACATCAAAGAGGAATACCCTATAATTCACTACAGCATATTAAACATTATCTAGAGGAAAATGATCTTGCTGATGAAATGATATACATTGCAGTGGGTGGTATTTTTAGACGAGAAAAAAGATGTAAAGAATTTGAGCAAGCTATCGAAGCTCTATTCCCAAGCTCTCCTATTATATACATAGGACATCACTTATCACATGCTGCATCAGCATATTTCACCTCAGGTTTCAATAAAGCACTTGTTATAACTCTAGATGCAGCTGGTGATGGCCTATCAGGGAGTCTATCTATAGGAATTAATGGTAGAATAATTCCATTATATAATATCTCATACATAAATAGCGTAGGTGATTTTTTTGCTTCTATTACAGAATTTTTGGGGTATAAGCCTATGTCAGATGAGCATAAAGTTGCAAGTATGGCTGCGTACGGTGACTCTGAGAAATATTTGCATCTTATGAGAGAAATTATTGATATTGATATTAATAGACTAACATTTAAAAATTTATTAGGCTTTGTTGGCCATCGTGTCACCAAATATCTTAAGAATAAAATTAATACTGATATTAATCATTTCGATCTCGCAGCTGCCGCACAAAAACATCTTTTAGATCTTGTAATAAGATTTTTTGAAAAAGCCATAGAATTATATAATATAAGAAAAGTCGTGTTTGCTGGCGGTATTGCTGGTAATGTTCAATTAAATATGTATCTAAAAGAACTAGAACTTATTGAAGACCTTTGGGTTTTTCCTCATATTGGTGATGGTGGGCTCCCGGTTGGAGCAGCACTTGAAGTACTATCAAGAATAAAACAGGTTGAAGGGAAACACCTATATCCTAAAAAACTTTCTCATGTATATTTAGGTCCTCAGTTTAGTGAGAATGCTATTAAAGAAACAATTAGTAAATTTAAAAACTCCTTGAATGTACTTGAAGTCTCAAGAGAGGATGAAATACCAAAACTTATTGAAGAAAATAAAATTGTTGGTTTATTTCAAGGTAGAATGGAATTTGGACCAAGAGCCCTTGGAAATAGGTCGGTTCTTGCAAATCCCATATACGAAGAAAATAAAAAGTGGATTAATATGAGAAAAAGACGAGAATGGTTTCAACCCCTAGCTCCAACAATATTAAATGAAAACGCGCATGAATATTTATTAAATTCATTTGAGTCCAGATTTATGACATTTGCATTTATGGTTACAGAAAAGGCATTAACTGAAACCCCTGCTATCGTACATAAAGATAATACTACACGACCACAAACTCTATGTGATGAAAATCCTAAATATCGGGAAATAATAACACAAGTATCTAATTACATTGGAGTGCCGATTGTGATAAATACAAGCCTTAATATGCATGGTGAACCCATTGTTTGTTCACCAGAGGATGCTATTATGACGCTAAAAAAAGGATTAGTTGATGTGTTATTTATAGAAGATTTTATGTTGTTAAAAAAATAAAAGTGATTTAGAAATGTCATTATATAATAATAAAATGCCAAAACTTCTAGTTTATCATAAACATCAGGATGATCCAAAGAAGTGTACAGCTGAAAAACTTTATAGACAAGGTTTTGTGAAATTTGTTCATAGACTTCCCAAAAGAGCTATTTTTCTAAATCCTTATGCTTTTGTTTATCTTATACCATCCGATAAACAAATTGCACTAAGGCATGGAATCTTAGTATTTGATGTTTCATGGAAAGATGCATGCAATTTCTTTAAAAAACCAACCAAATATGATCGAAAATTACCGTATCTAGTAGCAGCAAACCCCATTAATTTTGGAAGACCATACATCTTAAGCTCTGTAGAAGCACTAGCAGCAACATTGTATATTTTAGGATATAAGAGCCATTCACTAAAGTTACTATCTCTTTTCAAATGGGGTAATGCTTTTCTTAGTATTAATAAAGAATATCTAGAAAAATATTCACGTGCTAAGTCTCAAGAGGAAATAAAACTAATTGAACAAGAAATAATTAAAAGTATGAAAAGGAACGGTGAGTGCGGAGAGTAAGCCCCCTTCTGTTACGGGGAGTAAATTGCTTTACTCCCCCTGGCGGCATTAGACTATGCGTCTCCCTTTGGTCATCGACTTGCTCCCGCGGTGACGGGCATGTTTCAACGGGACCTTACATCTCATCAACAACTTGTATTGTTGCATCATCTTCATCGATGTAAGGGCGTCTCATTTCTGTGCCCGGAGCCACGGTCTCCCGTGGTGGCTTTCGCCACACCGCTACGGGAGGGGGGACTTTCCTCAGGAGTTCCCCGTGAGCCGCCCTTCCGCTCTCACCGTTCCATATGAAAGTTATTCTCAACGCAATATAAACTTTTCTGCCCTCCGTATTTACTTTATGAATAGTTACCATCTAAGAAATGCTACTATTCCTCCAAATGCCAACAACTCTTGCCCTGATTCAGTTTGTGAACTGAAAATTTCTACTTTTGTTCCAAATTGTTCAGCTAATTCAATTATTTCATCTACTAAATCACCCATATTCTCAGATATTAAAACGGTATCAACTCTTCCTTGCTTTAATAAATCTAATACTTCATCTTTACCATAGGTTATTAGCTTATCATTTCTTGCAAGTTTTTCCTTAAAGTCTTCCCATAATTTTCTCTCTCTGGCTATTTCTGAGCTCTTTATTATCTCGGCTATTTCTTTCGTCATTTGGAAAACTCCTTGCGGATTAATTAATGATGTCGGAATAACTTTACTTATAATTTTATTCTTTATTCTATAGTCCAGTAAATCTTTTTCAAGAAATTCCATAGCTCTCAGCGTATTTCCACCAAAAACAACGGCTTCTATATCATTAATCATTGGCAAAAATAGCTCATTAACTTCTTTTGCAAGATGTTTATAAAAGTTATTTACTTGCTCTTCTCTTAATCTTTCAAATCTTCGAGCACTCTGACCGCCGCGTCTTGTCTTCCCTATAATGTAATAATCATCATCCTTAAGTATTTCTATATGCTTCCCCTTAATAAGAGCTATTGTGTAGTGTCCTGCCTCTAAGATAACAACTCCTATTATATTTCTAGGTGCTGCCATCTCTTTAAGAGGTTCAACATAGAACTCTTTTCCACATATATATATAAATTGTTTAATTGGAAGAGGAGGAACTATAATTTCCTTTATTTCCTCAAAACTCCCCTCACTAATTTCATGATATCCAAAAAATAAAGCAACACCATTTTCTGGTAATTTTTTATATTTCTGTAGTTCATTAATCATTTTTTGCAAATTGTCTTGAACCATTTTTCTATTTGTTTTGTCCTTTATGTTGCCTGCGGTTTCGTATTCTTGTTTAAGAAAATTAATAACGTCTACCAAATTTTTGCTGGATGGAATATATAATGTAGTTAAAGATGAATGCCTGCCCTTATACTTAGAAAGTCTTTCTATTATTCTTGTTAGTTTTCGTCTTTCCAAGTAGTCAAGCTTTTTTGTGATAGTTTTCGACATCTTTAAAAACCTCCTACAAATATATTTATGATGTATTACCAAATTTAAGCGCAAGATATATTTGGGGTCATATTATGAAAATAGTACTTAAAATTGGCGGATCAATAATACTTGATAATGCCCTCAACATAAATGTTCCGCTTATCCGGAATTATGTTGATATACTAAAAAATTTTACTCGGAAAGGATATGAATTCTTTGTAGTTACTGGTGGCGGCGCAATAGCTAAGAAATATATTCGTACCTTAAGAGATTTAGGATTAAGCGAATTTCACAACGATATTATTGGTATCAGCTTTTCTAGAATACACGCCTTTATTTTTTCTTCGTTGTTAGAAGAATACGCCTATCCTCTAATTCCTAGAAGCTGGGAAGAGGTGCTGCAAATAATTCCTGCCCTTAATAGAAGAATTCTTATTTTAGGGGGGATGCAACCAGGTCAGTCCACAAATGCCGTTGCTGCACTCCTAGCGGAACTTATTAAAGCTGATTTACTTATTAATCTAACTAATGTAGATGGGGTATATGATAAAAATCCTAAGGAAAAAGACGCCAAATTACTAAAAGTAATAACTATAGATAAATTATTAACCTTGATAGAAAAATTATCACAAACAGCTGGTGGTTATGAACTCTTTGATATAGTTGCTGCAAAGGTGATTGCTAGGTCTAAAATACCATTAGTATTCATAAATGGTAACAATCCCGAGAATTTAATAAAAATTCTCAGTGGTGTTGATGTGGGAACAAAGGTTATTTTTCGGGTGAGTTAATTGGGTGTATTAACATCTATTTTTGGTTCAACAATTCGTGTGAAAGTAATAGAATACTTCCTAGAAAATCCTAACTCTATGATATATTTAACTGAATTAGCAAGAGCTCTGGGCGTTTCTCATTCATCAATCAGCAGAGTAATACAGCCGTTAATTGATATGAACATAATATCAGAATTTCAACTTGCAAATAGATTGCGATTTTTTAAGCTTAACATGAATAGTGACATAGCAAAATTTTTATTAAATTTTTATAAAACACTTAATAAGAAAGAATAATCGCGGGGGTAGCCAAGCCTGGTCAACGGCGCGGGACTCAAGATCCCGGGATAGGATATCCCGTCCCGCAGGGGTTCCCGGGTTCGAATCCCGGCCCCCGCACTTATAGATGCCGCTGTAGCTCAGCTGGTCAGAGCGCCGCCTTGGTAAGGCGGAGGTCGGGGGTTCAAAGCCCCCCAGCGGCTTAATATAGCGCCAAGGTATTTTTTAAGTCTAATTTTAAAATCGAAGGTATTAAGTCGTCTCAATTTGTTTTTTATGCACAATAGTTAAATATTAAAGATAGACATCTTATATTAGTTATTAATGCTTTACTCTTTAGGTCAAATAAGTGATGTAATAATTTTATATTCAGATTGTGGTGATGGTTTTGGCACAGATAGGTGATATTGGTAATATGATAAGAAATATCCTTGAGGAGCAGATCATAAAACAAATCACCGATCTTTTAGAAAGTACATTACTTAGTTTGGGTCTATCTGAAAATTTATTACCCTTAGTAATTAGAATTCTTATAGCTGGTGGCTTATTTGCTCTTGTTTTAGTAATATCACATTTCCTAATTAATAAGATAGTCAAACCAGTGGTTCCCCCCTCAGCTCCCGTATCAATACCTGAAGTAACTAAAGTAGAAGTTGGTGAAAAATTATCTCTCACGGATTTATCAAAAAATGCCTTAACTTTGGAGTTGAATATAGCTAATTTTGCCTTAGGGGAGATAGAAAAGTATAAGGATAATTTATCTGAGGAGGAATATCTGAAGATCAAAGGCTTTTATGAAGAAAAAGTTGCTAAATTAAGGGATAGAATCGAAGAATTAAGAGAAAAAGAGGAAATAGAATCCCTAATGCGTGAGGCTGAGGAAATTCCTATAACACCATCTCCCACAACAATAGCAGGAAGTAAAGTAATAGAAGTCTCTGAGCTGGCTGAGACTCCAATAATAGAAGACATGTTGAAAAGAATAAATATGATAGTACAAGAATTTAAGAAAGAAGAAGAATGATTATAGGCTATTTTTCTATTTTTTATTAGGCAATTAATATCTTTTTATTTCTTCTAGTAGAAACATTATTGTATATTTCATAAGTATTCATTAGCCCCTTTATTATTATATCTGCATATTCTATAAAAAGACCGGTTTCTAAAATTCCAGGAATACTTTTTAAAAAAAGATCTAAATTTCGAAGATTTGTCTTCTTTAGGAAATCTTCAGAAGGTCTAAAATCAATAATTAAATTACCATTATCGGTAATTATCGGACCAACTTTATTTTTTGCATATCTAATTTCAGCATATCCGAAATTTGAGAGTTTTTTTAATACAAATTTTGCCGCAAAGGGCAAAACTTCTAGTGGGATTAAACTCTTAGAGCACAGTCTATCGGTAAATTTCGTATAATCCGCAATAATGATATACTTTTTTGAATTATAAGCAATTATTTTTTCCCTTAAAAGAGCAGCTCCCCCACCTTTGATTATATTAAAATTATTATCTATTTCATCAGCACCGTCAATTGTAACATCTATGTTTATTTTCTCCCAAGTATCTCTAATTGGAATTTCCAAATCGCTAAGTATTTCAAGCACCTGATAAGATGTTGGAATTACATTAATATTCTTCAAAACTCCAGTGTTTATAACATTTGCAAGTTTTTTAACAAATATTTCTACAGTGCTTCCACTTCCTATTCCCAGAGTTTGCCCACTTTTAATAAATTTTAGTGCACCTAAGGCTGCATATTCTTTTGCCTTTTGTATTTTTTTATCCATAATATAAATCCTCTCTCATTAAATGATTAATTAATATTACATGACTGCCATATATAGTTTCTTTCCCTCAGCGATAGATTTAGCTAAATTTTTCCCCTCTTTTGTTCTTCTTCTAATTTTAATTAACCCTTTCTTCCCAATAATTGCTGAGAAAAGAGGTTGATCATCTGCTAGTATTATAACCTTTGTATTTTCATATGCTATAGGTGCTGTTAAGATTATATGAGTTCTTGTAGTTTTATAATGTAATGGAATTTTTTCTCCCTCTTCTCCCTCTATAAAATCTATTTTCTCTTTTTCTCTCAAAGGTCTTACAGTTAAGCTAATTCCAAACTTTTTTTCTAGTTTTTCTATGGTTTTTCCCTTTTTTCCGATAAGTTTAGGGATTATTTCTTCTGAGACCTCTAAAATAGCGTGAGTGTCACTTACCATTTTAACTCTTATATTAAAATTAGGATATGCTTTTTCTAAATATTCTCTTATATATTTCTCGGCTAGAGCTATTGCTGGACATTTTCTCTTAACTTCTTTCACCGGCGCTACAACAACCTCTTCTCCAAATGTATATATCTCATATTCTAGCTCTCCTGTTTCAAAATCTCTAACTTCCACTACAGGTCTAGCTAAATCCTCATCAGTCATTCCCGTAGGTACCTTCACTTTCAATTCTAACGAATATACTTTATCCACCGTACCCGCCTTGATGAAAATGACAGTATCTATAACATGACTTAGCTGACCGAGTTCTACTTTTCCTATAAATCTGTGTATAGCATCAATCGCACTAGATGCATGAACTACTCCTACCATTCCAACGCCACCAAATCTCAAGTCGGTGAAAACATCAAAATCTACTGGTAAACGCATTTCGTCAAATATTGTATAATCGGGTCTAACAAGAAGTAGAACGCTTGCAGTCTTTCTCAAATCACCAGCTAATGCTGTATATTGGGTAACCTCAGGCTTAACTTGCAAATCTCTTGGTTTCTCAATGGTTTTTACAATGTTTCCTTGTTCTTGATAGAAATCTGCTAGTGCTTGAGCGAACGTTGTTTTTCCAGCTCCTGGGGGTCCTGCGATTAGTATTCCTTCTGCTCTGGATTTAAGTCTCTCAACCAATCTTTCTGATAGGTTGTAATCTTCCAATCTAATTTTTGTTATTGGTCTTACTGCCGTTATTTCTACTCTTTCAGAAAAAGGTGGTCTGCAAATAGCGATTCTATATCTCCCCATTTGTATTACAACAGCCCCAGGTTCATCTATTTCTATTAGAGCTCTTTCATCGCTTTTTGCTTTTTCAATTATCGAAAGTGCTAACGAGTTCACATCCTCACGAGTAAGCGGGCTATCACCTAATTTTACTAGTTTCCAATGTCCAGGCTTTCCTTTTTTAGCGAGCGGTATTACATCTTCCTTAAGATGAACAGACATTGTTTTTTCATCAAAAAAATCTTCTAAAATAATTCTTGCCTCTTTTTTATATTCCTGTAAAAGTTTAACTGGTATATCCATAATACGTGCGATTGTTGCTTGTATTACATCGGCAGTAACTAATATTGCGTTTTGTTCTAATGCCGCTTCCCTTATTAAATTGTCAAGTTCGCCGCCTTTACTTAATTTAATCTCCTCTAAGGTAGGTCTTCTTCCGACAAACTTTAACTCTTTTATTATTCCTTTTTCTTTGTATTCTTTCATTTTTTCTAGTTCTTTTAATCCAGCATATCCCACGTCTTTCTTTATGTTAGCTTGATATTCTATCTCAGCAACAACAACCTTCGGTACAACAATTTCGATTTTTTTATCCTTTAATGATTCATCAGAAAATATTTTTTCCCATAACCCATTAATAATTACACTTGTGTCCAATACTATTTTAATCGTGCTTGCGTTGCTGTTATTCTCTCTCATTTTCAAAACCCCTTTGTTTTATTTTTGTAGTGATATATGTGGCTAAGTTTGATATTTTGACTTCCTCTTGTTCTCTCTTTTTCATGTCTCGTACAATTACAGAATTTTGCTCTATCTCTTTTTTGCCAACTATAATTACTATAGGAATCCCATATTTATTTGCATATTCTAAATTTCTTTTTAATTGCCTACCCTTTAAATCTATATCAACATTTATTCTTGAATTTCTCAGAATTTCTGCAATTTCTATAGCTTTCATTATTAAGGATTTATCACTTGTAGCTATATATACTTGAACAATATTTGTTATCTCCTTAGGAAACATATTTGTCTTCTTCATGATCTCAAATATTCTTTCCACACCTAGTGCTATCCCAACAGCTGGTGTCGGGGCCCCTCCTAAAATTTGAATAAGTGTATCGTATCGGCCGCCACCAGCAATTGAACCAATTCTCATATCTTTGCTTATGATTTCAAAAACAGGTCCAGTGTAATAATCTAAACCTCTTGCTAGACTCATATCAAAAATCATCTCATTAGCTATACCATAACTCTTACCAAATTCGTTCATTTGTTTAAGATCGGCAATTCCTTCATTAGCAGATTTTATATCGTAATCTAAAACATCTTCTATCTTTGGAAGCATTGAAGGGAGTGGGCCTCTTATCTTTATAAAGTCTAGTATCTTGTTAATATTTCCAGAGGAAATACCCATCCTATATAATTCTTCTCTTACTCCATTTTCACCAATTTTTTCTATTTTATCTATAGCTCTAAAAAAATTAAGCTTTGCCTCTTCTTCTTCAATGCCTGATATCACCGCTAATGCATCAAGAAGCTTTCTACTATTTACTCTTATCTCAAAATTTTTGAATCCTAACCTAATTAGTGCTGTACGTGCAGCAGCAATTACCTCAACATCCGCTATTCTACTATCTACTCCGATTATATCAGCATCGGCTTGCCAAAACTCTCTATATCTTCCAGCTTGTGGTTCTTCATATCTCCAAACTCTTGAAATGCAATATCTTTTAAATGGTTTTGGCAATGTTGGATTGCTTGCAACAACCCTTGCTAGAGAAATTGTTAACTCAAATCGCAAACCAACCTTTCTTCCACCCTTGTCCTCAAAAGAGTATATTTGCCTTACGATTTCAGGACCGGATTTTGCTGTTAAAACGTCTAAGTATTCTATAGCAGGGGTTTCGAAGGGAAGAAAACCATAATTTTCATAAGTTTCTTTAATGATATCGAAAATAAAGTTTCTTTTAATCATGTCATTGGGTAAAAAGTCTCTCATTCCTCTTACTGGTTGTAATATTATTTTCTTCTTCATTTAAATCACCAATAGTCACTTAATAAAATATTCAAAATACCATAGGTGTAACATTATAATACGTTACATCCCCTTGTCTATCTATTACTGCAATTATTAGTTTTTTTCTACTTACCAAGGCTTGCTGTGTTATTTTCCTGAGATTTTTTAGTGAAATTGGCTTTCCTTCAGATAATTTGAATACATAAAATTTCGGTGGTACCTCTATTGGGTTATCCCCCTTTCCATAAACACTAAATATTATATCCTCACTAATCCCCTCTTTTATTACATAACCTCGACTTCTTAGGTCACTATACACTAAATAAATTTCCCAGATATCTGAATTCAATTTAGATAATATTCCCAATAACTCTTTTAATGAGTCTATATATCTATCTTCTTTTTCATAATAAACTTTTATCTTTTTTTTATCAAATAGATAGAGCACTTCAAAGTCTGCGAGTTTCAAACGTTTATTTTCCAAGTCCAATGTTCCGAAAAAACCATTATCAAATAAGAATCTCCAGTTATTTCCTTCGATATACATATTAGAATCATTATCTATTACTACTACTATTTCTTTTTCCTCGTTACTGTTATTATTTTTTCTATTAACCAATGTGATCACCAAGATGTTCGCTTTTTAAAAATTATAAAAATATTTTTATTAGCAAT
Source organism: Candidatus Asgardarchaeum abyssi (assembly GCA_040225955.1). Taxonomy (GTDB): domain Archaea; phylum Asgardarchaeota; class Asgardarchaeia; order Asgardarchaeales; family Asgardarchaeaceae; genus Asgardarchaeum; species Asgardarchaeum abyssi. The sequence continues at coordinate 5,159 of JBECUL010000008.1, read as the reverse complement.
AAGAGTTCTCATTATTGTGCGTTCTTAAGAGATGGAGGAATAAATGAATGTTACAACCTATAAAATGGGAAAATAATAGTCTTATTCTAATAGACCAAAATAAGTTACCAAATGAAATGGTGGAAATTGTATGTACTGACTACTACTGTGTAGCAGAAGCTATAAAAACGATGAAAGTTCGTGGGGCTCCTGCAATTGGCGTGGCTGCTGCTTTTGGAATAGTTTTAGCTGTTTTGAAAAGTAAAGCAACTACAGTTGATGGTATACTTCTGGATGCTATGGAAGCTGCAAAGACTTTAAAAGAAACCAGACCAACGGCTGTAAATCTATTTTGGGCTATAGATAGAATGCTAAATGAATTACGTAAAGGGAAAAATATTGCCGAAATCAAAGAAATCGCTATTAAGGAAGCACTTAAAATTATGGAAGAAGATATAGAAACTAATAAAAAAATAGGTGCCTATGGAGCAACTTTAATTGAAGACGGTGATGGTATATTAACTCACTGTAATGCCGGAGCGCTTGCTACTGCTGGTTATGGAACAGCACTGGGTGTTATAAGGGCAGCAATTGAGCAAGGCAAGAGAATTCATGTTTATGCCGATGAAACAAGACCTAAACTTCAGGGAGCTAGATTAACCGCATTTGAGCTTCATTATGATAACATACCTGTAACCGTAATTACTGATAATATGGCTGCATACTGTATGAATAAGGGAATGATCAGCAAAGTATTTACCGCAGCTGATCGTATAGCCATGGATGGGACAGTTGCCAACAAAGTAGGTACTTTTCAACTGGCACTGGCTGCTCAGTATCATAAACTTCCATTCTATGTGCTGGGATATGGAGGACCTGATAGGCGATGTTTAAAGGCAGAAGATATTCCCATCGAAATAAGAGACCCGGAGGAAGTGCTGGTTTTTAAGGGAGAAAGAACTACAGGGGAAAAAGTGCAGGGGTTTTATCCTGCTTTTGATCTCACCCCAGCTGGGCTGGTAAAAGGAATCATTACTGATCGCGGTATCTTTGATCCATCTGATTTTGGAAAATACTGGTCTGAATAAAGAGAGAAATATTATTTATACATCTGCAGCGAATGGACAGTTGTTTAATGTTTGTAATAAGGATTTGAAAAGGAGGGTATGGATGGCTATTTTGAAAGAAGCCGTTATTCCACTGGGGAGACCTTTGTTTATACCCAAAGAGGGTAATATAAGCAAGGATGATATTGTCGTTGAATCCAATGGTCATTATCTATTGATAGAAAGGCCTGATCATTTTATCGTTAAGAACGATCATTGCTGTAAGAGTATAAAGGTTGTTGTGAAAACAAAAGACTGACAATGGAATTTAATTGGTGCTAAGCTATTTTTATTAACTCAACTTTCCCAGTTGACAGAAACCGGAACTTTGAGGCTGGCAAGTCTGAATCTTTGTAATGCCGTCAGCCGGTCTTATCCAGGTATAAAGGTGTTTTTTGCGCTTTTATTTATTTTATTCAGTGAAACTTATTTTAAACAGCTTAATTCGCCTTTCCCCCCGTATAAAAACGTGAGCAGCGCGAACATAAATCATTGTGCTCGTAGGGTGTTTCCTTGCATTACAAAGATTCATCCTTGTTTACATGTCAAGTGGGAAAGTTGAATTATTAATATAAAATTGAGTAAAGTTATATATCAGGTGTGGAGGCCCTTTGACATTGGGGAGGAGGAAAACATGACCCCAAAGGATGAACTGCAAAGGCGAATAAAGAATCTTCAGAAGATGATGGGAAAAAATAACTGCGATGCAGTGTTAATTATGCAGAATATTGACCTGTATTATTTCAGCGGAACGATGCAAAATGCACAGCTTTATATACCAATCAAAGGAGCTATTAATCTATCTACTAATTTTTTATTTTCGTTATACCAACCTTCAAAAAGAGCATAGTTATTCTTAGCTTCTTCAATAGTTAAACCATCATTCATCACCGAAGTTATTTTATTAATAATTGGATAAGAATATTTTTCTTGTTTCTTTGTTAATTTATCAGCTTCTTCTTCTGTTTTGGCCCTTTCTATTTTATTATCTAATCTATCTTTTAAGACCCTAGTTACATCTTTAATAGAAGCTTTAAGTTGGAGCCTTCCGTAAGTTCCTATAGAAATTATACTTTCTTCTCCATACTTTTCTTTCAAATAGGAAATAGCTTTTGACCTGAACTCACTCATTAAATCAATATCAATATCAATATCATTAAGACTTCTATACTTACTTATAAATCTCTCAAACATTATATTATGCTTAATTGGATCAATCAATCCAAACCCTAGAATAAAAGCTATTAGACTTCCATTTGCACTCCCTCTTATCAAAGAAAAAGCTCCTTGTTTACGAATATAATACAATAAATCGTCAACTATTAAAAAGTAATCTAGTCCTCCGAGTTTAATCAGTATTTTATATTCTTCAATAATTCTTTGTTGGTAAACTTTCTTTGAAAAATTTTTTCCAAGAATATCCTTAGCTCTCCCAAGAATCATTCTTCTGAAAAACTCTTCCTTCTTTCCCTTAAACTTTTTATAAAGAGAATGAGTCTTGTGATTAAAAGTAGGAAAATACAGATTTCCAGTTGATATTGTATAATTGCATTCGTCCGCTATTTTAAAACAATTATCTATAGCTTTATTAAAAATATCTTTAGGAATGGACTTCCGATCCCTTCTTATTTCTTCCCACTCTTTAAGAGATTTTAAATAATTTTCTGGAGCATCATAAGAAAATTTTCCCTTCGTAGCTATTTCCATCAATATTTTTTGAAGCTTATGTTCTCCTCTTCTCAAAAAATGAACATCATTTGTTAAAACAAAAGGAATATTTAATTTCTTCCCTAACTGAACCAGCCCTTTATTTACTAAATCTTGAGTCTCCAGATCTATCAATTGAAGCTCAAGATAAAAATCTTTTCCAAATTCTTTCTCCTTGTATTTTCTATTTTCTTAAAAAGATTCAGTATGTAAAATGTCAAGATTTGTTTGAGGAAGGATTGATTTTTCGACTCGAAAGCTTGCGTCGAGTCGAGACGATTTGCTTCTTTCATCTCGAGTCGTTGTCGCTTTGCTCCTTACGACTCGATGAAATGTATCACGATTCAAAATCTAATAATAATTTCCCAAACTGCTGTTCTTTGACATATTTTTCGTGCTCTTTAATGTCTTCTTGATAATTGACAGAATTTTCAAAATATGTTTTCAAAATTTCATTGTTGAATAAATTACCTTTCCTCTCCCCAATCCATTCAAGATAATTTGAGTATATCCAGTCCTCCGGTCTTTTAACAAGATTTGATTTCACTGGATTGAAATGGATATACAGGCTTAATCTGATAAAATATTCTTCTGTTGCTATTATTTTGTGTTGCAAAGGACTTCGAAACAATGTTCCTTTTCTGCTATATTTATGATTGTAATATAGAGTATATCCCGAGAATATATCGTTAAAGATTTTGTATATGGGTACATCACTATCTTGCCGAATGAAGAAGTGATAGTGATTCGGCATTAAACAATAAGAAAATATCGTTGCGGGATAAGTTAGTATTTTCTGTTTAAATTTACTGAGAACTCTGAGATAGTCGTTATTTACACGGAAAAGATTTAGGTGCTCAACCGCATGGTTGTATATATGGAAACAACTTCCATTTACAAAATTTTCTTTCTTAACTCTCATAATATTTACAAATTATAATTTCATGACGAGTCGGCCACGAAGGGAACGACTCGGGATGTAATTTGCACGGTTTCGCCCCGACTCATCTTTGCAAGCTGAGTCGTGTCTCAAAAAAATTATGAGACCTCATCAATTATTTTTTCACAAGAAATTTAGATTTATTTGTAAACGAATTAATCTATGATTATTGCGTCAAGGAATATAATAATCGAATCATGCATTCTTGGAATTGATTAGTTAGCATGCAATTGAGTTCAGGGAATGCAAAAATACTGGATTCCCGTTTTCACGGGAATGACATTTTTTTTATTGGTGATGAAAATCACGAGTCGGCCACGAAGGGAACGACTCGGGATGTAATTTGTGCGATTTCACCCCGACTCATCTCATTTATCCAGGTGTATCCTAATTCCTTGGGAGTAGACTGAAGAGCTGAGTCGTGTTTCAATATCACGAGACCTCCTGATTTATTATGTAACAATATATTTGAAATTATTGGTTAACGAACAAATCTGCGGATTGGCTCTTAATCTTGGCGTTCAAGTCTGAAAGAGTGCTTTCACGCGCCCTCGTCGCCAGATCAACGTTAAATTTTGAATCTATCGATTCGACGTCTGTTTCGAGAGTTGTGAAGTCTCTGTTGCCTGCCCCTTTCAAGACATCCCTGAATGCTGAAAGCTTAATGTCTGTCTGAGCTAAAATTGCCTCAGTTTGGTCTATTAAATAACGTATTTTCTGAGCAAGGTCAGCAGCATCCTTATCACTAACAGTCGGACTTGGAGTTAATAACTGCTCAATCTTACTAATCTGAACCTCAACACCCTCAAGAATACGCTGACCACGCCTAACCATCACACATCACCTCATACCACACGTCTAGCCCATCCCTCTATAACTATGTCTATATTTTGATCAACCACTCCGCTGTTAGTTATCTTAACCGTTATCACACCGCCAGCCTTAACCTCAACAGCCTTAACGAAGTTAATCTCATTTCCTTTGACAGCCAAGCCCGACAGAGTCCACTCGTAACTGCAATCTGGAGCTGCATCCGCATACAAATGCTTAATTTTAGCCAGCCATTCGCTTTTAACCCTCCAGGACACAGTCAAAGCCGAACCGGCTGGAACAGTATAAGTATCAGCCGAATATGCTGGCTCATCGTTCGAGCGGGGAAAATTCGCGTCCAGATAGTCAAGTATAGTTTCAAGCAAAGCCTCAACTCTTGAAGTCTTCCGTTCCTTCCTAATTTTTTCAACTGCTTCCAGCACACTCATGACTCTTAAACTCCTCCACAGACCTAAACTTTCTTCCACATTTTAAACATTTATACTCTACTCCAGACACTTCCAAACTCATTTTTCAACCTCCAAACAGGTTCATTATCAACATTGCAATTGTAATCACGGCGGTTGAAATGCTCAGTCCGACTGTAATGGTGTTCT
>JBECUL010000007.1:0-64390 GCA_040225955.1 Candidatus Asgardarchaeum abyssi | reverse complement strand
TCCGTATTGGCTGCGGTGTGGCTGCACTCCTTGCCGAGTGGAATGCCCATCCGAGGGCGAATCCAATCAAATACGCAACTATGGTTGTGTATTCTATTTCTATCATTTTTTTCACCGACAAAAAGGAGTGCGGCGGAAAAAATAATTTTTTCGCAGCCAATACGGATTTTTCATCTAATTAATGCGAAAGTACTGTATATATTAGTGAGAAATATTTAAGATTCTAATAAACGGCTTGCAGTGCGTTTTAATTCTTCTACCACTGGTAAAGGAGTCTTTGCAAAAAAGGATATCATTGCACCACCAGCGGTACTTATATGAGAAATTCTATCACTAACGCCAAGTTCATTAACCAATATTCCAAGATGCCCTCCACCACATATTGTTACAGCATTAGATTTTGCCATTGCTTTGATTATTTCTTCAGTACCTCGCCTAAAGCGTTCGTCCTCGATAAATCCGGCAGGCCCCCGCATTACAACTAATCCGGCGTCTCCTATTACTTCTGAAATATAGTTTATAGTATCAGATCCTATGTCATATATAAATGCATTAATTGGTAGATCGTCAAGGCTTATCTCTTTAATTTCGTTATTTTTTAAGTCTAGTACAGTAAAGTCAATTGGCAACATTATTTTATCATCATATTTTCTGAATATTTCCCTTGCTATAGGGAATAATATATTCATGTTTTTCTTTTTCAAAAACTTCATGCTTTTACCTAATTCGACACCAAGAGCTGCTAGGAAAAGATTTCCGACTAAACCAACAAGAATTAGCTTATCAGCAACTTGATTTTCCAGTAGTGCTTTTATATACGTAATGGCATCTGTTACTTTTCCTCCACCTAAAATAAAAACATATGGTCGCATGGAATTAGCTTTTAAAATACTAAGTCTCGTCAATTCGTACTCCATTAATCTTCCAGCCGCTGTTGGTAGTACCTCTGGAAAGCCGACCAAACTAGGTTGTGATCTATGCATAGCACCAGCTGCGTCAACTACAAATAAGTCAAAAAGAGGAGCTAGTTTTCTAACCAAGTGCGTTTTTGCTTGCTCTTCGGGGGGTTTATCTATTATTTCTTCTGAATAAAATCTTACATTCTGAAGCATTAATATTTCTCCTGAATTCAATTTCTTGATAAGCTCTATAGCGTGGGAATCAAAGAGACCATCATAATACAGAACATGATAATTTAGTATCTCAGATAGTATTTCGGCATGTTGCTTTGTTTCTATAAAGTCGTAATCGCCGGGTCTTCCTTGGTGAGTCAATAAAACTATTTTAGCATCTCTATTTAGTAGCTCTTTGATAGTATCTGTATAGGCTTTTATCTTAGAAGTTTCGATTATTTTACCGCTATTATGATCTACAGGACTATTCATATCAACTCTAAGAAGCACACTTTTATTTGCTATTTCGAAATTGTCAATAGTCAGAAATAATTCTGGTTCATTGAGCTCCATACGGATCACCCAATTTTAAGAGTACAATAAATAAATATGTAAATAAAATATAGTTAGCTCTTCCAGAATTTCATAAACTGACACTATTTATGTTTAAATATTCGGTTATAACGTTGCAAAGCTTCATCTATTATTTTAACTAGAGCTTCTGCAATTGTAAAGTAAGAGATATTTACGCCAACATAAGCTCTAAATTTCCTCTTAAATAATTCCCAAAGCGTATTACGTTTTGATTTTACATACTCTTTTGGATTTTCCATAAAAATGTTAATTTCTTCAGGAGATAAAACAGAAAGCGCAATATATGGCTCGGATAGTAATAAGTGATACACTTCTTCAAATGCAACATCAAGAAGCTTAGACATATCTGGTATGTAAAGTTGCCCATAAAGCTTAAGCATTCTTCTTCTTAGCAGAGTATCAATTGTATGTCTAATAGCACTCTTATTTCTCTCTGTTAGTTCACCCGTAATTCTGAAAGCAGAATCTATCATAAGTTCAAGATTCATTCTAGGCATACTGGTCTCATCAGCTTTAAATTCGGTTCTAGCAGCTATCTGTCTTTGTAGTGATAGTCCGCTACTTGTTAAAGAGGCTATCTCTTTCCTTTTTTCTTGAATTGCGTCAGCAGCTATTTTTACCATTATATCATAAATGGGAGATATTATTTCGAAGAATAAGATATCGTAAAAGACATCGTCTCCTGAACGAATCGGGTATTCTTTCTTAATTTCTTCGTAAATTTTATGAATTGGCCTTAATTCTATATCAACAAGTTTTGGAGGCTCGTCTCCAACTATTCTAAGCCATTCCTTTCCTTCTCTTCCTCTTTTCCACTCTTCTATTTTCCGTTGCTCAATACTCCGCTTCATCCTATATAATGAATAAAGAAATCTATATCTAACTGCTGCTACAAAGAATCGTAAATCTAAGTCTCTATTTAAATCCTCAAAACTTGAAATTATTAGAAGAAAAGTATCCAATATTTCCTCGCGAATTAACAATGCTTTTATAACGTTATCGCTAAGTTCTTTTCCCTTTTCATTAATCAATCTAATAAAAGTTGCATACGAAATTATAGCGCTATCTAAAAATAATTTTAAGTAAAGATCGGAAATTTGAAAGACAGTATCCTTTGTAAGAACCGAAGATTTGGGCAACAAAATTTCAAATAAGATATTTATATCTTTAACAAAATCTTCAAAACCATACTGCTCATCAATTACCTCATTCAACCTCATTAAGTGATAAAGTGCAGCTATTATTTTTTTACTTTCATCGTCAGTCTTGAAATTTAATTGTACTTTTCTTGCAAGAGTTTCAATTTGTGGATTCACCCTTGTTATTCTTTCAAGCTGACTAGGTAAAGACATAGATTTTCTTCGTAGCTCTTCAATCAACTTTTCTAAAAACTCGCTACTATTCTTTGACAACATCCCTCAACCCAGCCCATGTGTGATACTTCTCATTTGAATCTAACTCACTTAACGAAATTGGAGGTATAATATTCCAATCTTTTATAACTGATTTTTTAACAATTTCTTCAATAGATAATTTTTTATTTAGCCCTTCAGAAAGATCTCTTAAGAAAACACGCTCAGCCATATAAGGCATTAAGTCAAAATCCTTGAATCGACTATCAGAAATAGCAATAAATAATCTAAATTTATTATTCTCAGAATTCCATAAACTAAATAGGTCAATGACATCATTTGTACCTTTATATTCAAATATAACTCGCCGTGGGATATATAAAATATTAGAAAATATAAATGGATTTATTCTGTGAACTGCTAATTTTACTGATGGAGGTATTTCAGATTGTACATATAACGTTAGATAATCAAGAGGTGTCATTTTTACTTCGCTTCGATCAGCCAGTACATCTGGGAATATGAACGAAATATTTTCAAATTCAAAAACTGGGGGGGCCTTCACTACTTGTCCGCCACATGAGGAACACTTACTATTCTCAGGCTCAGAATCGTAAACGCTACCACATTGCAAACATATAAAATCGGAATGATAAACTTTCGCATCTAGAATCATTACAGCTGTAAAGTAAGATTGCCTTCCGGGAATTTCGCTACCACCTCTTAATCTACGGATATCAAAAACTCTATAATGTAGTAAGGACATTAATGTTCTGGCGGTATCATAACATTCCATTCTTCTAGTAGGGTCGTCGATCTGTCCTGCCTCATACTGTGATGTTGATCGTCTAAATGTTCCAAAATAGCTTTTTATAATAAAGCTACTTTCTTTAAGATATTCAACTATATTAATATCGGAGTAAGGAGTTATTAAAAGTCCAAGTAGATAAGCGTCACGATAATTTGTTTTCACTAAGTACAAATTGGGAATTAGATGCTCAAATTGATATAATGGCTCAGCAAAGTAAGATGCCGTTTTTAATATGTAATCTTTTCCTAAAAAGAGATCTACAATATTTAGCTGGCCAAAACCTTGTTCAACAAGGGATAACAAGCTCAAATCTTCAACTAGTTTCTCTCCTCCAAGAATAATAGGAGTATTAAAAAGAAGACCTCCACTGACATCATATGTACTAATAGCTGCAATAGACATACTAAATTGTTTTATCTGCTCAGCTATTGCTTTCTCATTTTTACGATCTACGCTCATAAAATCACACTCATGTAATTGATAGTATTAATAAACTGCAAGCCATTATATTATAAATTATTAAATAATGTAAGCAACACTTATTTATGACAATTATATTTATCAACTTTATTAACTACCGAGTCGTTATTCCCCAAACATCTTATTACTAGAACTATCACTTATTAAAGCTCCGTATTAATACAGCCACTTATGTATTTACTTTGTATTTATTATTAAAAGTTATATCTCATAACAATCAATCATTATTTAATAAAATTTAAAGTATAAAGAAATTATGTTTAAAAACTAATTTTTATTTTTTGCTTACCCACTCAATACCATTCCTTGTTATTTTAACTATTTGAATTTCTCCACCACTAGCAGCATCTCTTTTTCTAGCAGCACTTATAGCTTTTTTAGCGAGAGCTATGGCTTCATCAATTGACATGTCTTTCTTATAATCAGATTCTAGTACGCCATAAGCGATTACAGACCCTGATCCTGTAGATGCAAACTCGGACTCCTCTAATAAACTTCCTAAGGGATCCAAAGAATATAAGTGTGGTCCTGCCTCGTCAATACCACCAATTAGAAGTTGCGAAATGTAGGGAGACAAACGATTTTGAAAAAGTATATTTGCTGTAAGCCTAGCAACGGATCTAACTGGGATTGGGGCTCCACTTTCTAATTCGTGTAATCTTGCATTAGCACGAACTACACGAACTATTTGTTGGCAATCAGCAACCGATCCTGAGATTGTCATAGCAATCATAGGAGTAATTTCATATATCTTTGGTGCTTTTGTTGTTGCAATAAGATAGCCCATAGTGGCTTGAGATTCTGTTGCAAGAATAACTCCTTCTTTTGTAATAATACCTACTGTGGTAGTGCCGGTTTTTAGTATTTTTGGGTCCTCAACCATAATATCACCAACCTTATATGACAATTGAGAATCTCCATGCGTAAATATATAATCCATTTTTTACTAATCCTTATAATAACTTTTGCGTTATATTTGTTTTAACATTTTGTGTTCAATTATTTCATCATCTAAAAATAGTTATTTATTTTCTAACTAAGAACCAAACTATTATCAACTCTTCTTTTTACCAATCATACCTATAATTCTTAAAGCTTCCAAGATTGCTTTTCTTTCCTCTTCATCAACATTAGGAGCTGCACGAGCCTCTTTTTTCATGGGCTTAACGGTCATAGGTCGTTCTATGGTGACTGGATGTTTCTCTACAGGAGATACGGGTTCTGTTTGTAAAGGTTGCTCTGGAAGTTTTACTGTTTCTACTTCGTGAGTGCCTTTAATTGTTACCACTTCTGAATCAGGCATAGGAATTTCCTCTGCTTCAGAAGCCTCTCCTAGGCTATCAAAAAGTCCAGAGCTTACGAGTTTTGTTGTCTTGGGAGCTTCTTTTTCTATACTTGCAAATAATGGTTGTGTCTTTTTTATTGACTCGGATGATACAGCAGTTATTGGAGTTACAGCCTCTGTGGAAACTCTATGAAGTAATGAGGCTATTTCATATGCATAGTTAACCAACATCCTCAAATAGAGACCTAGTTTATATTGAGACCTACTAGACGCTGCTAGGACAAGTTCAGGACCAACACGAGTAATTATAGTAAACCCTTTCTCTCCCCGAACCACGACTTGTATTAATCTACCTTGTTCCATACGCTTAGAGGTGTCTTGAGCTATGTTTAACATAGCTGCCACTGCTGCAGAGTTCTCATTAGCATCTATTGTTGATGATGTCGCACTAGCGATGCAAATACCATCTCGAGTTATGATAGACACTTCGTATAAGTCTGTTTCAGTTTCTATCTTTCTTAGAATCGATTGAAGCTTTTTCCTGATAGATTCATCAAATTTCTCTAAATGCAAACTAATACCTCCATATAATACTCCCTTTCTTTTGTATTTTAAATTTTATGCGATATTTAATCCACTAAATTTAGAAATACAATGATCTTAAGTATCATGCCAATTCTGAAATAAAAATAGCTGATAGCCCCTTTTCTGGCGCGTTAAGATATTTAAAATTGTATACTATGCTTATGTTTTTCATTTTAATTTATTGGATAAATTGAACTATTTTTTTACTTTTAGTGAATTATTTTACGCTAAAATTTCGTAATACTTAATTATTAAATCAATCTTTGTAAGTATGAAAAATGTCAAGAGGTTTTAAGAATGCATACAGATATCGATACTGTGAGAAATATTATTGAAAAAGCAAAAAAAGAGGGTAGGATTTATCTTAATGAGATAGAATCTAAAAAAATTGTTGCTGCATATAATATTCCTGTTGTAAAAGTTGATGTTGCAAGAAACGTTGATGAGGCCATTGAAAAAGCAAAAGAGATAGGCTTTCCAGTAGTGCTGAAAATATTTTCTCCTGATATCCTTCACAAAAGTGATGTAGGAGGAGTAAAAGTAAACTTGAAAAACGAGGAGGAATTAAGGAAAGCCTATGAAGAGATAATGAATAATGTAAAAAGCAGAGTACCCAATGCACGTATAGAAGGTGTTGTAGTACAAGAATTTGCTCCAGACGGACTAGAAGTAATAATTGGTGGATTATTTGATCAATTTTTTGGACCAGTTATAATGTTCGGTTTAGGCGGAATATGGGTCGAACTCTTAAAAGATGTCACATTCAGGTTGGCACCAATAGACGAAAGAGAAGCTGATGAAATGATAAAAGAGATAAAGGGCTACAAATTACTAACTGGATATAGAGGAGCCGAGCCTGTAGATATCGAAGAAATTAAAAAGGCACTAGTTAATGTGGGCAAATTACTTTATGAGAATCAAGAAATAAAAGAATTGGACTTAAACCCAATCATGACTTATAGAAACGGAATAAAGGTGGTAGATGCAAGAATCATATTAAAGGGAGAGTAATAATGAATTTTATTTCCTGTTTTTTATCTTATATAACATTTCTGTTTAGCTCTTACTAATATAATGTTTACTTCTGATGGATGTTATGAGATGAGGGGGGAGATATCTTTAATTCTTCAGAATGATCTGCTGTGTTCTTAAGTGCTACACTAAATCCTGGATTAAAACCAATAACAACAGTCTCAATACCAAGCTCTTTCGCTCGTCTTAATATAGGTACACATCTTGCATGCCTACTAGCAATAGTTAATATGTCAATTTTCCCTTTTAGGATCAAAGAAATTGCATCAACAGCCATTTTTATATGAATATCGCTTGTAACGATTTCAGGAGTTAATCCGCTATTTGAAATAGCTTCAGTAAGTTTTTTCGGAGCATGAGGATTAAGATAAACCTTGGCAATGCTAACCTTTCCATATTTAGAAGCTAACTCCAATAGATCTTCAAGACGAATATTAAAGTCTTTTCTTAAAATGTTTGGACCATCTACGAACAGTGCAACCTTTCTTTTCCGTGAGAGAATCCCTCTGATTCTGATTTTTTTAGACATCAAACCACCTATTGTGAAATGTGTATTGCTAGAATATATTAGATTTATCTTTTTAATTTATCTAACAAGTAATTAACAATTTTATCCGAAATAGAAAAGGGGGTTACTTTTTGTAATCCCTCCCACGATGGAGCCGCATTAACTTCAAGTACTAGATAACCACTATTTTTTGTTTCAATAATATCAACACCTGCATAATCCAAACCTAAAATTTTTGTTGCTTTTATGGCTAATTCTTCAAGCTCTGCTGTAATTTTTAGGGGTTTAGGTTCAGCCCCCAGGGAAATGTTAGTTTTCCAAGAGTCACTTGATGCAACACGATACATACCGTTTACAACTTGGTCGCCTAATACTAACACTCGGATGTCACGTTCCGGCTTGTCAATAAACTCTTGAATGTAGAATACCTTATTAAGTTTATCTAGAGTTTTTATTGCCTCATAAGCTAGGTCAAAATTTGAAATATGAAGACTCCCTAATCCACGAGAACCAATAAGAGGTTTTACAACAAAGTCTTTAAACTCTGACTGGATAGCACATATTGCAGAATCAAAATCTCTTGTAATAAAAGTCCTAGGAACAGGAATTCCATGAGAGTATAGATGAAAGAGAGCTGCATATTTATCCTTAGCCTTTCTAAAATTATATGTAGAGTTCATTAAGTAAACACCATCTACTTCTAATTGTTCCATGGCACTAATTCTATACGTTATAGCATCACAACTTCCACGCCCAAAGGATCTCAAAAACCCACCAGAAAGTTCTTTTGATAAGTTTATTTCGCCATACCAAACACCATGTTTTTCAAATCCAATATAGGAGTATATTCTATTAATGTCAATAATAAGAGGCGTGTGACCTTGACAAAATATTGATTTCTTAAGTTGTTCTATAGGCCAGGGAGTTTCCTTAAAATCAAGGACCTTATATATAATACCTATTTTCATACTAAATCCTCCAAGGAGACTTTAAAAATATAATACGGTAAGGTCTGCGTGATTTATCTATTTTAATATACCCTTCTCCTTCTAGTTCTTTTAAAACTCTAGATATTTTCTTATTAGACAAGCCTGTAATGGTCAACAACTCTGATTTTGTTAAACTCTTTCTCTCCTCAACTATAGATAATATTTTAAAAAAGTCAGATTTTTGAATGAGAAGTCCCCTTAGCCTCTCGTTTTCAATTTTGCATTCTTTTATCTCTCTATTTAATTTCTCAAATAACTCTTCAACCGATTTATAACTTGATAGTTGATTAAAAATTTCTATCACTCTGCTATTAGAACTTTGGACTAAAGTAACTATCTGAATTGTAGTATTATCTAATGTTTTATTTATAATCTCGATGATGCTATCTAAGAAATGTTGACATTTATCTATTTGCTCTTCTTGAAGGTACAGATTTTCTTGGCTAGATGTATATTCTTTTAAAAGCACTCTCATAGCATTATATATTTGGGTTTTAGCTTCTGACATGATAGCAGCAATTTTTACTGGCATTCGTCCAAGCTGAATTTCTAAATCACCAATATTTGCCATCATAATCACCAGTTATTTTTAGATTTCTTATTAATCATTATGGATATATGCCAAAGAGAATATTTATTAATATCAAACCAAGTGGGAAATTGCTTTAAAAGATTTGCAGGGACTATGGGAATCTTTTCAATTATACAATATTTCGTCCTATATAAAGTTATAATTAAGGGGAAAATATGTAATTTAGAGTGTACATAATTTGATGAAAATATAGAATCTATATTTTTACGACACTTACTAATATATTCAGCTAAAAGTGAACAGCGATCTTTTTGTTGAGTCGCAAGAATTTTTAATTTTGATTCCAACACGCCTTTTTTCCAATGCTTAGCATCAATGCATAACAATGTATTATCTATTTTTGCAAGAATATCAATCTCTCTTCTAACTTGGTTATAGGAAAAATGAAAGTTTAGAACTGTTTCAAAACCAATCTTCATAAAAATATTAGCTACATATCTTTCGAAATCGCGCCAGTCAAGCATATATGATAACTCAGTGTAGGGATAGCCTTTCTCAAGAAGAAGAAATACTATATCAAAGAAAGGATAAAATAGATAAAAACCATCGTCACGTAGGGATGCTCTAATACGACCATCAGAAATCGTTTCTATGTCATTTTTAATTTTCTTTAAGTCATCCTCATCGAAAAATTTAGAAAGAACTTCAAACGAAAGAAACAACGGATAATCCTTACTACTACTCTCAGAAAATAATAATTTAAAGAAAAGATTCAATCTCGGAGAAAAAATCATTATCCATCACTATGGCGATAGAAAGTTAATAATAGATTTAGAAATTCTATTTAATTTTCTTTTAAAGTAGCGCATACTTTTGGGAGCTAGAACTGTTAATAATATAGGTTCTTCATTAATGATTATCTTCTTAAAAATTAAAATTCCTAATTCTGCTTCAATTAAAAAGTGTTTAACATTACCTAATTTAAGATCATTTTTTACTCTATCAATAGTCTGATCGACCAGTGCGGATAAAGCTGCAGCAAGATTTTGATCCAGACCTTCTTTAATAGCGGAAGCCACTACAAGTCCATCACTAGTTGAAACCACGCTTGCTAGAAAACCATATGTATATACAAAATCTTCAAGAGCGCGCTGAAGATTATCAAATTCTAATGGCATATTATTTCCCTCTTAGGACATTAACCAAAATTTATTAGATGGTTAATTATAAATTTTTGGGTAAATATGCTTTGTTGAACAATTCAATGAATGGTTGCGTAATGTTATAATAGTATCGCTGATAAATGTGTTATATGCGATATCATAATAACTTGCTCTAAATTCCGATTTCATAACTTCAATATAACAATGTTTTGGTCAACAAAGCAGGTAAATAGGATTACATTTGTTTATGGACTGCTCTCAATCTCTTTTAACCGTCTAGCTTCAATCCAAGCTCGGTACTTTGCCCTAAGCCCTTGTAATGTTATAATTAATATTGGAATGATTAACCATAACAACAACAGAAGCATATAATCCATTCCAAATTGTTGACCTGCCATATATAAAACACCCACTATAATTTTTTATTAACTTAAAGAATATAAAGAATATTTTGAATATTCATTTTAAAGTTAAATTTATTATTAAAAAATTATTTTTTAATAATAAATTCTATTATTGCTTATACAGTATGAGCACTTAATTCCTCTCCACAAATAGGGCAATATCTATATGAAGATGGTACTATAGATCCGCAACTAGGACATCTTATATATGACATACCTATGTCGGATAAATCTCTAACTTGATATTTAAAGAACATAGCTGGTAATAGAAAAAGGATTAGAAAGACGATTACAATAGCAACTATTATGAATAGCAAGCTTGACGATACATCTTCGCCTATTAGGAAAACAAAGGGGAAAATAATTATAACCCCAGAGAATTGTCCACCTGCAAATTCGCCTAAAAATATTAATACAGAACCAACTATTATTAAAAGCATTCCCATAAACATCAAAAACATAGATCGCTTCATTGTAAATCACCTTGCAAAACACCTTTACTTATCGAAAAAAATTGTCCATTTTGAGGAGCAATGGCATTTAATCCTATTTCATTTTTAATGTCATATGCAAATTGAATGCAACTTTCGGGATCTCCATGCATTACGAATACAAGTGGTGAACCATTAACTTTTTTAAGCATTTCAAACAAATGTCTGCGGTCTGTATGCGAGGACAATTCAAATGATTTGATTTCAGCCTTAACTTTTTTCAATTTATTACCTACTCTTATTTTCCTTTCATTTAGAAGCCTATATCCGCTGGTTCCAGGAATTTGATAACCCACCAGAAATATTCCACTATTTTCATCGGAATAAATGTGTTTTGCATAGTATTCTGCAGATCCTCCTTGCAACATTCCAGCTGGAGAAACTATAACTTTCGGCTCTACAATCATATGTTTTCTCTCTTTAGGATCTTCAATCCAATATGCTCTGTTAATAGCCTTCTTATAAAGAGCCACATCCCTTATATATTCGGGATATCGTAGGATGATTTCACTTATTCTTCTAGCCATACCATCAAGTACTATAGGATAAGGAAAATTGTATTTTGTTAAAATACTTAGTACTTCCTGAGCGCGAGCAACTGAAAACGCTGGAACAAGAGCAATGCCTCCTCTTTCAATACACTCTTTTAGGGATTCAATAAACTCTCTTTCAACATCCTCTCGAGGAGGATGATTCCTTAAAGCATATGTTGATTCGATAATTATAATATCGCTTTCGGGGATTATTTTACTTGCGGGGTTTAAAAGTAATGTTCTATAGGTATTAATATCACCAGAATACCAAATCTTTAGATCCTTATCAATAGTTAGATATATTGATCCCGATCCTGGGATATGTCCTGCATGTAGTAACTCTATCTGAAAATCATTAAGGACGTATGTTTCATAAAATGCTATTCTCTTGGCCTTTTTATATGCTTTTTTAGCATCCTTAAACCCAAAAGGGTACCGTTTTCTATATAGATTTAACATGTCGTTTATTAAGATTTTAAATAGTTCCATTGTTAGATCGGAAGAGATTATTTTAACATGAGGATATTTCTTCGCAAGAAATGGTATAGCTCCAGAATGATCCAGGTGAGCATGGGTTATTATAGCTGCTTTTAATTTGTCCCCATTGATAATTAAGGGGAGAGGATTTTCACTTCTAAGCCTTACACCAAAGTCTAAGAGAATAGACTCTCCGTTAGCTGTTACCTCTACTGCTGATGCTCCTACTTCTCTAGCTCCGCCAAGAAATGCTATTTTTACATTCATTTGATGTATCTCCTCAATTTCCATTATAAATTAGAGTTATTTCTCATGTATATTTTTTCGTATCTTAGTATTTCCATTCTTTAAATTTAGATAAGATTTATAAATCATTCTGTTTTCTTTAAGCCGCTATATTTAGGTGATTTGCAATGATTTTAAGGCAAAAATTACTGAGGGAAAATAATGAATATAAAGAATGGATGTTTAATTTGCTTGATAAAGAAGAAATTTCTATAATTGCAAACGCAATTATATATGAATATGATAACTTTGTAGAAATCAAATACATTAATGTTTCAAGAGAGTACAGAGGAAATGGCATTGGAACCATGTTGCTACTTAAAATTCTTAGCAGATTCAACCAGAAAAATATATATGTTGAGACATTTTCTGAAAGAATAAGATGGTATAGTAAATTTGGATTTAGAATTCTTAATAGTAAAAATGGAATTTTTCGGATTGTTAGAGAAAGAGATTAAGGCTCTTTAAGTTTTCTTGATTTTTGATTTAAGTCGGTTAAATAAAGGAAATATTTAAAATATAAAAAGATTACAGATATTATACTAACTGTTATGAAAAAGATTATCAAATTCGAAAAATAAATATATAATCAGATAATTTTATTAGTGATTATTTAATTAAGGCGCCAGCAGAGGTGCATGGAATGAAGTTATATGAAATCGCAGCAAGAGCTATAAAGATTCTTCAGGAATCAGGACCAGAAGGTATCCATAGCAACGAATTAATTCAGAAATTGGGAATTCCGAGAAGAAGGATATATGATATAATTGCAGTATTTAGTGCTGCAAATCTTATTAAAGTTAAAAGGGAGAAAGGCGGGTCAAGATTATATTGGATGGAATCCTTGCCCGAACCATCTAAAAAGATATCACAGTTAGTAGATCTTGTTGAGAAACTAAAAGAGGAAAAAGAAACGTTAACATTAAAGATAGCACAACTACAGCAAGAACTCGAAAGTGTTAGAAAGGGAATTACTGTTGAGGCTATAAAAGAAACAAAATTTGAGAGAATAAAGCTACCAGTTAAAAAAGTTGAGATCAGAGCTGAAGTACCACATAGAATTACTAGGGTTTATTCTACGGGAATAGGAGCTATTGTTGAATCTGATGGCGAGGGTCTAATAATAATTCCAGAGTTAAAGAAAAACAAAAAAACAGAAGTTGTAGTGGAATAGGGTAAGCTTGAAAATTTTCCCGTTATTATGTTTTGATTAGCTATTGACAGCTTCTATAGTAACCATTGTGCCTGTTCTAATTTTTCTTCCAATTTCGAGAATATCATTCATTGATTTTCCAAGCAGATTAACAGGGCTATATGTTTTAGAATCAACCATGTAAATAACTAATGTATCATTCAGAGGCCAATAGGCTATATCTCCCGATTTTACAAATGTATGTCCTTTTTCAACACTCATTTTAAGGCCTATAGGTATACTAATTGTATTTCTTTGAGGTATTGCTCTACCCTTGAAAGGTAATTTATTTACTAAATGATCTATTGTTCTCGGAGCGTAAATTCGCCTTAGTTCAAAAAGCACATCGCCTATACCAATAAAAGTAATCTTTATAAGAAATTTAGATTCCATGACTATCCCCATAAGTAATATTAACATTACAAATAAAATTTTACATAAGAATAAATAATATGTGACCCAGATAAGGCTTATATGAAGCCTTACTGGGCCTCATCATGTGCCCACTCCAGGACACCTCTTCTCATCGCTAGCCTCTCCGGCTAAAGCTCTTGAGGAGAGGACCGGGTGGAGTGGGCGATATCCTCTACTAGTATATAAAATAAATTCTATTATTAAATTCTTCTGTATAGGGTGATGTTAAGATGCCAGAATACTTAATGTCAATAAAACCAAAATACGCAAAACTAATACTAAAGGGAGAAAAGAAGTATGAACTTAGGAAGAAAGTTCCATACATGCCTCCTAAAACAAGGATAGTAATGTACGTGTCTGGAAGAACCAAAGCAATAGTTGGTGAATTTAGAGTAGGTAAGGTACTTTACCTTCCGAAAAATGAACTTTGGAAATTAGTAAAAGATGATGGAGGTATTACTAAAGAAGAATTCTTAACTTATTTTCAGGGATATAGATATGGATATGCAATAGAAATAAAAGATCCTAAGGAGTATAAAAATAAAATTTTACTAAAAGATATCAGAGAACTAATAGGCGGATTTCAGCCACCAATTAATTTTATGAGAATAACCAAATCTTTAAAGTTGCTTTTGAAAACATATTTAGAAGAAAATGGTTAGATTTATTCTTTAGGCAATTTTGATATATATTCCTTGATTTTTTCCTTTGGAATTTCCTCGTAAACCTTCTTTTCAGTTGTGACAATAGCAACATCAACATATAGAGGATCTAACGCTTCACGAGCTGCTTTACTTAAAGCCGAAAGAGCTAGGATAATAGCATCTGATAATGTTAAATCTGCTTTATAGTGTTTTTCTAGATAATCTTGAGCTACATCGGAACCAGAACCTATAACTGTTGCTTTCCAGCCCCAATAGCTACCACTTGCGCCAGTTGAATATAATTGTGGTTGAGTATCAACACCTGCAATGATCAACGCTACACCAAACGGCCTAGCAAATGCATGTTGAGTATAATATTGTTCTAAATCACCAATATATTTAGTTAACATCTTTATAGGAATAGGATCATCATAATTTAGACGATGCCACTGAGCAACAACACGGGCATAATCAATTAACCTACGGCCATCAGCGTGTAAACCAGAAATAGCGGCACCTATGTGTTCATCCACTCTATAAATTTTATGAAGATATCTAACATCCTCTAACTTGCTAGATGCTTTTTTAAGGGCTGCAAGAATCACGCCGTCTCGAACCTTTACACCAACAGCAGGGGTCCCTCTTTTAACTGCTTCGTTAGCATATTCTACTTGATATAATCTACCATCTGGTGCAAAAATAGTTATTGCTCTATCGTAACCAAGTGATTCTTGAGGTATCATCATCTTCACCTTGTTTTTTTGTTGTTAAAAATTCTAAAACGATTAAATAAATCTTTTTATATCAATAATAGAAATCCTAAAAAAGAAAAGAATAAGGTGATTTCATGAACACGTCAAACGCTAGCCCTGTAAACAGCACGGTATTAAAGTCTTTTTCAGAGAAACTGGATATGTGTTTGTCCGCAGCGAAAAAAAAGCATCATAGAAGACTATTAGTCCTTTCAGGAAATGATTTTAAAAGAATAATTGCCTATCTAAGAGAAACATTAAAAGTTTTCGCGAGAAAAAATCCATCCGCATTAGGAATCTTTGTATTGACTAGAGAAGATGTTGAAAAACGAGGCAAGATGATTAAAGATATTATTAAGGAGTGTAATGATGAAACAAAGGCGACTCT
This sequence comes from Candidatus Asgardarchaeum abyssi, assembly GCA_040225955.1. Lineage (GTDB taxonomy): Archaea > Asgardarchaeota > Asgardarchaeia > Asgardarchaeales > Asgardarchaeaceae > Asgardarchaeum > Asgardarchaeum abyssi. Next base: position 48,586 of record JBECUL010000007.1, on the reverse strand, counting down.
TTCTTTAAAAGTGTATGATTTTTACTCATCACAGAAGTTGATGGGGAGGACCTTTGACTTTTTAATTCTGGACTTGTCAAATAATTTGCATCCTGACGATTTGGGAAGGTTAGTTGAAACTGTCAGAGGAGGAGGGCTTATAGTTTTCATAACACCAAACTTATCTGAATGGTCAAATAAAACTTTAGGGTTGCATAAAGTAATTGTTAGCCCACCTTTTACACTTCAAGATGTTAAACATAGGTATTTACTCAGATTCATAAAAAAACTATTTGAACATGAAGGGATAACTATCTTTGATACGGATAATGAATCATTTCTTAAAGAGGAAAAAACGCATGACGAAATAGAATTTGTATATGAAAAACCAGAGCCTCCGAAAAATCATATTCTTCCTATTGATATTTATAACTTAGCGATCACAAGAGATCAAGTTATTGCCATAAACAAATGTGAATACATCCTAAGTGATAAGAGTGATAAGAAACGGATCGTTATAATTACTGCAGATAGAGGAAGAGGGAAGTCTGTTTTATTAGGCCTCGCACTAGCAGGTATTCTATACGTTTTGCACTCCGAAATAGAAAGAAGAATTTCTTTGATTGTAACATCACCTGAACCCAGCAATGTTCAACCATTATTTGAGTTTTATGTTAAAGCCTTAGAATATCTTAATATACCCAATATAAAAATCGAAAAAAATAATGACGGAGAGTTGATTTTTGTTGACAGTAGTTATGGCTTTCTTAAGTACGTTTCACCGCTTTATGCTTCGCTACAAAGTAATGTAGACGTGGTTGTAGTTGATGAAGCGGCTGGAATTCCTGTATATATTCTTTATTCCATCCTTAAGAAACATAGAAGAATTATATACTCATCAACAATTCATGGATATGAGGGAGCTGGAAGAGGATTTTCTATCAGGTTTATGAAAAAACTTGAAACCATAAAAGATGTAGAGTTTATAACATATACACTTGAAGAACCTATAAGATATGCTTCAGAAGATCCAATAGAAGCTTGGCTTTTTGATACATTATTCTTAGATGCAGAACCTACTAGCTTAGATGAAAAAGATATGGAGGCCATTTCAAAGCTTCAAACATATCTTGAAGAAAAAGATTTAGATTCCTGGTTTACTGGAAAAAATGAAAATGAAGCAAAGAACTTTATTGGAATCTATGTCTATGCTCACTATCGAAATAGACCAAGAGATGTACTTATTTTAGCAGATGCCCCACATCATCGTGCATTTGCTCTACACTTATCAACTGGTAAAATTGTTGTTGCAATACAAGTTGCAATTGAGGGTTCTCTTCCTGATGATATAATAAATGCGATATATAAAGAAAGAAAAGATTTTCATGGACAAATAATTCCACATGCCATGATAATTCACCAGCGATGTCCTAAGTTTGGATATCTTAAGGGTTTAAGAATTGTTAGAATTGCAACACATCCAGAAGTTATGAGACGGGGACTAGGGAGTCAAGCGCTAAAAGAGCTAATAAGAATCGCACGAGAGAGAGGATATCATTATATAGGTGCTGTATTTGGTGCAAATGAGGAGTTACTTCGATTTTGGATGAAAAATGGGTTTATCCCAGTTCATATATCTCCTGATAGAAATCCTATTTCTGGTGAATATAGCGTTGTTGTAATAAAACCGCTAACTAAACGCGCTTCAAAGTTCGTGATAGATGCAAATAACGAATTGAGAATAAAAATGATGGGATGGCTATATGAGCAACTTAGAGATATGAGCCCTAGTATTGCAGCTATGTTATTATATCCATGGGATAATAGTAAGAGATTTCCCATACAACCCCCAAAACTTTCGATTATTCAATGGGAGCGCCTTCATGGATATGCATTAGAGTTAATGACATATGAGGCAACAAGTGATGCCCTAAGAGAACTTTTCAAAATGTATTTTCTAGACAATAGTCCTGAAAAACCCAAGTTAAATATTAAACAAAAAGCTTTAGCTATATCTAAACTTTTCCAAGCTCGAGATTGGAGATATGTAAGTGACATTCTTAATACAAGTGTAAAATGGTGTCTTATTGAACTAATGCATATTACACGTAGTCTATTAAAATTCTATACAACAGTTGAAGTTTGGGAAAAAATCGGAGTTAGATACAAGAGAGCAAAGCCAGCTTCAATTACAGAAAAAGGAAAAGAGGAAGAGAAAAGAGATGAAAAGAATTAACTTTGATAAAAGATATGCTTTACTCATTGCATTAGGAATAAAACAAACTACAATCAGGAATAAACGCAAAGCAGAAGTAGGAGAAAAAGTAATGTTAACTGTAAATGATGACGCTTTTGCTGAAGCTCATGTTACTGATATAGAATTAGTTACTATGAGAAAACTAACAGACAGACATGCCCAAAGTGATGGATTTGAGAGTATAAAGTCCCTCAAAAAAGCTTTAAAAAAGTACTATCCAGAGTTATCGGAGGATGATGATGTCTATATTATACATTTTAGGGTTGATAGGATCATCAATTTTGGAGTAATATTAGATGAGCTCATGCACTTAGCAAGCTTGGGTATAAAATTCGTAAACCTTGAATCTGATGAAAGAGAAACTCTTTTAACATTTTTAAAAAGTGTGAATGATAAGGAAAGATTGGATTTTTTAAGAAAGAATCACAATAAGGTAATTAAAGTTTTAAGAAAAGTGTATGATAAGCTATTGAGAGGTTAAGTATTTAGCTAACCTTTCTTTAAGTAAGATACTGACTCTTTTTCCATCAGCCCGGCCACGTATAATGCGCATCAGTTCACCCATTAGTTTCCCCATTGCCCTCTCCCCACGTTCTTTGATGTAATCGATATTCTCCTTAATCGTTTTATCTATTAGTGAAATTATTTCTTCATCTGTCATCTGACTTAGACCCAATGCAGTAATTGCTAAGTTAACGTCCTTATCTGGATTTTTAGCTATCCATGATAAAACTTGAGGAATCGCCTCTTTTACGATTTTTCCATCAGCTATTAATTTAAACATTTCAATTATTTTCTCTTCACTTATATTTTCAACAGGCACTCCATCTCTTTTCAAACTCTTTAATGTATTTTCTAAAGTTGTCGCTACTAAAACTGGGGGGACTTTGATTGTGGAAACAATATATTCAAATAAATCAACATTTAAAGACTTAACTAAACTCATTGCTAGCTGCTCACTAAGCTTATACTCTTTTATAAAACGATCTAATTTTTTCTCTGGAAGTTCAGGAAGATTTTCTTTAATCCTTGTAAGCCAATCCTTAGTAACCTTTACTGGAGGTATATCAGTTTCGGGATACATTCTAGCTGCACCAGGTCGAGGGCGAGAATAATGCGTTGTTCCATCAGGATTTGCAGCTCTCGTTTCCTCTGGAACCCCTTTAAATGCTTCTTTACAACGATCCACTACAACCTTAAGTGCTTGTTCTGTCTTTTCTTTTGGGCCTGCAACAATTACAATAGCATCCTCATCATTAGCTGTGAAAAATTGTCTTAATTTTTCAACTTCTGTTTGTGTTATACCATAATTTGGTAGTTCATCTGTATGAAAGATACCTTTGAGTCCAGCCCAAAATTTGACATAATCAGCAAGCTCTGTACCAAATCGTCTATTTGGTTGTAATTCATAACCAAGAAGCCCACCAAATTTTGGCAGTTTAACACCAAGAATTACTTGTCCCTTATCTAGTGCTCGCCTTAAAATTTTTGATTTCGTATCGTGGAATATCTCATTCAACACCTTGAAATCATACGTTAATTTATCAGAATCCGCGTTTCTTTCTATAAGTTTTTTCTTTAATTCCAATAACCTTATCTGACGCAATGCCTCATATTTTACGATCTTATCGATTAGTTCTAGCTTTTGTACACCTTTTATTTCAATTATAGCACCGTCTTTAATAGACACATTTAGATCTTGTCTAATTGTGCCTAATCCACGTTTAACTTTCTTTGTTGCACGAAGAATTTGACCTATTCTAAGTGCAATCCTACGTGCTTCATCTGGAGAGTTTATATCAGGTGCAGTAGCAATTTCTATTAATGGTATACCCAATCTATCAAGACGATAAGTCACAAATTTATCGTCTTCTGAGATTTTCCTAGCCGCGTCTTCCTCCAAACATATCGTTTGAATACCAATTTTCTTCCCAGTTTCTAAATCCTCTACATAGCCCCCTAGTGCGATTATTGATGTTCTCTGAAAACCTGCAGTATTAGAACCATCAATAACTATCTTTCTCATAACATGAATTTCATCAACTATATTTGAATTTAATAACATTGCAACAGTTAATGCAATTTCTATGGCTTCTCTATTTAAAGGATGTGGGGGCTCTTCATCTAACTCAACAAGACACACAGTATCATTGTATCCCTCATACACGTATTTTTTCCCTTTCTCATACTCAAAACGTGCAGCTGGGTCTATCTCACCAAGCTCACTCTGAGTTGGTCTTAATTCTCTTATAATCTTAAAATGTGGATCATCTTCTCTTAGTATCGTAGGGCATGCGCAGAAAAGCTTACAGGTGGTATTAAGCTGTTGATGTATTTCTAAGCCAACTTTTAAGCCTATTTTATCATAGTCAATATTTATTTTATCCATGATTATCACCTATTAGAATATTCATTATAGAGCGTCTGATCTGTTATCTCACCAGCTATATTCATTAACATAAGTTTTCTAACTTCATCATAATCTCTAGTTTGGCCCAATACCCACATCAATTTCACATAAGCTGTTTCGGGAAGCATATCCTCACCAGGAATTACGCCAAGAGCTTGTAATTCTCGACCAGTTCTATAAACGTTCATGTTTATTCGTCCCCAAATACACTGACTTGTCATAACTACAGGAATGTTTTCTTTTTTAGCTCGCCTAAGGCTATCATAAATTACAGTTGGAGCGTGTCCTAATCCAGTCCCCTCTAGAACTATACCATGATAGCCTTTATCTATAAGATAATCAATTATTTCAGGATTAAAGCTAGGATAAGTTTTTATAAGTGCTACTTTTTCATCAAACTTTGCAACAACTTCTAATTCTCGAGACTTATCTCTAGGAATAAAATCCCTCCACAACACTTCAATACTTTTGCTATCAGTTCTAGCAATCGGAGAGACATTTACAGACTGAAAAGCATCTCTTCTACTGGTATGATTTTTTCTAACTTTTGTACCTAAATGAACATAACAATATTTGTCCTCACTAGTAGCATGCATAACAACAGTGACGTAAGCGAATGGTGCCCGCCCTGCAACTAGTACTGCGCTTTTTAAATTCAATGCTGCATCGCTGCTCGGCCTATCACTACTTCTTTGAGCTCCAACAAGAGCTATAGTAACTGGTAAATTCCTTAACGCGAAACTTAATGCAGCTGCTGTATATCCCATAGTATCAGTACCATGAGTTATAACTATCCCATCAAACCCCCTTTTAATATACTCTTTTATCTCATTTACCATCGTTATCCAATGTTTAGCTGTAATATTTTCACTAAAAACTGAAAACAATAACTTAGCATCTAATTCAGCCAATTCACCTAATTCTGGGACTATATTATACAAATCTCGAGCATCATAAGCTGGATAAACAGCGCCGCTATGATAATCAACTCGGCTTGCAATAGTACCCCCCGTTGTTAATATAGCTACTTTTGGTAATTCCTTTTTTGTAATAATTGGAACTTCAGGTGGTTTTGGTTCTACCTTTACAGAGATTCCTAATTTTTTAATACTTTTTATATTATCAACATGAATACCCATATTATAACCATTTTTTAGTTTAATTAGAAGGTATTTATCATCTAAACCAATTTCCCCACGAGGTAATACAATACCCTCGATTTTTAAACCATCGATCCTTTCAACTAAAACTTTATCACCAATCTTAATAGACAAACGGTTTAATAATTCACCTACTTTACCAAAATATCCAAGCTCGTCACTCAAAAAGATCACCTCATATGCGCATAATTAATTGAAATGACAAAATGATGTTCTGCATTATATTACAATTATCTATGGATAAATCAAAACAAAAAGTATTTAAGAGTAACCGTATGTCTTGGAGAGGTGATATAAAATGAAAATTATCAGATTTTCACACATGATCAGAGATGAGAAATTATTACAAGCGTTGAGTGAAATTTGGTTAGAGTACATGATCGAAAATGAAACTACTATACAGAAGAGATATCATGTTAAGAATAGCAATGGGGAGGTTAATATTACAATTAATAAGATTAAGAATGTAATCAAGAACTTAGCAGATTCTAATAGTGGGGTAACAATTCTTTTGCAAAAAGAAAAAATTATTGGTTTTATAACATATCACATTATTTCTAAAGTAACCGCGATCATTACCAACATCTATATTAGAAAAGATTTTAGAGGCAGAGGGTACGGGGCAATACTTTTAAAGGATGTAGAAGAATACTTAATGTTAAAAGGAATAAAAGAATTAAGACTCTACGCAATTTCTAATAGTTCTATTCATTTCTTTAAGAAACACAATTATGTTTTGAATTCAACTGGAGAAATAATGACAAAAATTATAGTATGATAGAAAAAATTATTGAGGAACTATCTCAAGCTTTACTTTTAGTTTTTCAATGTTCCATTCTTTTACCAGTCCCTTATTTTGTATTCCTTTTGAGACTATCCTTGCTAGGGTTTCGCCTTTGATATACTCCATGAATTTGTTTATTGTCTCCTCTATTAGTGGGTCCCCATCGTAATAGACGTCTATTTGTTGCGTATATTGAAGATCTAACTGTTTTCTCATTTCTTGTATCCGTCTAACAATATCGCGTGATAGACCTTCAAGAAGTAATGCCTCATCTATTTTTGTATCAAGAACTACTTCCACTTTGCCCTTCGAGGAGTATGAGTAGCCCTCTTTTGGTAATTTACGGATATCCAAATCTTCGGCTGTCAGAGTTACTTCTTGTGTATCTATAGTTAATTTAAGTTCTCCATCTTTCATTATATGCTTTTCAACATCTTCAGGGCGCATACTTGAAATCTTCTTCTCTAATACCTTAACGAGTTCTTTAAACTTCGGCCCTACCTTTTTATAGTTCAATTTAACTGTTACCTCAATAAATTCTGATAGATCATCTGCAAATTTTATCTCCTTTACATTAAGCTCTTCCTTGATTACATCAAGTAAAGTTTCAACCTTCTTTTGATCTTCCTTAGATGGAAACTTAACGTATAATGTATAGAGGGGTTGTCTAGCTTTTATTTTTGCTAGAAATCTGGCAGCTCTGCCCGCTTCAACCACAGTTATTGCAAGATTCATTCTCTCTTCAAGCTCTTTATCTATCATTTTTTCATTAGGCTTCGGATAATCTGTATGATGTATGCTTTCAGGAGCACTTTTATCAACAGTCCTTACTAGATTTTGGTATATTGCTTCGGTTACAAATGGAATGAATGGAGCTAATAATTTGATAACTGTTACAAGAGTTTCATATAAAGTTAAGTAAGCAGATATTTTATCTTCTGTTAATTCTTCCTCCCAGAATCTTCTTCTTGATCTTCTGACATACCAATTACTTAACTCGTCAACAACAAAGTGTTCGATCGCTCTCCCAGCCTTATGTAACTCATAAGAATTTAGATAATTTCTCACTTCTTGTATAACTGAATTTAACCGCGATATTAGCCACCTATCGAGCTCACTTCTTTTTTCATAGGGCAATGAAAACTCCATCGGATTAAAGTTATCTATATTTGCATAGGTCACAAAGAAAGTATATGTATTCCAAAGCGTGCCTATGAAACGATTACGAATTTCTGAAACAACCTCAGGTATAAATCGCATGGGCTCCCATGGAGCACTATTGGTTAAAAGATACCAGCGAAGACTATCCGCACCATCTCTTTTGAAGAATTCCCATGGATCTATAACATTTCCTTTACTTTTACTCATCTTTCGCCCATATTTATCAAGAATTAGACCCAAAACAACAACATTCTTGTACGCAGGTTTATTGAAAAGAGCTGTAGATATCGCTAGTAAGCTGTAAAACCAACCTCTTGTTTGATCCACAGCTTCGCTTATAAAGTCTACAGGAAATTCCTCTTCAAATCTTTCCTTACCTTCAAACGGATAATGATGTTGAGCAAATGGAGCCGCTCCTGAATCATACCACACGTCTATAACATCAGGTACTCTATTCATAGTTCCTCCACATTTTGGACATTTAAGCTTCACTTTATCTATGTAAGGTTTATGCAAATCACTCAAATCCACATCATTTAATGCCATGCTTTTTATCTCTTGTCTACTGCCAATTACTTGTATATGTCCGCATTTCTCACAAGTCCATATTGGTAAAGGTGTACCCCAGTATCTCTCTCTACTAAGAGCCCAGTCGACTACATTTTCAAGAAAATTGCCAAAACGCCCATATTTTATATTTTCAGGAACCCAATTTATTAGCTCATTATTTTTCAATAAATCTTCTTTCAGCTTAGACATTTCAATGAACCAAGCCTTTCTGGCATAGTTAATTAATGGTGTTTCACACCGCCAGCAAAACGGATAATCGTGTTCATAAAGACCCTTCTTATAGAGCATACCTCTTTTCTCAAGATCTTTTATGATAAGTTTGTCGGCTTCTTTAAAGAACAATCCTTTGAAGTCAACAGCTTCATCCTTGACTATACCATCCTCTCTAACTAGTTGCAAGATTGGTAAACCATATTCCTTACCAACCTCATAGTCCTCTTGACCATATGCAGGAGCTATATGAACAATCCCAGTGCCTTCTTCTACTGTTACAAAATCAGCCAATACCACATAATATGCAGGCGCATCAAGTTCTACATATTTAAACAACGGCTCATACTCTTTTCTCTCTAATTCTCTACCTTTGAAAGTTTTCAGTATTTTATAGTCTCCTTCTATGACCTCCTCAACCAGTTCTTTTGCCAATATGTATTTATCATTTCCTTGCTGAATTAAAACATAATCAAGCTCTGGATGGACTGCAAGAGCCACGTTGGATAATAAAGTCCATGGAGTAGTAGTCCAAGCTAGAAAGTATGTATTGTCTTCTCCTTTTACTTTAAACTTAACATAAAGTGATGGGTCTTTTACAGATTTGTATCCTAAAGATACTTCATGGCTACTCAGAGGGGTCCCGCAACGAGGACAATACCATACTATTTTATATCCCCTATACAGAAGACCTTTTTCATATAATGTTTTTAAGCTCCACCAAACACTTTCAATATAGTCATTGTCGAGTGTTATATAAGGATGCTCCATGTCAATCCAGAACCCAAGTCGTTCAGTCATGTTAACCCATGCTTTCTCATATTTGAAGACACTTTCCTTACAAAGTTTGTTAAATTTCTCAATTCCAAAATCTTCAATTTCTTTCTTGCTGTTTATTCCTAACATTTTCTCTACTTCTATCTCTACAGGGAGTCCGTGGGTATCCCAGCCGGCTTTTCTTGGTACAAAGTAGCCATCCATTGCTTTGAAACGACAAACTAAATCTTTTACAGTTCTGGTTAATACGTGGCCTGGATGAGGTAAACCATTTGCTGTAGGTGGTCCTTCTAGAAAAACAAATTTTGGTGCATTTTTTCGTAACTCTAGTTGTTTTTCAAAGGCCCTTATCTTTTTCCATAGTTTTAGAACTTCTTCCTCAAGTTTTGGAAAATCTACAGTAGGCTTTACTGGTTTAAACATCCAAAATACCTCCTATCTAGGTATATTAACTCTTTAGGAGAGTAAAATAAGCAAGAAAGAGACGATTTTTTTTTCATACAATTATAAAAGGGTCGAAATTTTACGATCCCTCACTGAGAACACCCCATGCTTTAACCTAAAGTGAGAAAATATATTTAAAAATATTTTGTTCAGTCTAAGGTATAATTCATTGTGTTTTTTTACCGCAATAGGGACAGTATGTAGCCGATACGCTGATGATTGATCCGCAATGTGGACATTTCTTTGTCGCCACGATAGTTTCTGGAGTTATTTTACTAACACCTTCAGCGGGTTCTAAATCAACTAACGGTGGTACTGTAACTGGAGATTGTGCCTTTTTTGTTGGAGAAAGAGATGTACCAACCAAACCTGCAAATATGCAAATAAAAAGACTAATTGCGAAATATATTAAATTTCCTTTTGAAATTATTTCATCTACAAGAAATGATAAAATCGCAGGTATTTTCCAAAGAATATAAGCAATAATTACAGTAATTAAGGCTGTTGGAATGGTCTTTCTTACTTCTTTTGAAAATATTCCAAGAGCTATGCCACCTGCACTCCAAAGTATAAACGTATGTAGTTCATATCCTTGACGATAATCAAAAAGTGTAGCAAAAAGAGAAGCTATACTTCCTAAATAATTACCTGCTACTATATCATTTATAAAAGAGAACAAAATATCTTGTGAAACAAGAAACAAAATTATAACCATAACTACATAGCTAATAATTATCGACTTTATACTGACAAACTTCATTATCTACTTCCTCCTATGTCTAAGTTATTATTATTAGAAACAAGAATATTTAGTAAAAGAATAAACGAATGCGATAAACAAACCTACAAGAATACTCTCTACTATATAATTATATTCATATTATCACTCCGTTAGATAATAACATTTCGATTAATTTAGATAATCTTAGTATTTTCTTCCATAAAAAATTGGCGCTAATAATTTAGTGACTTAAAATTGCGTATATATCGTCATATGTAAATAAAGAATAATATTTTCTAGGATGTAAACTAGATTTTGTCAAAAGACCACTGTCTATTAACGTATTAATGATAGATGCAAAGGCGTTGCTATCGAATGGTATATTATTCAATACAAAAAATTCTTTAGTTACCAGATAAAGCTCATCCTCATCAACATAGGCCTTTCTTGAAAATGGAATCATGGAAAAGAAGTATAATATAAATTCCTTCATTGTTCTGCTCAATTCATTAAGTTTTTCAGTTAAGAATATATAATCTGTTTCAAGTAGACCTATCTCATAACAAATTTTCTTGATTGTAAAAGGAGAAACTGGCTTTTCCATAAGTATAAGAGGATATAACATCCTCAAAAATTCAATAACAGTCGCAGGCCTTGAAAAATCGTATTCTGCAACAATGTCTGCTATAAATTCAATTAGCTCATTATCTAGCATATAAGGAAAGACCAAGTAGGCTCTTTGTTTTGCAATGTCTAATAATTGAGATTCGGTATATGTTTTTAGCACTATCACAACATCAGAAAAATCGTCTTTTGATTCAAAATATCTTAATTTGAGAAGTTCATCATAATTTGTTATAAGCAAAAAGAAAATACCTGGCTTAGAGATATTTTTTATTAGATTTAATATGAAATTTACGTTTTTATAGTTTATTTTATCGAATATAAAGATGCCATGCTTAACTTTTTTCATGATGTATTTATGTAGAATGGATATATTTAGAGATTCAAATTTTCTTCGAAGTTTTAGGTTATAACTTAATTTTTCTAATATTATCTCTGGTGCGATGTGAAAGGTGTTGACGTAAGAAAATTTCAATTTGACCTCATTTTTAACATTTCTTGAAGTATAGTTGGAATAAACTGTTTTACCAATGCCAGGGATTCCTGAAATTAACGCTTTTAATGATAATTCATTTTCGAAGGTCTCAAGAATTAACTTTTGCAGCAGCTCAATCTCATCATCACGATGCAATAACCTTGGTGGAACATATAATTCATCAAATAGTGGTGTAGGATTCGGAACAATCATTTCTCATCAAAAAAATTAAGAAAATGTAAATATTTAAATTAGTATAAATCAAAAATACTTTAATGTTTCATTTTATATATTTTCTTGAGGTGATACAATGGTACAAAAGAAACCAGATGGTAGTATTTACTTTAAATTAACATTTTGGGGGCCAAGTGCGGGAGGAAAAACAACATCAGTAGATATGCTTTATCAAATATGTAAAAGCCAAAACAGTGAAATTTTTCCAGTAAGTAATTTCACTAAGATTGCTATGGCATCGGGTTCGACACTATTTTTTGATAGAGGTGTTTTTAAAATAGGAAAGAAATATGGCGTTTTTTTTCAGGTTTATACTGTTGCAGGACAAAAGAGATTTAGGGATATAAGAAAGGTCGTTTGGAGAGGAACAGATGGTGTTATTTTTGTTGCAGATTCTGATCCAAGAAGATGGGAAGATAATGTAGAGAGCTTAGATGAATTAATAACTGTTGTCTCAAATGACGGGAAGAAACTCATAGAAGATGTCCCATTAGTAATTCAGCTTAATAAACGTGACTTGCCTCAAAAAATTCCAGTAGAAAAAGTAAAAAAACTTCTTGAGGAAAAAGGATTATATTATCCTCCGGGTCATTGGCTATACCTATGGAATCCATCTATATATGAGACGATAGCGATAAAAGGTGTAAACGTATATGAGGCTTTTGCAGATGCAGGAAGACGCATTTTGGTTTATTATTTACAAGGTGGAGGAAAAGCCCCCAAATATGCAATAACCGTGTAATAATATAAAACAATGATGTAATTTTAAAAAATGGTGTCTCACATGAAACGGCTATTTAAAAAAGTAGCTTTAGGTGGAACTTTCGATTCCTTTCATATTGGGCATGAAAAACTTTTAGATTCAGCATTTTCAATTGCGGATAAAGTATTAATCGGAGTAACAAGTGACTCCTTTGCAAAACAGCTTAGAAAAATACATGAAATTGCTTCGTTTAAAGAAAGAGTCAATTATGTAAAGGAATACTTAACTAAAAAATGGCCTAATAGAAACTACGAAATAGTAAAACTTGAAGATCCATACGGTCCAACAATTACTGATATGGAATTAGAAGCACTGGTAGTAAGTGAGGAAACGGTAAATGGCGGAATAAGGATAAATGAACTAAGGTGCAAAAACAATCTTCCACCTATTACAATACTAGTAGTTGATATGGTATTAGCTGAGGATGGTTTACCAATTTCATCAACTAGAATTAGACAGGGGATTATAAATAGAGAAGGAAAACTTATGAAAGTAACTAAACTTATTGAGAGTATAATATATTAGTTAGACATTACGTTTTATTAGTTCTTTTATTAATTCATACAAGCCATCTTTGAGATGTATTAAATTTATATTACTAATATGTATATGTTTGATTCTCTCATTTATTATTAGTGACCTTATGAACTCTTCATTTACATCGTCACCAAGAGTAATAATAAGAAAGTACCCATTATGAATTTCTTTTACAAGTTCATGAAACTTGGGAATCGGATTATTACCAAAGCTATAAATTCCACTGATAAGAAGAATGAAGAAGACAGGATTCTTCGTGCCAGAAAATAAATGTTTTATCTCCTCGAATAAAGTATAATAATCTGGATACTCTCTTAGTAGTTGAGTTTTTATTGAAACTAAGTTTTGGAACAACTTTAATTTTATATCACGATTTTCTTTTATAGGTATGAGATGAGTTAATTCACCATCACTTCTTTTTACCTTAACTACATCAACCTCTTTATCGAATGTTATTAGTGATAGATTGTTAATGCTTCTAAATCTCTCAAAAAGGTTAGTTAATATAACAGATAATATAACTATAGCTGCAACTCTTCTCTCTATGAAGTCTATATTTTTTGATGGAAGATACTCTAAAATATCACCTGGTTGAACATCTTTTTTCTGCATTAGTATAGAAGACTCTAAGGTTACACATATATTAAGAGGTATCTCTTGTGCAGTGGGAATAACATCTATTTTTTTAAGCAGTTCTGGTGTTAATGAGAAACTATAATTTCCTCTTTTATCATTAATCGATGTAATTATTATTTTAAAGATATTACTATTAACTAATAACTTAATTTTTTGCCTTGGCATTATTAGGAGATTCGCTAATTTCTCCCTTAATGCCAATAATAACTTTCTCTTTTTATCATTTGATAATTGTGGAGCCATCGATAAATTTGGATGGTACATGGGATCAAAAGCTATCAAGACTTTTTCTGCTGGTTCTATTGGACGTTCGTACTTTTTGATCAGCAAATATGTACCTTCATCGATTTCAAATAACTCGGCTATATTTCTTGATATTAAAATAGAACCCTCACTACATGTTGGTTCCTCTACGACAAGCCCTGGGATAATTTTATTTTGAGATGGTTGTTTCATTATTATAGCATCTAGTGGTTTTAGTTTATACAAATTCATATCCTTTTTAGATAGCCTTATAAAGTTGGTTTCTGATTCGCTAATTCTAACTTTATAACCAATAGACATTATTATATCTTCAAGTGAAAAATATCCCAATTCACTAAGAGACTCAGAAAACCATTCAATTGCTCCGAACATGTCATGAGTTTCTTTAACAGATGTAATGAATTCAAAATAGCGATCTATTTTATGTAGTCTTTTCATAATTGTTTCGACTTCTCGTTCAGTTAAGCAAAACATAGCAATATAATTATGCGTGGTTGTTATCAAGAAGTGCCCCCATCCTTGGGAAGACAAAACTGATATATATAAAGCCTCTCTGCCCATATCGCCTTTTGAAATTGGTAAGATTTTTTTGTTTAGAAGAGTCACATTTAAAATTATGTATCTAAGCAATTTTGTGAATAGAATTTGAGAGGATAGACAATTCTTCAATTTGACATATTTTCTTTTATAGAAAACTGATTGCAAAGGAATTATTTTGAAGTATAAGGTTAATGCATTATGATATAGAATTTTAAATGTCGCTGCCATATCTTTAGATGTTAATGATAATACAAGAAGCAATGTTTTTGTTACTTCAGAAATTTCACTATTTGGGAAGTAGGTTGCAAAGAGAAGTCTGTTAATTAAACCGCTTGACAAGAAAATAGAAATTATTTTCTTAGAAAGGGAATAGCTGAAAGATGGAAGAACTAGGAATATATTATTTGAACTACTAACAATCTGAAAAATTAAATTTTCAGATATCTCTTCAACTAGTACAAGGACTATTGGATTTCCAGTAGTCTTTACTAGCCTGGAGATGCATTCACTCAATGATTTCAGGTCAGCTTCTTTTTTAATTTTTATGTATACTATTACTTTCTGCTTTTTTAAGAATTCAAATAATTTTTGATTTTCTAGTAGCGATAATTTCTCAATTAAAACTCCAGACGGTTGCATTTCCTTTCGATACGAGTCTATTAAAATGTCGACATGCTTATCCATGCTTAGTCTTATTAAAAAAATTGATCTTGATAAGATGCAATATAACTGATTTTTGCTCACATTCTTAAAAGGTATAGCATCATGAATTGAACTTATATTAGACACTTCAATTGGAAACGCTAAAAAATCAATCATATCAAATATATTATAATAGATTTTATTAGAGAGGAAAAAGTGTTCATTCTCGGTTATTTTAATATTTAGTGATAACTTCTCGGCGCTATCTCTTAATAGTTGAGCCATCTTTTGATAGATAGCAGAAGTTTCTTTAACGATACCATCGATTATTGAATAAGCATCAATTATAGGTATTCTGTATTTCTGTTGGTTTACGGTGTTCTTTATAGTTATCATTAGCCCCACCATTATTATGTTACTTAATATCAAAAGAGATAAAAGATTAAACTAAGATATTGATAAATGATAATTCACAGTATAGCACTAAATTAAGATACTACATATTAAATATAAAACAATTTTTGATGGTGACTTCTATGAAAATACTAAAGCTACCAGCAGCATACCAAATTATAACCATTAAAGATGGTTTTATATTAGACAAAGTACCAGATTCGATGCTTATAGCTGCTCTCATAACACAGGTTGTGAATAAGTATAAGAACGTGAAGTCTCTTATAGAAATGAGAGTCCCTATATATTTGTATAGAATTTATGATCATTATTTTTTAGGATTTGAGAATATAGTTCATGTATCGCCATTAATGGAATTTTTGTATATTAATGAAAATATAAATAGACTGTTGAATTTGCTATCCCAAAGCGAGGACCTAAGCGAAGAGAATTTTATAACAATTTTGACAAATATGAGGAAAATAGAGTCTTACGCAATTAACGAGAAGATTAGCGGACTTATCCCAACTTTATGGGTAAACGAAATCAAGCATTTATTGAAATTTGCAGAATCATCTACTACTAATGATGCTTTTCTTTTAGAGAACAAATTTACACTCAAAAATCTCTCTGAGGAGGCTGAAAAAGCAAAGACTATTTTTTCTAATAACAAAGATTTAGAGAAAAAGATTGCTGATTTAATGAGAGCTCTTGAAAAACATTTTAGGACGCTAATCAGACGTATTGACAAAGAATTAGAAATTTGGGAGGGAAGATATGATGCGGAGATTATGGAAACTACTGAAGAAGTAAACAGAAGAATTAAGGAACTTCAGGTTAAAATGCAAGAGGAGATAGATAGAATTATAAAATGGCGGGATTACAATTTGTGGTATTACAAAACGTATTTTAATGATACAACGAGTGAGTATGTAAGGAATATAAAAATTCAAGCTGAAAGATCAATCAAGAGTATTAACGAGAGATACATGCAACTTATAGAAAATGAAAGAAGAAAAATTATTGATGTCGAAAATAAAAAAAGGGAGGCTCTCGCCCCAATACTTAAAAGAAAGGAAACTCTCATTACCTCATATCAACAGACCCAAAACAGACTCACAAAAATATTAGCAACAATAAAGGAGATAAATTCGTCACAACAAAACTTTTTACTCGAACTTCAAGACGTTGACGAGGATGAGGTAATTCTTGAAATTCCCTTCTATGTTGTATTTTATGATAATGACAAAATTGAAATCATTCCTATAATGAGATTTAATCCAAAGGCAAAGCTGAAAATGTTTTCTAGTTTTGTATTTCCGTTCAAACCGTTTAATGAGTTTTGGAGTGCATTTGCGAGAAACATAGAACATTCATTGAGAGTTCAAGTTAAATTATTTACGGAGCTTATAAAAAACAGTTCAAAGTACAATATGTTTTCATCGGAAAGAGTTAAAGAGCTTTTTGACGAGGGCTTCAATATCTTGGTTGCTAAGAGGATCGTAAAAAGAGAAGTTTATGATTCGATAATTTCAAGATTCATAATTAAAGAAGAAAAAAAGGAAGTGCCAATAAAGAGAGAGATCAAAGAGGAAAAGGGTGAGGTGGCTATTGTAATTAAAGATACAAGTAATAATCCCGTACCAGATGCGTTAATTATTATTGGCGATAGAAAATTCTCTGCTGATGGACTTGGGAGATGCTTTATAAAACATGATGCAGGATTATATCATGTAAGAGTTACAGCTGAGGGATACAAAGAGAAAGACATTGAAGTAAGGATATATCCTCATGCAGTAACTGAGTATAAGGTTGTATTAGAAAAAATATCTGATTCAGAAAAGCTTTCTATGGAGCTACCCTCCTTAATTAAATATGTTAAGAAATATGGAATAAAGAGTTTATCTGTGGAAAAGAAAGTTAAGGAAATATCAAAGAGATATAATATTCCAGAGGAAAGAGTCTGGCAAGAGATATATAACTACTTTATCAAGGAGTGGATTAATAGAGGTAAGAAGAAGGAAGCTATAGAAGCAGCGCTATTATACATAGCCAAGGAGGCAAGAAAGCACGGAGGCATCATGCCATTTGTTGATGTGGTGTTGGAAGTACAAACATTTGGCATTCTAGCTTCTGCTAAAGAAATTGAAAAGATTCTACAAAAGTTAATTGAAGATGATTTGATTGCTGGAATGCAAGAGATATCCGGGATAAAAATGGTGTTCTTTGCACCAATGGGGATGAGTGGAGATTATCGAAAAATAATAGAATTAGCTGCTGAAAACAATGGTGAACTGACGAGAGAAGATATAATGCTGAAAACAGGATGGGATCCAGAATACATAGAAATTTTGTTGAATAAGTTAGAGGAGTGTGGAATTACAACAAGCGGCATTGTTACAGGGAAAAAGGTCTGGTGGTTCCCAGCTTTGTATAAGCGAAAATAATTCATATTTTTTATTAAAAATATGAATTGTGAGCGTATAGAAATGGAGATAAATAGCAAAACTCAGGAGATTATCGGAAAAATTAATGTTCTTGACAAAAAAATAAGAGATTTTGAAAAAGAGGTAAATGATTTTAGAGAAAATATTAGATATTTAATCATAGGGAATGTGTTAAACGAGTATTTTCATATAGGTGATAGAAGTAGCAAATACTTGATTTTTATAGAAGAAAAAGATGTAAACAAAGATACGCGTCAATTGCTGAATGTAATAAGGACAAAGAACATTATTATAATCCCTAAAGAAAGAACTTTATTTTTTCATATTCTTAGTTCAATATCCAAGGTGGTAAGATGCAATGCATTAGAATTTGTTTTATTTTTATACGTAACTCCAAAATACTTATTATTAAGAGAAAATGTTCTTATTGGAAACATCTTTGATCGCATTGATGAAAATAATCAATTCATAAAACAACTTAAAAATCGTTCATTATCAAAACAAATTATAATTCGTATTAAAAACTGTGAAATTACGGGAAGAAGTAAATTATACGAAATCACCCACTTCTGCAAAAAATATTCACCAAAGATAAAGGTAATAGGAATTGCAACAACTGAGGACTACTTTAATAAAATTCTGGAAATAATAGCCCTTAATAGTTAATACGGGGATTTATATGGTTACTAAAAATCAAGTAAAACTACCATATACTCAAGGAATCGAAGTAGAGCTTGGAATAATTAAAAATGATGGAAAGTGGATAATGGAAGAAGAATTTATTGAAAAATTTAAGAGAATAATTAAAGAAGCAGGTGATCTTATCAAAAGAGACATAGAGCACGCACCTGAGTATATAAGAAATAAGATAATCGGTTACGATTTTGTTATGTTAGAAAAGAAAGGTTTTTCTTTTCAACTTGTTTATAAACTTGGAAATAGGGAGGTGAAAGTAGACTTAATCTCACGAGACCCTAATATCTCTAGGACCTTCATTCTAGAAATTGCAACACCACCTTGTGAATTTTTAGGGGAATTGATTTGGTGGTTACATAAATTAATTCGCTCTGTAAATGTAGCTGTAAAAGCGATTACACCATACGTTTTAATTGGAATTGGTCTTAACCCGCTTCAGAAATACTCAGTCGGACTTAGTTATGGTGAACATCATCATTTAGGCATTGAAGATATGAACGAACGAATTGCTGTATATAATATGATTAGAAATTTTATACCTCATTTAATTGCACTAAGTGCAAATTCTCCATTTGAAGATGGACTGCCAACCGATAATGCAATAGAAATTAATAGAAGAGGGTACTTGATAGCACCTAATTGTATTAGGAGTATTAGATTATTAAAGAATGATCATCAATTAGGCCCCTCGTCACATCTACACTATGTACCATACTTAAAGTCACCAGACATAAATTATTTTGTAGAAACTACAGGTAGGAGAAAACATGGAGGACGCTTAGTTGATTTATATCCATTTACTATTCATGGAACAATAGAAATTAGAATATTTGATACACAATATAGTATTTCAAGAATGATATCATTAGCCCTTCTCTTAGAAGCTATCGCATTAAAAGCTAAGAAAATTTATCAAAGTAAAGGATTATCTGGAATACCATCTGTTTCATCTGAAATTATAGTAAAAAATAGAGAAGAAGCTATCCAACTTGGGCTTCAAGGTATGTTTCATCCAGATAAGAATCTAGAAAAGAAAGATCCAGTTTTTGCCAAAATTTATAATTACAAAGCAGGTTCTAACTTTTCTGAGGAAAACCGATTTTTAAATGATGCTGTTATTGGGCTAATTTATTTTATTAAGGAAGAACTTGAAGAATTAGGATTTTTTGAAAATCCTCTGACTCAGCCGCTGTTAGTTACGATATTTGGATCTGAAAAAATTCCACCTATGTATACTCCCGCAGATTATCTGCTTCGAGCTTTTATTGAGCATGGTAGAGACGGTATTAAGCTTTTAGAAATTGTTGAGGGAATTTTATCAAAAAGCTGTGAAAATTTGAAATACGACCCCCTACAGGAAAGTCCGTCATTACCTATATATTTGCTTCCAGAAAGAGCCATATCGCTTAAAATCGAAGCACCAGAGATTGCTTTCTCAAACAGAACAGTTCCAGTGTCTATTAGGATTATTAATAGCTCAGAGAAAGATTTCGAAAATCTTTCTCTATACTGTAAAATAGAAGATGTATTCGGAAATGTCATAAAGAGCTTTACGAAACATATATCAATCTTAAGAAAAAATGAAAAAGCCCTTTTTTTGTTTGAATTTTTTGCAGGTGAAGAAATAAAAAGCTATAATATTATTGCTGAACTAAAAGTTAAAAATGCCAAGATATCTGTGACAAGAATCGTAAGTACCTACTCCTTGGAGGCAAGAATCTCAACTGATATTTTTGCTGTAGAGCCAGATACACCTATAGATTACCACGCTGAGCTAAAAAATAATAGTCCAGTTAAGATAAATGCAAGAATCGCCATAGTTGTAATAGATGAAGAGGGAAGAAATATTTTATCAAGTCTTGAGAGAAGGATAACAATTCCAGAGAATTCAAAAATAGAGCTAACATCTAGGAAACTAGGGCCTCTTGTAGTTGAAAATGTGCCATTAGAGCTTATAAATAAAACCTGCAGGTTATATCTGGAAGTTTATGATGAAAGAGGACAGAAGATAGCATCATCAAAAAGTGGAAAGATAGTAATCCTTACAATACCTCCTGAGGTAAATATACGCCAAATAAATAACACGACACCTATCATAAATCCACTAAAATCAATATATTATCTGGGAGAAAATGTATTTTTCAACTTCGTTCTTTCAACAAAGGGATACTTTCCAGATAAAAAATTTGAGCTAAAAATAGATTTTGTCTCCGAGAAAAGTGGAGTTATCACAATTTACGATTCTATATTTGACAGCGACTTGGGTGAGATTCCATTTTCACTTTCTTGGAAGATTCCAGAAGATCTTATTCTTCATGAGGGAGAAGACTATGCTCGCTTTATAATTAAAGCTATTTCAAATGGTAAGATTGTTGGATATTATGAATCTGCTTATATTAATATACAAAAGTCATTACCTATTGTGAGAGCCATACTAGATGTTCCTAGGGTAATAATGCAGGGCGATTATTTAAGTGGATCCGTTTTCTTTGAAACACAAAAAACCTTAGCAAAAGGAAGCAGATACACTATAAAATTGCATGTTCCACAAATAAATAAAGAAATAGTCCTTGAGGAGGGTATCTTAGAACCCAAGACCTCGATGATCATAGAAATAGAGCCTGTGCTAATAAACTATCCAGAGGGATATATGGAAATCGTTGCTGAAATTTATGAAAATAATAAACAAATTATAAGGTATTCTACTCCAATTTTAGTGAAGAGTGGAAAAATTAAAGAAACCAAAGTTCTTAATGTAACCATTCCAGATGAAGTGGAGATAGGCAAGGTATTAGAAATACCATGCAAAATTATATGGAATAGAGAAAATTCTAATCTCAGACTTATTATTAGGCTTTTTTCCCCAAATATTGGAACTATTAATGAACTGGAAGAACCCCTTAAAATTAAAAAAGGAGAATTCGTCGATAAAAAAATTAGTATTCATGTTCCTTTATTTGCCGAGGCATCAAAATTATGCATTATCCAAGCAATGCTTTTTAGTGGAGAGGAAAAAATAGATGAAACGCAAAAGCAAGCTAAAATAAAACTCCCAAAATCACCCTTGTTAAAAGTAACGCTTGATATAAAAACAGAAGATAATTTACCAATACCAGATGTGATAACCTCCTTAGAGAAAATAATAATAGAACCTACCATTAAAAGTGACACAGATATAAGTTCACCCATTCAACTTATTATTCATGTTGATATTTCCCCAGGTAAATCTTATAAAATCTCGTATCCTCCCTTCACAATTAAAAAAGGAGAAATTAAGCGATTAAAAATAGCAAAAATAGATATAACCATATCAAAGACCTTAACAAAAATTAGAATATTTGGAGAGGTCTATCAAAAAGGAATAAAAATTAAGAGCACAAAAGTAAGTGAAAAAGTATTTTTCGTGATCCCAGAATAGCATTAAATCATTTTACCTAATACTCTAGTAAATTCTTGAGCTAACCTATCAAACCAGTCCATTAAATCGCCTAGGTCAGCACATAAAGAGTATTGCCCCTTTGTTAGAGCAGCAATTTCTCGAAGTAAATCTTCATCTATCTCTTCAGGATTACCTATTCCTAGGGTATATATTACAACATCTTTTCTTTTTGCAAATTTTTCCTTAACAACGTCAATAGGATTTCGCCCTTTGGTTGGTAAACCATCTGTAAGGAGTAATAGCATCACAGGCAATTTTCGACCATCTGGTAATGGTTTAAATTGGTCTACTATTTCTGCAGCTTTCTCAAGAGCAGCGCCCATGTCTGTAAGTCCTTCACCACTCTGACATTTCTCTTGAATAAACCGAGAAACCACCTTTATCCCTATCTCGGCACCCTCACCTTTACACTCAACCCATGGTTGTAATGTGGGAGAGCCGCGAGGTTTGAATGTCAACTCATCGGCCTCTCTGGCAAATGTTATTACAGCGACACGTTCCCCAAACCCTCGTTCTATTTTCCGTTGCAAATATAATTGCGCAGCTAATGCAGCACCCATTATGCGTGTCACACGAGTCCCTTCCTTAAATTGATTTAAAAATGCTTGAAAAGATGGATCATCACGGGCGTAATCTTTAAGACTTTCAATGACAGGAGAGATATTTTTAACAAGTAAATCTCTTTGTTGCATACTTCCAGAAGTATCTATAAGTAATATTGCATCGAATCTTTCAGCCATACCCTTAACTGAAAATGAATAACTTAACTCTTCCCATGTTAATAATCCAACTTCATACGCACCTAATTTGGGTTCCTTGGACATTATTTTGACAGTAACATCAAGAGTAGGCCAATTAATTTCCATCCCTTCGAATACAATTTTATTATCAAGAAGTAATTTAAGTTCATTAGAACGCTCCTCAGCAATTGCTTTTAGTTCTTCTGCTGGAATATCAGGTCTTCTAGGCTCTAGAATAAATTCAACTTTACTAATAGGGTTTACCGGCTTTTCATACTTTATTATTTCAACCTCATCGCCATGTTTTATATGGCTACTCTCAAGTAGGTAGCTATCAACCTTAATAGTGCCTCTTTCAACAGTCTGATCCTTTTTAACTCGTCCCGCTCCAAAATAGCCAAACTCATGCTTAAAAATTATTACACTTAAAGTGGAAATGTCTAAATCCTCCATATCTTTGGGATTCATATGTATATTCCCTTTTAGATCACCACCTTCAATAACACGAAAGAAGTCATCCATGATTTATCCCTCTCATTATTATAAAAAATCATTTTTTTCTATTCGTTAATTTTGTCGTTTACCATTAAAAAATTCTTTTATATTACTATAATTAACCTCGGACAATATATACTCTTCATAGATACGATATAATTTATTCTCCGTGTAATCTGCAACTCTTGTCACCCCTTCAAGCATCTCACTTGGTATTAGAAATATACGATAAATACTCTCAGATTCATCTATATCTATAAATAGAACTCTTTCAACTTTACTTTTTTGATAGAATAGGGATAAGATTATTTTGTTATTGTAAACTATAGATCCATATGGGCCAATTAGATTGTCAACGGATATAATATTAATCTCCCCTTTCATCGCACTCATCATTATTGCTTTCATGAAATTTTCAAAATCTCTTATACTCGTGAATTCTATTACATGGACTTTTTTATCATTTTCTGAGGGGGAAAGAAAGACAGGATAAGGGATTAAGCGTAGAATATTACCCGCTAGAATTTGTTGAATTTCAAAAAAACCACCACCAGTTATCGAATAAAAATCATAAGTGAAAAGGAACATTAAGTGCTCTATTGCTTGAATTTCGCCCATTAAAGGAGAATCTGTACCAAAAATTATTTTTGATGACCAAGAATCCTCAATGTTTTTCACGTTACCTAATATTTCTGAAGCTAGCTCATAAAATATAGGAATATCACTCCCAGAGAGCGTTGAAGTTTCACCATAAACAAATTTATTGGATAAAATATCTGAAAAGAGCTCTGGGTTCCCAAAGGACCTACCACAGTGAGCTATTATGATTTTTGGCTGGGAATCTTTATTATGAGTTATTTTCTCTGATGTAATAATTGCTAATTCTTTGATTCGCCTTGCAGTAGCGATGAATCGAGCATCGATAATTACGGGAACATTAAATTTTGTAGCTTCACAAGTTAGAGAGATTACCTCTTCTCCAAGCAATCTATCAATAAACATTTGAGATATAGGATGTAATTTTAATCCTCTAAGCTTCAATTCACTTATGGATTTTTGAAACTCTTTAGCCGCTTTCAGACCATCTTTAGGATCTACTCTTGCGAATCCATAAAGACGCAAAGAATCTGGAAGCTTCGTAGTTATGCTTGAGATTATCCTATTACTTTTTTCAAAAGCAACATCAGTCGTATAAGCGTATATATCATTTAAGGGGAAAACTACACTTTTATCTACTAACCAGCCGATATTTGATTCTCTCCAGGATGGTATATCTTCTAAAAAGGTTGTAAGATAACTTATAGATGATTCAACTTTAATTGGAATGAAACGATAACGTTCAAGCTCCCTAGAGGATAACTTTTCAAATTTTGATAAGATATAATTTTCAATCCTCTCAAAGAAGCGATAGACATCAGAGGGTTTATTTTCAATATTTTTTTCCTTACCTACATGATGATGAGCGTCAATAATGTATAGTTTATATACTTTATCAGATTCTTTATCCTTGAGAAGTATCAATGTCTACCGCTCCCAACTCTCTATTGTATGCGAGAATGGATGAATACTTCTTACTAATGATATAATATCCTACTATAATTATCAAAGAAACTACCACCAAAATTGATACAGAGAATGTCATAGATGGGTCCTGTAGAATTTCTTCTAAAGTGATTCTCTCTACTTGTCGTCTAAAGGTATACCCAAGCCAAGCATAAAAGAAGGAGCGGGGAACACCCCCTAAAGTACTAGCAATTATAAATGATCTAAAGTCTATTTTCGTTAACCCTGCTCCATAAGATATGGCATCGAACGGAATAAATGGAATTAATCGACCAAAAAGAACTGCCCAGCCTCCCCACCGTTCGAACCATTTATCAGCAAAAGAAACCGACTTCTCACCAACAAATTTTACTACTATAGGGCGCCCGCCCTTTCTTGAAATAAAAAATGTAATAACAGATCCCGTTGTGGTACCTAGCCATCCAACTAAACCTCCTAAAAAGAAACCATAAGACCACCCACCAAGCATCAAAGTTGCTTCACTTGGTATGGGGGCTATTATAGCCTGAAGTACCAGAACTAAAAAGTATCCTAATAAACCCAAAAAATGCATTAACCAGTCTAGGAAATCCATTATCTGGAGAAATAATTTTGATATTACTTCTATAAACATCTTTAGCTCCGCTCAGATTTATTTTAAAGCATAACAGATTTTTTAAATATTTAAACTGTATGCTTATTTTCAGAGCCTTAGATATTAGATTTTCGTAAATATTTATTGATTTCGGTGATATTTATGATTATCAGTGGAAAAGAGGTAGCAAATTACTTAAGCGACTTTGTAAAAATAAACCCAAATGGTATCGACTTGGCACCATTGAGAGTTTTTAAAATACCCGATAACTCCGTTGCGTTTCTTCATAAAAATATGAGAGGCTACATAAAAGAGGATGAAACATTCATCGAAATTTATGATAACAGAGTTGAGATACATCCTGACAGTGATGGATATTACAAAATTCAAAAAGGAAGTATTATCGAAATTGTATTACCAAAGGTATCAATCCCTAAAGATATGATAGCACTTATCTTTCCGAGAAGTACCTTTAATAGACTTGGAATAATTAAAAGCCAAACTGGTGTGCTTGATGCTGGATTTTCTGGAACTCCAACACAAACATTTTATTTTCCAATAAGTGCAAAAATACACAAATCCGAGGCTTGGGTACAGATGGTATTTTTGCGTATCGAAAACCCGACAGATGAGACATATAATGGTTACTACCAAGAAAAAGATTTATCAAGGTGAGATAATTTTGGAACGAGAATTTATACGAGTATCAATAGGCACAGCAGCGGCAATAGGTTTAGTAAGAATTAAAGTAAAAGCTTTGCCCACAACCGCATATCTGATGACATATTCAGAAAATAAATGTACTGCAAATTGTATCTTTTGTGTTCAAGCTAGGGAGAGTAAAATAAGTAACGATTATCTTTCACGGGTTATATGGCCAAAATATCCTCTTGATGAAGTTATTGAGAAAATAAATGAAGCAATAAACAATAGGAAGATCTTCAGAATTTGTGTGCAGACTATAAATATTCCTAACTTAATGAACATTTTAGAGTACCAATTAGAGAAAATAGCAACAAAAATTAAGGGTAAAGTTCCTCTCTCTTTAGCAATTCATCCAATTTCTAAGGAAGATATGAAAAAGTTAAAAAAGCTAGGAGTAAGTGATTTATCGATCTCCTTTGATGCTGTAACACCTGAAATTTTTGAAAAAATAAAGGGCAAAAGCACAGGGAATAATTATACATGGGAAGGACATTGGAGAGCATTACTAGATGCTTTAGACATTTATGGAAAATGGCATGTGAGTACACATATAATCATTGGTTTTGGGGAGTCGGAGAGAGATGCTATTAACTTTCTTCAAAAAATGAATGACCTTGGCGTAATAGTTGGAATTATGGCATTGACACCGATAAGAGGAACGAAAATAGAAAATATGAAACCTCCAGATATTTCCTTATACAGGAAAATCCAACTAGCATATTATCTTATAAGGCATAAAATTACAAATTTTGAAAAAATGACCTTCGACGACAGCGGCAACCTTTTAAATTTTGGAGTTTCCAAGGAAATTCTGAAAAAAGTTATAAAAAGCGGATATCCATTTATTACAACTGGATGTTCTTATTGTAATAGACCCTATTATAATGAGTCTCCTAGTGGTATAATTTATAATTTTCCCATGAGGCCAGATGAGGATGATATAAGAAGGATAAGAAAAGAATTGGGTGTTGAGGATGAATAAGTGGCGTTTTTTGCCATTAGAAGTTAGAAATGCTTATATGAATATGGCAATAGATGAGGCCATTCTAAGAGCTAGAATAAAAAATCTCGTACCCAATACTGTTAGATTATATAGATGGAATCCATCTGCTGTAACAATAGGCTACTTTCAAAGTTTAGAACTTGAAGTTGATACATACGCTACTAAAAAAGTGGGTGTAGATGTGACAAGAAGAATTACAGGCGGAGGTGCTGTTTATCATGATTATAATGGAGAGATTACATATAGTACTATTGCGCTCATTGATAATAGGACAATTCCAAGAGATTTAATTGAATCATATAGAAAAATTTGTAGTGGAATTATTTTTGCTCTAAGAAAATTTTCTATTGAGGCCGATTTCAGACCATATAATGATATAATTGTCGGAAACAGAAAAATTTCAGGAAGCGCACAAACACGAAAAGGAAATATACTGCTACAGCATGGAACTCTACTTATAGATGTTGATGTTGACACGATGTTTACTCTTCTAAAGGTACCAAATGAGAAAATAAGAGATAAAATTGTGCAGTCAGTCAAAGAAAGAGTAACCTCTATGAAGGACCTACTTGGCTATAAGCCAGATTTTGATGATGTCGCAAAATATCTTAAAAAAGGATTCGAGGATGCCCTAGAAGTCACTTTAATTGAAAGCGAACTTACAGAATACGAGAAAAAATTGGCAGATGAATTGATGAAAAAATACAGCGACATAAAATGGATCGGCCTAAGGTGACGATACTTGAGAGAACAATATATAGATGAAATATTCCGAGCAATTAAAAGTGGAAATTTTAGGGAGATATTTAATAAAGCTATTAGAGATGATATATTCTACAATAATCTTTTACTATTAGCGAAAAGTAAGAGAGAGCAATTATTTGGAAAAAAGATCGAGGTATTCTATCCAGGAAAAGAATTTCCATCCGTATCGATAACCGGAGGATTCTGTGCGCTACAATGCAAACACTGTATGGGTAAGTATCTGCAACACATGATACCAATAACCAATCCTCAAAAGTTAAAAGAATTTTGCTTAAAACATGAAAAGAGTGGAGGAGTCGGGTGTCTCATAAGTGGTGGATATACAACTGAAGGATATGTACCATTAGAACCTTTTATAGACGCAATAAAATGGATAAAGGAGAATACTAATCTGCTTATTAATGTTCATACGGGACTTGCTAATGAGAAAATGGCTAAACTACTAAAATATGCTGGTATAGATTCGGTATCCGTTGATGTTTCAGGTGATATAAAAATAATAAAGGATGTTTACGGGTTAAAAAAGACACCCGAAGATTATCTGAAGACACTAATCAATTTAAAAAGAAACAATTTGACAGTTGCACCACATATCGGAATTGGATTTTATTATGGAAAGATTACAGAACATGAATTTGTATCGCTCGAATTTGTAAGAAAAATAGCTCCCCCAGAACTGGTATTTATAATTATCCGCCCTACCCCAAGCACCCCTTTTGAAAATATAACACCTCCCTCTCTTAGAGAAATTTTATCGGTCATGGCCCTTTCTAGATTAGTTTTA
The DNA here is from genome assembly GCA_040225955.1 of Candidatus Asgardarchaeum abyssi. Taxonomy (GTDB): domain Archaea; phylum Asgardarchaeota; class Asgardarchaeia; order Asgardarchaeales; family Asgardarchaeaceae; genus Asgardarchaeum; species Asgardarchaeum abyssi. The sequence continues at coordinate 19,794 of JBECUL010000007.1, read as the reverse complement.
GATTCATCGATCTCACTAGGATGCATGCGTCCATCAGGTAACTTAAGAAAAACATTAGATTATATGGCGATTAGGTACATTGCGGATAGGATAGCTGTTCCGTCACATGATGCCGTATCAAGACTTAAAAATGAAGGATATGAAGTAGTGGTTCATAAGAAATGCTGCACATTATAGCTAATTTTTATTTTTTGGTTTCTCCTCCTTTTTCTCACTTAAAAAACTGTAGATCAGAAGAATCAATAAAATTATGATTATAGGAACTGTAAGACCACTAGACTGAAGAAATAAAGTTATTGTTCCTATTTTTGGAATAACAAATACAACAACACCAACAACATTCATATCAGGAGTTGGTTCTGGATCTGGAAGTAAATTATTATCTCCCTTCGTATAGAAATAATAATGATTATTTATGATTTCAATTTCAACAACGCGATGGACAACAAGCGGGCTTCTAGCAGGCAGCCATGTTGCCCTAAAGACTATTATGTCACCTACGTGAATTTCTGAAGGGTCTACCCCTTTTAGAATTAGTATATCTCCGACATTCAGATTTGGAACCATACTTTGGGAGCTAACAACTACTATCGGGTAAGATGTATTAAGAAGTCTCGAAAGTCCGAAATTTACACCTATAATGGCTCCAGAAATTAGTAATATTATAATTACGATTTTTATATCATGTTCATGCTTTTTTATTTTCTTTAGGAGCCCACCATCATTTCCACTCACATCTATTAGATTATACTTATAAAGAATAGCATTATATCCAATAGAAATAAGATAAAAAAGAGTTAAACCAATGAAGGGAGCTGGAATCAATCTAATAAAATCCACATAAAGTGACCTAGTGAAAAGTGATACGTTCTGATTGCTAAATGATAAATAAACTATTCCTAAAACACTCATAAGTAAAACTGAAAAAACATATGAAAGAACTAATGTTACAAAATCAGCAAGAATTCTGTATTTACTTTTACAGTAATAATGCCATATGAAATAAATAATTGGAGACGATAGAATTGTATAAACAACAGCGATAAGCGGCCCTATGACAAATATAATTATTAATCGTTCTATAATATTAATTGGATAAAGAAATAAACCAAGAGAATATTCTGGTAAGAGAAAATAGAATACAGAAAAACCAAGTATATATATAACTAAGATTCTGAAAAGGAGAGTGTAGTGATCCTCATCACTCTTGGGAGCTTGATTCAGTTTAGTAAGAATTTCTGAAAGTAAAGACATAAACAAACACCCAAATTTCATTAAATAGAAGGTATATTAATTTTTAACTATTGATTATTAATGTAGTGAATCTATAACCAATTACTACACATAATAGGTGTGAAAAATGGTAAAGGAATTTCTGGAGATAACAAGTCCAGATGTTTTTTTGAAGATAGCAGAAAAGGCAACTTTTGTTATTAGAGTCGATCCTTTTATGTTTGCTCAATATTTTGGATTTATGTTCTTTATAGATCTTACTAAGTTAAGTGATACGGAGGTAGGGCGCATTTTAAGATTGTTAAGAGAAAAATTCGTAGTTACTAAAAGGATAATTAAAGCGGACTCAATAACAGATTTCTTAGAGAAAATGAAAAGCGACGATACAGCTATAGAAGGAACTACTACTTAATATTAAGGAAGTTAATTATATCACCAACCGAACTATAATTAATGAAAATAGCTGTGTATCTATTGAACAAGACCCCACTAAGATTTTTTATTGTTGGTATGCGTTCGATTAAAAGCTCCATATATTTTATTAATACGGGAAGATATTTTATAAGTAAATCTCCTTTTACGAGCTCAGCAATTATAGTTTGTTTGTTATCAGTATTAAAGAGTAATAAATCTATATGACCTACAACTGGTTCTTTATCTGACCAGACAGGTATTTGAATTGCTAGTGCATTTTCGTTCTTTACTAGTAAATATCTTAATATAATGTCTTTACTTGGTTTTTCAAAACGTTTAAAAACATCTTGAGTTAATTTAGAAAGGAGTTCATTTCTCTTACTCTTGATCAACCCTTTTATTTCAAGCTTCTTAGCTAATATTTGAATCTCCTCTTTCCTAATATTTTTCAAAACAAACTGAGAAGCTTTTTTAACATTATCCGAATTAAATTTATAATCAGGAACGTGCCCCAGATATATTTCATTTAAAAATGAATAAAGTGCTCTACCTTCAGAAAAATCTAGCAATTGCTCATTATGGCTGACATTCCATTTAAAATCAAAAGGATGCTTATAATGTATAAAACGCCTATGTTTTATCATAAAGAATCTACCAGACAAGTTGACCTATATATGACTAAGAGAAAAAACATAAAGGAAAATAATAAATTTTACTAAAACATTAACGAAAAATATTTGAATTATCAAAAAAGCATTAACGTGGTGAAAATTCTAATGCCGACCAAGAATGATTTATACATGAAGGTAATGACACTTGCTAAGAGAAGAGGGTACATATGGGGTCCAAGTCCAGAGATATACGGTGGGCTGTCAGGATTCTATGATATTGGTCCTCTTGGAAAGGGATTAAAGACGAATATTGAAAAACTACTCCGTAGGTGGTTAGTGAAAAATAATTTTTGGGAGATAGAATCAAATACAATCTCACCTATTAGTGTTTGGATAGCTTCTGGACATGTTGAAGGATTTGTAGATCCAATTGTGGAATGTAAAAAATGTGGCAGTATATATCGTGCGGATAAGCTAATTGAGGAATTTAGACCTCATATTAAAACATTTGGACTTAATTTTGATGAATTAAATAAAATAATCAAACAAGAAAATATTAGATGTCCTAAATGCAAAGGCGAATTGAGTGAAGTAAAAGAATACAATCTTATGTTAAAAACTACAGTCGGACTTGATAGTGATTGCATTCTTAGACCAGAAACTGCTACAACTACATATGTTCTTTTTAATAGATTGTTTACTTTTTTTAGAGAAAAATTACCTATCTACGTTTTTCAGATGGGTAAGGCCTACAGAAATGAGATATCACCTAGACAAGGAGTTTTGCGATTGAGAGAATTCACACAAGCGGAAGCACAAACCTTTATACTACCAGAACAGAAAAATAATTTTCCATATTTCGATGAAATAAAAGATTATGAGCTACCTGTGCTCCCCTATAAACTACAGCAATCAAGTAATAAAGAAGATTTTGTTTACATGAAAATCTATGAACTATTGGAGGAAGGGCATATAGAAAATCCTGCGTTTGGATGGCATCTATGGGTTGGTTTTAAATTTTATGAGTTTTTAAATATTCCTAAAGGAAGCATCAGAATTAGACAGCATGTACCAGAAGAGAGAGCCCACTATGCAAGAGATGCTTGGGATATTGAAGTTATGACACAACGGTTTGGTTGGGTAGAAGTTTGCGGAATCCATGATAGAGGAGACTACGATTTATCAAGACATCAAGAGTTCTCAAAGCAAAGGCTTTCCGTGAGACTGCAAGATGGAACTTATGTGGTGCCACATGTATTGGAAATCGCATATGGCATAGAAAGAACACTCTATGTGATTCTAGAATATGCATATAGAGAGGACGAAAAAAGGATTTGGCTTCAATTACCAAGATTTTTAGCCCCAATACAAGTAGGAGTATTTCCATTGATGAAGAAAGATAAATTGCCAGAGATAGCAAAGGAGATATACAATAAGATAAAGAACAAAGGTTTCTTTGCTATTTATGATGAGGATGGAAGCATAGGAAGAAGATATAGAAGAATGGATGAAGTTGGAACCCCATTTGAAATAACAATAGATTATCAAACTCTTGAGGATGAAACTGTTACAATTCGAGATAGGGATACTATGAAACAAATAAGAGTAAGCGAGGATGAGATTATAAGCTATTTGGAAAAACATCTATCGTTTCCAATATGATTTTACATTTGCAGCTTAATGATTCAATATAAAATGAATAAGAAAATAAGAAGTAAATGATGAAATTTCTATTGCTTCACAGGGACATAAATTTGTATTCTTCTTGATTTATCATATACTTTAATTTTGCCTCTTTTCTCTAAATCCTCTAGAATATCTTTAATTATGCTTACTCTAATTCCCAGTTGATTAGCTAGAGCGGTAGGTATAATAAATTTGCTTTTTGAAATTATAGATTCTATTCTTGCCATATCCTCATCATTAATTAGAATTCCCCTAACAACTTTTTCTCGTTCTACTCGTCTCTTTTTGTATGGCATTTCACTTCACTCCTTTACTGTAATCTCTAACAATGATTTGAAATTACTTTATTAATCTTTTCTTCCATTCTTCAACTCTTGTTAAAAGCTCCATTATAGTACTACTATCTGGAGTCCCATCACCAAAGCTTTTCATTCTCTGAGATAACATTAACATCTCATGGTAGACTGGGCTATAAGGAAGTACTTGTTGTATTTTATCTCTCGTCTCAAGAATTTTTTCAGCAAGAGTTTTTCCACTTAATGTCCCGCTCTGTGCCAGCTTAACTAGGTTACCTAGTTCATGAGTTATCAAAATATTTCTTTGCCTAATTTTTTCTGCTTCAGTTACGGCAACTTCAGTTGGGGGAACGGTAGGTAATGCAGGTACTTTAGCTTCTGTTGGTGGCTTTTTTTCTGGAGGAACTGAAGGAGTTGGAGGAGCAGATACTTTTTCGGGAGTGGGAGCCTCTGGAGCTATCTGTTGAGGTGGTTTGGGAGGTGTAGGGGTGGGTGTTGGAAGTATTTCTTCCTTTGAAGGAGGGGGTGTAGGTACTTCAGTAACAACTTGCACTGGTGGCGCAACGGTTATAATTTCTAGAATCTTAGAAATGGTGTTGGAAAATGATTTGAGATTATCGCGGAGTTCTCCCATACTTATAATTATACTATTTAGGTTTGAAAGTATTTGTGTTGACTGAGAACTTAGTTCTTTTATTAATTCTTTAACATCCTTGGGTTTTTCTTTCTCTGCCAATTTAAACACCTTATATCAATAATTTAATGTTTATATTTATTTTCTATATCAAGAAAGAGATATATAATAATATTTTCTCTCTTTAATCGATGTATAAAATTAGAGGTAATTACTAAATTTGTATGCTAAACACTATGAATGGGTGAAAGCATGAACACTACAGACCTTGAGAAATCTACAGATTATGACCGCCTTGTTACGAAGTTTGGGTTATCATACCTAAGGAATATCATGAAAAGAATAAAGAATCCTCATACTTGGATAAGACGTGAGATTATATTTGCGCATAGAGATTTTGACAAGATTTTAGATTTGAGAGAGAAAGGAAAAAGATTTTCTGTTGTAAGCGGACGAGGACCCTCGAATAAAATTCATTTAGGTCATTTAGGAGTTTTTAGTGTAGTGAAATGGATCCAAGATGAATATGATGCGGAAGTGTATATTCCATTAAGTGATGATGAAAAATATGTATTTAGGAAGATAAATGGATTAAGGGATGCGCTATATTATGCATATGATAATGCACTTGATATTGCTGCATTGGGATATAAAACAAAAATTACACATTTTTTTGTCTCTACGAAATATCCCCCACTATATGAATATTCTGTGAGGCTATCCAGATATACAACTTTTAGCACAATAAAAGCTATTTTTGGCTTCACACATGATACGAATCCAGGTGCAATTTTCTATCCAATAGTTCAATCAGCACATATATTGCTGCCTACAATAGAAAAAGGGCTGCCAGTTGTTGTTCCAATAGCAATAGATCAAGACCCATATATTCGTCTTACAAGAGATATTGCTGAAAGATTGGACTACTTCAAACCAGCAGCATTGCATAGTAAATTCTTAAGTGGATTGGATGGAAAACCTATGTCTGCATCAAAGCCCGAGACAGCCATTTTCACAGATGATGATAATAAGACCATTAAACGCAAAATTTGGAAAGCGCTTACTGGAGGGCAAGGGACATTAGCGAAGCAAAGAAAATTTGGAGGAAATCCTGATAAATGTGTAGTCTATGAGTGGTTTAGAGCTTACTCACTTAGAAGCGATGATGATTTGAAAATCATTTATAATGAGTGTAAGAGTGGAGATAGATTCTGTGGGCAGTGTAAAAAAGAGCTTACAAAAGATATAATTACTATATTAAAGGAGCATAGAAAAAAGAAGATGGAGCTAATAAATAAAATTGATCGGTTCTTTTTACACGATGTTGATATGGATATTATTAATAAGATTGCAGAACATTTGGAAAAGATTGTGGTGAACGCAAATGAATAAAATAAAATATGGTAAACTGCCACCAGAATCATTGAGAAATATTATTTTTAAGAGATTGGGCTCGCCTAATGATAATATACTACTTGGACCAGCAATAGGAGAGGATGCTGCTGTAGTAAAAATTAAGGATAATATAATAGGGCTCACAACAGATCCTATTACAGGTGCCTATAAGGACTTAGGAAGACTAGTGGTTCATATAAACGCTAATGACATTGCTACTAGAGGCATGAAACCTGTTTTTCTTCTGGTTACGTTGCTACTTCCTCAAAATTTCGATTTAGAAAAACTGAAATATATTGCAGAGCAGATGGATACTGAAGCAAAAAAGATAGGCGTAGCTATAGTGGGGGGCCATACAGAATTCACTCCAGATATTAAGAATCCAATAGCAGTTGGATTTATGGTAGGTGAAATTGTTTATAACGGATATGTTACTTCGGGTGGAGCAAAGGTAGGAGATAAATTGATAATGACGAAAATGGCGGCAATAGAAGGTACTGCGATATTAGCTGAGGACGGTGAAGAGTTTTTAAGAAATAGAGGACTGAGTGAAATTGAAATTCAAAAGGCTAAAGAATTTAAGAATTGGATATCTGTCGTAAAAGATGGCTTAACCGCTATGGAGACTGGGGTAGTTCATGCAATGCACGACCCTACAGAGGGAGGAATCTTAGGAGGAATTTGCGAAATTGCAGAGGCCTCTAAATTAGGAATAAGAGTTTATGAGAAAAACATTAAAATTAGTGAAATTACGAGAAAGATAGCAAATATATTTGAAATAAATCCTTATTATTTAATTAGCTCTGGCACGATGCTCATTGCTGTCGAGAAAGGAAAGGAATCATTAGTCGTCGAAAGATTAAAACAAAACAGTATTGATGCATCAGTTATAGGAGAATTTATAGACTCTCCCGATCTTATTCTCGTTAGGGGGGACGGCTCAGAAGAAAGTATTGAATGGCCTCGCCAAGATGAATTATGGGAGGCTCTTGAAAAGTGCAAGGGAGAATAGAACTAATAATATTTGATCTCCAAGGAACTTTGGTTGATAATAAAATAGATTTTGTTTCCATGAAAAGAGAAATAATAAAGTTATTGATAAAAAAGTACGGTTTAAACATAGATGAAGAGCTTTTTTTAAGAAGAAGAGTTGTAGAGATATTAGAATATGCAAAGGATAATGTAGATGATAAGACATATAATACAATATTTCAAGAAATCTCACAAATCGCAGATAAATATGAAATAGATGCTGCAATCAACTCGAAACTTAAAGCTGATGTAAAAGATGTTTTAAAAGCATTAAGAAGAAAGAATTATAAGATTGCCATTTTAACAAATGATGGAAGAAAATCTACCGAGATAATCCTTAATCGTTTTGGTTTAAAAGAGTTTTTTGATTGTATAGTAACAAGGGATGATATTAACACCTTAAAGCCAGATCCGCTTGGTATTGAAAGAATCTTAGAGAGAATTAAAGTGGACAAGCAAAATGTGATCTTTATAGGAGATAGTATAATTGATATTCAGGCAGCAAAAAACGCAAGAATAAGAGGATGGGGAATTTCTGGAGGATATTCAACCAAAGATTTACTAATAAAAGAGGGCGCTGAGGTAGTTTTAAATGATTTAAAAGATATTCTTCAAGTGGTGGATCCTTAGGAAAGTCTCTAAATCTAAAGTTCTAAGAGTTTTTTTACAAAGTTATATTCATTTTCCCAATTTTTGGGTTTTATTCGAACAAGTTTTACATTGTGTCTATCTTTTACAATCTTTGAGAAAAAGAAAGAGATAACTTTTTCACCTATAGTAGCGATAACGGGTTTACTTGACGAAAAACAGTCAGAAAGAGATTTTACGAACCTTCTTGAAAATAACTCCATTTTCCCAATCTCGTCAATAACAACAAAATCAGCTTGTAAGATAGCATCCTGCAATGCAGGTACACCTACCTCTTCTATGGCTGAGATATCTACGGAGTATCGACCTACTTTATAGGGGGAAGATATAAAAACACTAGCCATTACACCCTCCCTTTTTTTAAGTAGATCAATTATTTTAAATCCTATTCTTCTCCTGCGCTCTCGAATTTCAGGCGTTAATATTCCACCAACAGTATACCCTCTCGAAATTAGATCATCGATTAACCTTGAGACAAATGTGCTTTTTCCACTACCTGGCGGTCCAGTGATAAGAATTTTTATATTTTTATTCATGTGGATCACAAAAATATTTATTTTATATTTTTATTCTCCTAAGAGTAAGGTGAACTATATGGAGAACATTTCGCACTGGTTACTTGATATAGTAGATGAAATATTAAAACGTAACGATGAACACATTGTAATTAATACTGGAAAAACGACTAGTGGTAGGATTCATATTGGTATTATGAGAGAGCTTATTATTTCCGACGCTCTTTATAGGATTCTGAAAAATATGGGTAAAAATGTAATTTTTACGTTTTTTATCGACGATTTTGATCCTGCAAAACATTTTCCTTCATATGTTCCAAAGGAGTTTGAAAAATATCTAGGCATGCCTTTTTCAGATATTCCAGATCCATATGGTTGCCATAGAAGTTATGGAGAACACTTTGCTATGGAACTGATTGAAACATTTCCTGATTTTGGATTAAACCCTAAAATCGTTTGGACTAGCAAATTTTATGAATCGAGGGAGATGAAAAATGCTGTTAGAGTAGCTCTTAGAAATGTTGACAAGATAAGAAAAATTTATGAAAAATACGTTGCGCCAACACTTGGTCCAGAGCAAAAAGAAAAATATATTGAGCAATTAAAGACATGGATGCCAGCTAGTGTTGTCTGCGAAAAATGTGGTAAGCTACAACTAGTAAAAGAGAGAAAAATTATGCCAAATAGGGTACAAAAGTACGATCCTGAGGCAGATACTGTAACCTACAAGTGCAATGCCTGCGGCTATGAAAAAACAGATAAACTTGATAATTTAAGAGTAAAACTAACATGGAGAGTGGACTGGCCAGCTAAATGGTCTGTTATGAAGGTATCTTGCGAGCCAGCTGGAAAAGATCATTGTGTTAAAGGAGGGGCTTATGATACCGGATTAGAAATCGCAAAAGAAGTTTTCGGATATAGAGGACCTGTAAAAGTGCCCTATGAGTGGATTCGACTTGGAGAAAGGGATATGAAGACGCATAAAGGTATAGTATTCACCCCTAAAGAGTTTCTTGAAATAGCTTGGCCCGAAATACTAAGATATGTAATTCTTAGAACGCACCCAATGAAGTCAATCTCAGTGAGACCTGAAAACTTGCCTCAATTAATAGATGATTTTGAAAGATTTGAGAAGATATTTTATGATGAAATTGATGCCGATGACGAGACAAAACGGTTAGTTAAATTTTTATATCCACTAGTTATGCCAAATGAAAATATCTCACAAAGACCGATAAGACTTCCTTTTAGGTTTGCTATAATAATGGCTCAACTTGAGTCATTACTAGGTGAAGAAAAGGTCCTTGAAAAGTGCGTTCAAGTTATTAAGAAGATATACAAAGATATTGAAATAGATGCACATAGTGAATATGTATTAAGTTCTATTAAGAAGACTTTACACCTTGCAAAAAATTGGGTCGAGCAATTTGGACCAGAACAATATAAAATAGTAATCACTGAAGATGTAGAGGACATAAAGAAAAAACTATCGGAAGCCCAAAAAGCAGGTTTAGAGAAACTTCTTCAAATCTTTAAAGAAAAAAGACTATCAGGAGAAGAGATTCAAGCATTGATATTTGAAATTGGGAGAAATACTGAAGGACTAACTGTAAAACAGATTTTTGAGGCCATATATCTTGTGATTTTAAATAAAAAATTTGGACCTAGAGTTGGGCCGTTAATAGAAGCACTAGGGCAAGAATGGTTTATATCAAGGTTAGAAAAAATTTTAGAGAAAAAAGGGTAGTAATTACATTATTTTTTATTTTTTAATATTTGTTACACTCCATTTAGGATAACCGTTTTCTAAGCTCAGCAATTTTCCTTCTCAAATCCTCTTTCTTTTTTTGAAGTTCTGTCATTTGTGTCTGGTATTCGCGCTGATCAAGAAATCCACCTTCATAGTTAAACTCTAGGTCACTTATTTGGCGCTCTAAGGATACCAATTGTTCCTCGTATTCAGATATCTTTTGTTGTATTGTCGCCGCATCCATGGATATAGGCTCCTCTGGTGGCAATTCCTCTGGCATTGGAACCTCACTAAGACGTTCAGGCTCTTCAGGAGATGGTATCTCAGCAGGTATTTCTGAAGTAGGCTCAATTTCTTCGATCTTTGGAGACTCTTCTTCCGGTCCTGCAAAAATTGGTTCCTCTACAACAGGCTCAGAAACTGCTTTTTCTACGGGTTTTGCGACAGGTGGAGCTACTTTCTCAGTTTTCTCAGTAACAGGCATTGTTTGAGCTAACGATATCTTTTGAGATAAGAGTTCTAATTTTTCTTCGATTCTAGCCAATCGTTCTTCCACAGGAGTTGCTGGAGTCGTTTTTTCCTTGATCTCTTCCATCTCAGAAACTAAATTATTGAGAATCTCTATAAGTTTATTAAAAACTTCTTTTAGAGAATTTATCTCTTTTTTTAACATCTCACTCATTCTAAAACCGCCTCTCTTATAATATTTAACATTTTCTCTCTATAGGATGGATCTATTGCTACCATACCAAACGCTTTTAATCCTAATCTTCGACCAACCTCACTAGGAGGAAGAGCACCTGGAAGATCTTGTTTGTTTGCAATAGCATACTTTTTTGCATACGGAGCCTTGGAATAGACAAGAGGAAGAATTTCTTGTTTTGTTGCTTCAACATTAGCGGGAGTACTATCTGTCATAACAAAAATCACTTCAGAACCTCTAATTAGTATATCCCATGCTGACATAAAACGCTTTTGGCCAGCAAAATCAAAAACTATAACCCTATAGGGACCAATCGGAACAGCAAGAGGTTTTCTATCGCCAAAAATTGTTGGGACATACTCTAGAGGAACTTCCTCCTGCCTTATAAGTTTAAGAGTTGTAGTTTTTCCTACACCACCAAAGCCTATTAATCCAATTTTTACAGGCAATCGCTGAATAGTCTTGATAGCTATGGATTTCATTTTTTCTTGGTTAAAATCATTATAGTCTATGATATCTGCAAGAAAACGAGTTGATAGAAATATCATGCTTTCCATACGCTCGGGTTGAGAGACAACTCTATCAAAAAGTATTGCAAAGTAGTAGCCACTTGTGTGCATGTATGAAAAAGCATATCTAACAATCTCTGTGTGTTCAATCTCGCCCTCCTTAAGCCCTCTAGATGCTTCAAAAAAAGCCTTCTCAAGCGCTTCTACAGCTATATCCTTTGTTTCAGTAAATGCTGCGTGAAAGATCATTTCACCATCAGATACCTTCCTTATAAAGATCTCACGAATCAACGCAACTCCTCCTAAAAATATAGTGGGTATTTTAAGCTAATAAACTCTACGATTCTCAAGGATATAAGATTTATTTATAAATATACCTTTAAAAATATTTATTCAAAGATATTATTAAACTATTATATAATATATGGTGCAATAGTGTGAATGAAAGACATCTTTTGAATAAAATTTTGGAAGAAGGAGAAAACGAACATATTGAAATGAAGAGAATTCTGACCGAGAAGGATTTAGTTGAGAATAGAAAGAGGAAAATTATTGCTCAACTTAGATATATAACAGATGAACATACAGGACTTTTTGTATTAGGAGTAGAAGATATAAATAATAAAAAATGGGAGATTTACGGTCTTAAGGAAAAAGAACTAGTAGTATCTGAGAATATTCTTCAAAAGCTATGCGACTCTGCAAAGATAAAAATAAAAGAGAGAATCAGAGTAAAAACCGAAAAAGGATTTGTTGGTATATACAAACTTGAACAAGATACAAATTCAGAAATCCATATGATAAACGTTAACTTCCTAGGAAGAGTTAATGCTGGGAAATCTACACTAATTGGAGTTCTTGCTAGTGGACGATTAGATGACGGAAAAGGTGATAGAAGAAGCTTTTTATTAAAACATCCTCAAGAATTAATAAAAGGTCAAACTGCCGATTTACATGTTCTGTTTTTAGCTTTTGATGAACAAGGCAAACCTCTTTACCCTAGAAACCCTTTATCGGTTGACGAAAGAAAAAGAATATTAGGAATTGCTAGAAAGATTGCAACTTTAGTTGACGCTCCAGGTCATGAGGAATTTGCAAAAACTATGATTAGATCTGTCCTAGGTGCTTTTAATCAATATGGTATTGTGTTGATCCCAGTTGATGATGAATATGAGTTAATTATGAGTGCTTTACAAAGCACTGGTGAGGCGAAATTAGATAACATTACAAGGGAACATATATTACTGATGATAAGCAGAGAAACCCCATTTTTTATAGTTTTAAACAAGATAGATAAGGTTTCTGAAGATAAATTATCTTTTGTACTTAGTGTTGTAAAGCATACATTAAAGAGAGTTGGGAAAATACCTCTTGTTGTACGTTCTGAAACTGATATAGAAATAGTTCTAAAAGAAATAAAGAGAAATATTATTGTTCCTATACTTTTAATCAGCACAGTAAACGGAACAAATATAGATTTTTTAGTTAGAATTCTTGGAAACTTAGAACCTAATATAAGTGAGAATATTCTCAAAAAACCAGCTTTAGCATATATCGATAAAATCTATCGAGACATACCTGGAACCAATGTAGTAATAACTGGAACCATTGTCAGTGGTGTTTTAAAAGAAGGACAAACAGTAAAAGTAGGACCAGATGACATAGGGAATTTCTATAATGCAAAGATTAAAAGTTTGGAAATTTTTAATCAACGAGTAAGTACTGTTATAGCAGGGGATGTCTTTGGTGCCGAATTAAAGAAAATAGATTCAAGTATTATTAGAAGAGGACAAGTAATTGCAGACTTAGATTTTCCAATAACACCAGTAATGGAGTTCGATGCGCAAATAATTGTTACAAAACATCCTACATTAATTAAAAAGGGATATAAACCAGTCCTTCATTGCAGGACGATTAACCAAACCGTTGAGATAGTTGAAATATATGATAAACCATATCTAGTTATTGGAGATACCGCACGTGTTAGATTACGTTTTCTTAGGAGCCCAGAGGCGTTATTAACAAATGATACGATTGTTCTTAGAGAGGCGAATACGCGGGCCGTAGGAAGAATCATTAGACTTTACTAAGGGGGGTACCTTTGGAGTATATTAAAATCTATCCTATAGTTGCAGAGAGTACTGGTGTGCGCTCAATGGCCACTTTCGTAAAAACGCCAGATGTAGGAATACTTCTAGACCCCGGAGCTGCAGTAGGACCTAGGTTTAAACTACCCCCACATCCTACAGAATATAGAATATTAAAAGAAGAAACTGAAAAAATACTGAAAATTGCTGACAAAGCTGAGATCATTTTTATATCGCATTATCATTTTGATCATTATTTACCGTTTTTTAAAAACTATTCAACACAATGGACAGATTATGAATTGGCAAGCGAATTGTATAGCGATAAGGTTGTACTATTAAAGAGTATTGAAGCGAATATTACGCCTGTTCAGAAAAAACGTGGTGGGAGTTTAAATAAACTTCTTAAAAGATTTAGCAAAGAGGTTATATGGGCAGATAATTATAGATATGAGATAGGAAATACTATCCTTAAGACAACAATAGCTGTAGAGCATGGTGTAGGTAAAAAATTCCTCGGCTATGTAATTCTTCCTGTGATTATGTATTCTATTGAAAAATTCATGTTTGTTCCAGATGTTTACGGGCCAATCTCATCAAACGTGTTGGATATAATTTTAAAAGAAATGCCAGATGTTATCTATTTAGACGGGCCGCCATTATACCTAAAGGATTTAGGGTTTGGGAGGATTTCATTAAGGAAAGTCGAACGTAATTTGGAGTCTATAATAAGAAACGTTTCAGAGATGATAATAGATCATCATGTCTTTAGAAGTAAAGCTGGTCCAAAATTTATAGACAGCTTGAAAGCAAAAATCAGTAACCCCCATAAAATTTTAACCGTTGCAGAAAAGATAGGAGTCGAACCTCGATTGCTGGAAATAAATAGACAACTACTTTGGGAGGAGGACCCTCCAACAGAGGATTTTATTAACTGGACAAAGTTAGAGCCGGAAATAAAAAGAAGGACGCCACCACCACTTACCTCTTAAGTTCATGTTGTTATTTCTATCTATTTTTTTGAAATAAAATAATAATAGGGATAATTTTATATTAGATGTATGATTTTTCACTATATACTTAGAAAGTTATTGGGATGCCAAAAATGACATATGAAGTTCTATTAATACCTATAGTCGCGTTCATTACAACTTTTATGATTCTTCCTTTTATAATGAAATATATGAAGAAAATAGGACACGTAGGGAGAGATGAACATAAACCAGATAAGCCAGAAATTCCAGAATCGGGTGGAGTGGCAATCGTTCTTGGTATAATTATAGCGTCAATAATCGCAATTCTCTTATATCCTGATTTATGGAAGTATTTCTCTGCATTGTCTATGTCTGTATTAATAGCTGGCATAATAGGAATAATAGACGATTTCAAGGTACTTGGACCTAAAATTAAACCAATAATTGTTACATTAGCTGGATTGCCTATAATTTTACTAGGTGCCTATATACCATACCTAAGGTTACCATTTATAGGGAATGCTCGTCTTTTCATAGTATATCCCTTAATAATTCTAATAGCTATGAGCTTAGGTACAAATACGGTAAACATGCTAGATGTTTATAATGGTGCTATGCCAGGCACTACGTTAATTGTTATAATAACACTATTAATAATATCAATTCTTAGAAATAGCGATATAGGTGTTATTCTCTCGCTTATTCTTTTAGGAAGCATAAGTGCATATTTATATTATAATAAGTATCCAGCAAAAGCCTTTGCAGGAGATGTAGGGTCACTGTCAGTTGGTGCGGGTCTGGTGTCCATTGCAATAATGGCAAGGTTGGAATTTATTTTAGTAGTCGCTATGCTACCGTTCATATTAAACTCATACGAAATTATATTTTCTATTGGTGGATTAAAAGAAAGGAGACAAATAAAAGAGAGACCAACAATAGTTTTAGACAATGGAACCATTATGGCTTCCAGTAGTAAATCTGCGCCGATTACATTGGCTAGACTTGTTCTAGCTAAGGGTCCGTTGAAAGAGAATGAAATAGTTAAATGTTTTATAATTTTAACAATACTGTCATGTATTCTAGCAATAATAAGCGAGCTGCTGATAGTTGGAGGGTTCATGTAATGACTGCTAGAAGTGGACTTTTATCACATATTATAGAATTAAGTGGAATAATTACATTAACTTGGATTTTTATGCTACTTACACTTTTTCTAATAGATAAAATAATTGATTTTACAATAATGATCATTAATAATCGTGTTTTAGCAAATGTGGTTAATCTTTTATTAGCAGGAGTGATAGGTGTAATTCTCCTTAAAATAATATTTAAGATGATAGAAAACTACCTCTATGCTCAATTAAAAATTAGAGAACAGTAAAAGGAAGAAAAAATAAAGAGTATTATTTCTTTTTCTTTTTCAATTCTTCAAAAACATCTATGAGCTCACTTAAATGCTTCTTTGCAGCAGGTTCGATTTCTTCTAATATTACCTCTGGTGATTCAGGACGCAAAAATTCTATAGCGTATACCTTGTGATTACGTATAATCACTCTAATTTTATAATCTTCTACATAAAACTCCCCATCTGGTGGCGAAGAAATTGGCTCTATAGTCCGCTCAATAGAAGTTTCACCAAAAAACTTCTTACGTTTTTCAGTTATTGTAAATAAAGTATCCCCCACAATAACCATCTCTCTACGAAAACCAGTTGGTACATCAACATTATCTAGTGATTTTAAAACTGATGACACATCGGAGATCTTTTTTGGTTCCGCTACAGGATATGCTGGAGGTGGCGGTGCTATCTGTTTTTGTACAGCTACACTTGGCTCTGCTCTCGGAACACTCTCTATAGCCCGAGATGGTACCGTCTGCACCTTTGTTACAGGCTTAGGTAAAGATGGTGGTTCTTTTATCGAGGGTACAGATGGTGTAACTGGTTTAGGTAAAGATAGTGTCGCTCGTCTCTCTTCAACTTTCTTTTCAACTTTTGGTTTAGGAATAGATGGTTTAGCGATGGCTTTTCCTTCGATTAGTTGAAGAAATTCAATAGATTCGTCTCCTTGAGTGACTGGATGAACACGATAATTCATTCCTTTTCTGGCGCGGATATTCAGAGCTTGACGTGATGCGATAAATTTCTTTCTAACATTTGCAGTTGACCCTTGCCATATGTATATACGTTCGTTATTATCATCAACAACTATTATAACACGATCTGGCTTTAGTTCGTCCTTTGTAAGCTTAATCTCTGCAAGAGTCCCATCTTCAACGATATTATATGCTTGCATTACTTCTTCACCATATAGAATAAATGTCTTATTCCCTATACCCCTTTATTAAATGCAGGCTCAATAACAATATATCAATTCACTTCTACTATTGTTTTAAGCTTATTTATTTTTTTTCTATTTTTGCCATTTAAATTAATCAAAAAATTTGGAAATGGCTTCCTCATCTAACCAATCGATTTTACCAACTAAGTACTTTTTAAAGCTCTTCTCATGTTTAATAATTTTTTCTATTATTTCTACTACTTCGTTAGGAGATTTGTCAGAGGTATCAATTTCAAATATTCGCTCCTTAGGGAAATGTTGTAATATGTTATATGTAACAATGCCAAGAATTTCAGCTTGCACGTTTTCATCAACTTTACTCTCCTTCCAATTACGTTCAGATAGACGTTCTTTTAATACTTTTGGACGAGTGCGTAGAATAATAATGTAATCAATAATTTTAGGATCCAATATCTCACCCATGTGAGAATCTATCACGATATTTTTCTCTGATTTTAGAATTTTTTCTTTCACAAAAGCAGAAAGCTCCTTCTCTTTAATTACCCATGTATCTCTATCTTTATCATAAGATTCTATGAAATTATACTTAAACGCAAGATCATTTAAGGATAAATATTCAGCATTTAATCTTTCTGATAAGAGTTTCGCAATAATAGTTTTACCTGTTCCTGGTGTTCCTGTAATTAATATGACAATTTTTTTAGAAACCACTTAGTTCAACATCCATATTAATCTTTAAAAATAAGAATAAAAGCAGAATAATAATTTACTTACTCTACAAAAATATTATGTTTCTTACTGAGTTCAAGAAGTACTTTTAATGGTATATCTTGATATCTTCCATTAGGAAGAGCTCTTCTTATGGATATTGGAAGTATCCCTTTCTTAAATTCATATTCCGCAATCTCTATAGGATCATCATAACCTTTAGGTAATTCTATAAGAACAGGGGCTCCCATTGATAGTTGTAAAGCTCTAGCACCAATAATACGAGAAATCTCAAATCTAGTAAGCCATGGAGGACCTATTTTTATTTCAACTTCTTCCTTAGTTATAGATTCACTAAATAAAGAAGAGGAGGAAGTTTTACTCTTCTCCTGAGAAGCCACCTTCACCGCCTTCTTTTTCCTTTTCTTTGCCAAGCTCTGAAGCGGCTATTACATCATCGATTCTCAAGATCATTATAGCCGCTTCACTTGCGGATTTCAATGCTTGTTGTTTGACTACTAATGGTTCATATACATTAAGTTTTCGCATGTCATCAATTTTGCCTTCAAATCCATTCACGCCCATCCAATAGTGACCCTTGTCATGCTCAGCCCTTAATGTAGCAATAATATCAATTGGATCCAATCCAGCATTTTCAGCTAAGGTTCTGGGAATCACTTCTAATGCTTCAGCGTATTTCTCAACAGCTAATTGTTCTTTCCCACCTACTTTCTCTGCGAATTTTCTTAGTTGCAGTGCTAAGTATATCTCAGGAGCACCGCCACCGGCTACGACTTTAGGATTAACTACGATATTTCTGACCACTGAAAGAGCATCGTGTAACGATCGCTCAACTTCATCTACTATTAATTCTGTACCGCCTCGCACAAGAATTGTAACCGATCTTGGATTCTTACAACCCTCAATGAAAACCATGTAATCGTCAGCAACTTTTCTTTCTTCTACAAGTTTTGCTTCACCTAGATCTTTTTCACTCATATCATCAAGGTTTGTAATTATCCTTGCACCAGTAGCCTTTGCCAATTTCTCCATGTCGCTCTTTTTAACTCTTCTTACCGCTAGGATTCCCTTTTTGGCTAGGAAATGTTGTGCTATATCATCGATACCTTTCTGACAAAATACAACATTAGCACCAGTTGCAGCAATTTTTTCAACCATTTCTTTTAACATATTTTCTTCAGCTTTTATGAACTTCTCTATCTGCTCTGGAGAAGTTATGTTCAACTTTGCGTCAAACTCTGTTTTTTCGACCTCTAATGACGCTTGGATGAGTGCAATTTTTGCATTTTCCACACGTTTTGGCATTCCTGGATGGACCACTTCTTTGTCAAGCACAATACCATATATCAATTGAGTATCTTCTATGCTGCCACCATGTTTTTTCTCAACCTTGACATCGTCTAGATCAACAACACGTTTTCCGTCCACTTCGGTAACAACAGCTTTTATTGCCTTTACTGCGATTTCTGCAAGCTTATCTTTCGCACCAGAAACAACCTTGGACATCATCGAAGTAGCTGCTACATTTTTAAGAAGTTCTTCATCCTCTATGTCAGCATCAATTGCTATATCATTTAATAGTTTTAATGCTTGATCCGTAGCGGCTCTGTAACCATCAACTATAACACTTGGATGAATATCCTGGTCAAGAAGCTCTTCAGCATTCTTTAGTAGTTCTCCAGCTAACACCACAGCTGTTGTTGTACCATCACCAACCTCCTCGTCTTGAGTCTTTGCAACTTGTACCATCATCTTTGCTGCAGGATGCTGAACCTCTATTTCATCTAGAATTGCTCGCCCGTCATTTGTTATAGTTACGTCTCCAAAGCTATCAACAAGCATTTTATCCATACCATGTGGACCTAGTGATGTTCTTATGGCTTCTGCAATTGCCCTAGCGGCCATAATATTATTTTTCATAGCGTCTCGTCCAGTTGTTCTTTTAGTACCTTCTTTTAAGATAAGCACTGGTATTCCACCCAATTGCGCAGGATGTACGGCCATAGTTACACCTCCAAATTAATTAGAATTCCACGATTTTGTATTTAGAACTTCTATTTAAATTTTTCTAAAGTGATGCTTTGTTGAACAAATAAAGTTTGAGTCTGAGATGACTTCACATTCGAACTCAACTCAGGTTCCCACGAGCCTCACATCAACAACTTTTCATATCGATATAACAACGTTATAAAATATGAAACGGAATATCACCTCCTTGACCATCTGGTCCCACTTGTGTGCCCGCACCGTCTCACCAAACATCCTCTTCACCGCCGAT
>JBECUL010000006.1:0-66810 GCA_040225955.1 Candidatus Asgardarchaeum abyssi | reverse complement strand
CCAGCTTGTCCTGTGGGCCAATGACACCGAAGGAAACTTCGACTCCAAGACGGTCGAGATAACAAGACATCCTGCTGAGAGCCCGGTGATAACCAATGCGCCACCAAGCGTAATTTGGACTAACGAGACACCAGTACCGCTCTCATGGACGGCCGAAGACATATTCCCGGACAACTACATGCTCTACGTCAACGGAACTAAGGAGGTGGAGGACTCATGGAGCTCTGGAGTCGCTGTCACATACAACCTAGATAAGGCCGATGGTGTGTATAACGTCACGATAATCTTCTATGACGAGGCGGGACACTATAACAAATCCACAGTGTTTGTGCATCTTGATACAGTGGTCCCAGTAATAAACGTGATCTCGATAGATGACACATTCGAGTTAGGTGAGACCGATGCATTCCTAGAGTTCAACATAACCGACGATAATCCGGCATACTATCAGTTCATAGTCGATGGCAACGTGGTCATAAATGAGACCTATGTAAGCGGAGAACACATATCAATCAACCTAACGGAGCATCTAACAACATCTGGTAATCACACTGTAAGGATAATTGCTTACGACAAAGCTGGAAGCTCAAGTGATTACACGCATGTTGTCGAGGTATATCCGGCGGAGGCACCAGAGATAGTTGTCGAACCTGAAGACGAGTACACTATTGACATAAACGAGACTCTGAAGCTTGTGTGGAACGTTGTTGACAGCACGCCGTCATACTACGAGATATACGTCAACGGCACGCTGGTGGCAAATGGTACTTGGACGAGTGGAGTCAACATAACGTACTCGTTCGTCGAGGACGAAGCTGGCACATACGTGGTTGAGATAAGGCTGTACGACGAGGCCGGCCATGTAACAACTGATACTGTTACAGTTATAGTCAGAGAGGCAGCTCCGCCACCTCCGCCAGGGCCGCCAATAGACATAATAACAGTAGGTATAGTCATCGGAGCAATAGTCATAATAATCGTCATAGTAATCATGAGAAGACGATAGAATCATCATTCTTTTTTTATTTTTAATCTTCTGTCTCAAGAAGAGATATAATAGTAGCAACATTACAAGAAATATAATAAGTTATACTTTAAACTCGAGAAGGATCTCGTCTCCGACATACTTAAAGTTAAATTTCTTATATAACTTAAATGTATGCAAGTGTTAGAAATTCTTGCTATGCCAAGAAATAAGAGATGGTATAGGGAAATGAGTGTATGGGAATACAGAACAGAAGAAGTCAAGAAAGGAGAGTACCTTGAGTGATCAGCAAAATTCAATAAATTTATTAGGCTATTGAGAACCAAAATATTCCTAACAAAGCGTTCATGATGTGTTGCATATGAGACTCTTAATGTTCCATGCACTGGAGTTTTGGTATAAAACACATAAAAAGACCCTACAATCAGTTGAGGATTTAAATGAGGAAAAGGAATTTGAAAATGCATCTCTGATATTTATTCATGCCGAAGAAAAGGATGAAAAAGATGCAAATAGTGTTCTCAGAAAGGCGTTAAAGAACATTATATGGCATATGAGAAAAGCAAAAACGGATAAAATAATTTTACATTCATTCGCTCATCTATCATCTAGCAAATCGTCTCCTGAATTTGCAATGTACGCAATCAACTGGTTAAAAGAGAAGTTAGAGGAGAGGAATATTCCCGTTTTTGTAACGCCATTTGGTTATTTTCTTGAATTAAAGATACATATTAGCGGAGAGTCGATAGGAAGAGTCTTTAAAGAGCTGTAACTCACTATTTATAAGAGTACTCCTATGTAGCAAATAGTGGTTATTTAACTATTTTTCCTCAACGGACTCTAAAAAGCTGAATGAATATATTCATCTTAACTAATAGGTCATAAAGTGCTTTTCCATATCTCTCATAGCTGATATAAGGGTAGAACCTAAAAATCTTTGAACAGTTTTCCAACCAATAGAATGTACGCAAATAGCTCATTTAGGTTACCGAGTTTTTATTGAATACAATAAGCCTCTTTTTAACTATAAAAATTCTGAGATTTCAAATTTTATGAATAACAACGCTAGCAAGCTTTTTTTTGTCTTCAAGTGTTTTCATTATTGTATTTGTTACTATAACTTCAATACCCAGCTCGTTTTCAATTTCTTCTTTCAGATGAGCATCTGTGCTGTCGATTATAAAAACATCAAGAAAATCCGAATATAATCTTGCAACACCCATGGCTGAAACCTCATGCCCCAAGCTCTTTAAAAGTCTATCCGCTGGGCCCTTAATTGTTCTTCCGCCAACTATTGGGCTGATTGCAACTTTTTTCGCTTTTGAGCTTATAATAGCCTCTCTAATTCCCTTTACAGACAAAATGGGTGCAATACTCACAATTGGATTGCTAGGCGCTATTATTATCCCATCAGCTTCTTCTATTGCTTCAATAACACCGGGTGCAGGTTTTGCATTCTCTATTCCCTCAAACTTCACCTCATAGACTTCAACTTGATATTTATGCTTCACAAAATATTCTTCAAAAGCTAACTCGCCTATCTCAGTAATCAGTTTAGTCCTAACAAAAGTATTTGTCATGGGTATAATCTTTGTTTTTACGCCCCATGCTTTTCTTATGTTATCGGTTATCTCTGCAAGAGTATATCCCTTTTTCAATAAATATGTTCTATGAATATGAGTTGCAAGGTCTTTGTCTCCAAGCTTAAACCATGTTTCATGACCGTATTTGGCCAATATTGATTGGCAATTAAATGTTTCATCCTCAAATCCCCATCCTTGCTTTTTATTCACAACGCCAGCTAATGTATAAATAACAATATCAACATCAGGAGATACATAAAGACCATAAAATTCATCGTCATCGCCAGTGTTAACAATCGCTGTTACACTTTCTGGATCAACAACATTTACTAAACCTTCCAAAAATCTGGCAGCTCCAACTCCACCACAAAGAACTACATATTTTTTCATTCTATCCACCTTACAATCTCGTTAATTGATTTTCTGGGTGGAGGTGGTGGAGCATTTTCATAGTAACCTACTTCCAATATAGCTTGCGGCTCCCAGTTCTCTGGAATTCCTAAAACTTTTTTAACTATATCGGGGGCAAAAAGTGGTGCACATCTCCAACAAACTCCCAAGCCAAGCGTGTGTGCCATTAGAAGCATATTTTGTATTGCTAACGCAACACTTTGTATTGCCATTGTTCTTTCTGCGTTATTTCTAAACTCATCTGGATATTTATCCATTTCTTCCATTGTCATGCATACGAGGATTAGGACCGGAGCACTTACAAAACGTTTAATCGAGCTCTCTACTTTTGTTTTAATAAAGTCTTCTGGAAGCCCGTTTCTTTCCAAATCTTCTTTTAATTTTCTGGCCATCGCATATGCGAGTTCTTCTTTAGTTTTTTGATTCGTAATCACCACAAAACGCCATGGTTGTCTATTATGTGCAGATGGAGCCCATCTTGCAGCCTCCAGCAGTTTCTCAATAATTTCTCGCTCAATTGGCTTATTTAGGAAAACACGAATAGTTCTTCGACTCTTTATGATTTCGAGCAATTTTTCACTATTTACGTGCATATCATTCATCGCATCCACCAGACATATTTGTCCAACGAAATCACAATGATTATTATCATGATTTCTTTTTAACTTTAGGATTTGTTAACAATTTCTATATAGTAAAAATTATTTCTTTTTATATATCTATTCAACTAAAAATTCTGTAACATAAAGGGTGATTATTGATGACCATTCCTACTTTAGAGAAGAGTGATGATGAGATAGGTAATGAGGTTGCAAAAATATTATCTGACCTCATAAGGATAGATACCTCAAATCCTCCCGGGAATGAGACAAAAGCCGCTGAATATCTATACAAACTGATGGAAAAAGAGGGAATTGAGGGAGAAATCGTAGAGAGCGCAGAGAATAGAGGAAACCTTATAGTGAAGTTACAAGGGAAAAATCCAGGAAAGAACATTATGTTACTAAGTCACTTAGATGTTGTTCCTGCAAATCCAAATGATTGGAAAGTTCACCCATTTAGCGGAGAAATAAAGGACGGTTTTGTTTGGGGAAGAGGTGCTATTGACTGTAAAGGACTTGTAGCAATTCAAGTTTGGGCACTGCTAGAACTTGTAAAAAATGGTTATCAAAGAGAACATGGAGATATAATATTTGTTGCGTCTGCCGACGAGGAAAGAGGGTCTACCTATGGTGTTAAATGGCTTGTAGAGAATAGACCAGAGATTCTCAAGGTAGATTACCTTATTACAGAGGGAGGAGGTTTTTGCATTCCAATTAATGGAAAAAATAAATACTTTATTGAAGTAGCTCAGAAAAACGTGTGCTGGTTAAAATTAAAAGTTAAAGGAAGAGCTGGACATGGCTCTTTACCTGGATTGGAGGAAACTTCTATCGTTAAAGCTTCCAAAATTGTTGAGAAACTTTACAAATATAAAACGCCGATAGAGTTTCATAAAATAACGAGAACTATGATATATGAAATGTTAGAGAAAAAAGGTTTCATAAGAAGGCTTTTGATGTTTAAACCGCTTACGGATAGAATTTTAAGAGCTTATTACAAGAGAGATCCGGGGACTGCTGCCTTTTTAAATGGGATTCTGAGAGATACTATTACACCAACCATAATCAAAGGTGGTTATAAAGAGAATGTGATCCCCGAAGAAACTGAAATAACCATAGACTCTAGGTTGCTTCCTGGTAAGGAGTATAAGGACCTAATAACTCATCTTAAAAAGGCTTTGGGAGAAAAAATATTTTCACAGATCGAAATAGAAAAGGTTGTGGTTGGTATAGGCTCGTACTTTTCTGAATATGAGGATAACATTTTTTACAATACTATTGCAGAAATAATGAAGGAGTTGGACCCAAAGTCTAAGCTGGTCCCTCTTTTGATAACCGGTGGAACAGATAGCCGATTCTTTAGGGCTCATGGAACAGCAGCATTTGGCTTTCAGCCACTATTTCCAGATATTTCTGTAAGTGAAGTTTTTAAGATGATTCATGGAATCGATGAAAGAATCTCTATAAAAAGCTTAGTACTCGGTGCAAAGTTTATGTATAAACTATTAACAAGCATTTGAGATATAGTGATAATTGCTAGAAAAGTCTTACCTATATAGATAGTAACTACTTTAAAGAGCAGAATACTCTGGATCGAAGAAAAGCGACACTTACTTTAAGCAAAAAGTGAATATAATATCATCTTAATGGTATCCTTAAAAGGTGGAAGGAATGAGAAAAGTAATAAAATTAGAGGTTGCAGAGGCGGATAATAGAGATGTTGATGAGGAAATAGTTAGAATATATAGACCAGCTAGAAGAGTAATAGGGATAACCAATGAGGAAATGCTCAAGCAGCCACTAATTACTATTAAGAATCCGAAAAATAATAGAATGGTAACCGTAAGAACTAGCGTAGCTCTTGATTCACAAAGAGATTCAACTAAGATATTCATGAACTGGATGATAAGAGCAAAGTTGGGTATTGAAATAGGCGATACTATAATTGTTAGTAAGGCCTCGAACTATGAAAGTTTAAAATATAAGCTCTCTCATCTCGGAGATTCTTTTTTCTTTGGTATAATTTTTGCGATGGTTATTATCGGATCAGACTTCTTCAGATACATAGCTACGTTACTGATAGCGGACGCACCACCAACACTCATTACGTTATTAGGTGATTTCGTTTCCTTGTTGATATGGTTATCCGTATTTCTTATAACTAGGAAAATTAAAACATGAGCTTTTTATTTATTCATTCTCATCAATTTCTCTTATTAATGGCTTTTTAGCATCTTTATCTACCATGGATAGAAAACTTGCTCCCTCTTTTTTCTTGGGTTCTTCCTTTTCACTCCTCTTTTTCTCCTCCTCAGAAATTTCTTTTATCAATGATACTTCCTCTACCCTTCCTTTCTCATCTTCGATTATTATTTTCGCTCCAGGATATTGCTGCTGAAGCTGAGATTTTAGTGCGCTCTTATCTACATTGCCAAATGCCTTAACTCTAACTATTGGTTTGTCGCCAGAATAAGTAACTTGAACTGAGTAACCAGTACTTCCTTCAAACCCCTCTTCAAATCCCTTTTCAAAAATGGATTCTATGTCTGAAAAGAAGTCCCCCATAATAGCCTCAAATAAGCTTCTTGGTCTTTTCTTTTTAGTCATATCCATCACCTTACATAAATTTGTTTCCAAAATAAATTTAATTTTTCCCTTCTATGCAATCATATAAAATTGATATTCTAAAAATGTTAAATGATCAAAATCAAAATCGGGCACAAATTTTTATTTAAGGGGATATTGTAGTTTGAACTGAGACCAGTGGTGATAAAATGGGCCAAAGTTTGTTGATTTTTGGTGGAACAATTGTTACCATGAATCCAAAGCGTGGTGTATTAGAGGATGGAGCTATTTATATTGAGGGAGATAGAATTAAGGCCATAGGAAATTCAAAGGATATTAGAAGAGAGTATAGTGCTGATATCGAAATTAATGCTAAGGGAAAGATTGTAATTCCTGGTTTGGTAAATGCGCATACACATTCTGCTCAAACTCTACTCAGAGGTTTAGGAGATGACATGAACCTTTTTGAATGGCTAACAAAAATAATTTATCCAATAGCTAAAAATTTAACGCCGGAGTATGTCCATATAGGCTCTAAAGTTGCATTCATGGAAATGGTGCGTTTTGGAATAACTACTGTGATTGATAATCATAAAGACTTGTCCAGTAAAGAAGCTATAATCAGAGTTGCCGATGCAGCCCAAGAAGTAGGGATTCGTGCAGTTATTGCAAGAGGTGTAAGGGATTGGGTACCACGATGCGAAAAATGGGAAATCCCACGCTTTACAGTCCCGTATACACCTGAAGAGGAGATGAAAATTACGAGAGATCTTATCGAAATGTACAATGGAAAAAATGAGCTTGTGACTATTATTCCAGGCCCAGTTGCAACATTCACATCATCTGAAGATCTTTTAGTAAAAACAAATAAACTTGCATTGGAATATAATGTACCATGGCATATGCACATAGCTGAAACTCAGGGCTCTGTTAAAGCGTGTTTGGAGGATAACGGCAAAAGAGAAGTCGAGTGGCTTTATGATTTGGGAATCTTAGGTCCTCAATCGCAAATAGTACATGCAATTTGGCTTGATGAAAAAGAAATCAATTATTTAGCAGAGACAGGAGCTCATGTGATTTATTGTCCTATGAGCAATATGTTTCTGGGATCTGGAATCGCTCCGATTATTAAGATGATCGAAAAAGGAATAAATATAGCAATAGGAACCGATGGCTCAGCAAGTAATAACAATCAGGATCTATTTGCTACAATGAAAGTGGGTGCACTGTTGCAAAAGGTGCATCATCTACAATCCACAATAATCTCAGCCGAACATGTATTTGAAATGGCAACGATAAATGCAGCAAAAGCCATGGGATGGGAAAAAGAGATAGGATCTATAGAAATTGGAAAAAAAGCAGATATTGTCATAATTGATACAAATAAACCAGAACTAACACCTGTGAGAAATCCGATCTCCAGTATAATTTATGCGGGTGTTGCAACTGATGTAGACACTGTGATTATTAATGGAAAAGTTGTACTTCAGAATGGAAAGCTACTAACAGTAGATGAAGATAAAATACTAGAGGACGCGAAAAATAAAATAAAGGAACTATACAAAAAGGCTGGGATATAATAGGGCGGAATGAAGTAACAATTCCGATTATATGAACGACTAATATCGTCAGCCCTTCTTCTCTTTCTTTACTAAATAATCTTCAAGTTTTACATCCTTCCATGACACTCTTTCGAATTCGCTAGCCCTATCCAGCGGCTTTGTTGCATCAATCCCCATTTTAGCTGTAACTCCATTCCTGCTTGTCCTATCCAAAGGATGCCCAAATGCACCAGGGATTATGAAAATATCTTTATCGGCTTGCACTCTTGTTGCAATAGCCCACAGGACATCTTTAGGGTCAAAGATATTAACATCATCATCTACTACTATTACGTGTTTGATATTAATGTGACTCGTCAATGCAGCAAGAATAACATTTCTCTGAAGACCTTCAATCTTCTTTTTAACAGAGATTATCGCATGAAAACCAGCACTATACGGAGGAATATGTACAGCTTTTACATTCGGATCTACTTGCTTAACTAGTTTGTATAAAACGGGCTCCCTAGAAACCACGTTTCCTAATATTAAATGCTCCATTGAAGCACCAATAATTGTCCGATAGATAGGCGATTTTCTCATAGTTATTGCTGAAACTTCAACTACGGGGTGCCCATGCCCAACACCATAATATCCAGTAAATTCTGCAAATGGCCCCTCATCCTCTCTTACTTTAGGCAGAATCCTTCCTTCTATAACTATCTCTGCATGAGCCGGCACTATAATATCGACAGTTTCACATCTAACCATCTCGATTGGCTTACCTCTCAATGCACCTGCTAATTCAATTTCATCATATGGAATCTTAGCAGCTGCAGCCAATTCAATTGCGGGATCTGCCCCAATAACAATAGCAACTTCTAGGGGCTCATTACGTGACTCAGCTTTCTCATACCATATTCCAATATCTCTCCACGGGTCGATATGAAAACCTATCTTTCTGGGACCTTTTACCTCCATTCTGTGGTATGACAAATTCTGCCTGCCGTTATCTGGATCTCTTGAAAAAGCAATCCCTGCCGTTATAAAATGACCACTATCCTTTAACGCATGAACAGGTATAGGAAAGAGTTTAAGTAAATCTATTTTATCTGGGTCTAAAATTTTAACTTCTTTTACAGGAGCTGAGGATACAATAGTAGGTTTAATTGGATTGTCCATAGCATCAGTAATCTTTTGCAAAATGTCTTCCTTCCTCTCTATATTTAAAGCAATTCTTATGTGTTCCATTGTGCTTAACAAATTTGTCACAACTGGAATATCATACCCCTTCACGTTTTTAAAAAGAACAGTCTTCCCATATTCCGTCTCTATTTTCCTTGCAACCGAAGATAATTCCAAATTGATATCTACGCCCTTTTCAATCTCGATAAGCAAATTATTAGCCTTAATATCCTCAAGATACGATCTTAAATCATAATTCTTATCCATGTTTAAGCACCAACCGCAGACTACTATTATTTTAAACTGAAGTATATAGAAATAATTTTGGATATAGATTTTAGATTCAGCATCAATATAATAACTCTACGCTAATAATGCATAAAAGAGTTCTCTTGCAGATAGAAGTAGTATAAAAAGGTTTATAATTTATAACATTAATATACTGATTGATTATAGTAAAATTCTGGTGGTTTTGTGTGTCAGTAATTCCAGTTAAGCTTGATAAAGAAACAATAAAGGAAATCGATAATCTAGTTAAACAAGGCATCTATAAGAGTAGAAACGAGGCTATTAGAAAACTTATAGCTGAAAGTTTAAGGCGAAAAATTATTAATTTAAATACGAACAATATATCAAAAATTGTTAAGGGACTATTAGAGAAGAGGGATAACGGACAATGTCCAATTATCATAGTTACGGATAAAACAGCTGAGGAAATAATATCTGAGGGAAGGGATAGACTTGAACATTTACGCTGATACAAATATTCTTATCGCGAAATATGTTCCAAATGACCCATTTCACAAAGAATGTGAGAAAATATCTAAAATGAATAACATTAAGAAAATAGGCTCACCTATTACAATAGTTGAGCTCTTTTCAACAATAAGTAGGATTTATCAGAAGTTAAAAGTTCAAATCGATAATAGCGATATACTGAACAAAGCTTCTAGAAACGAGATCATAACGGCTATAGTTTCATATATTTTGCTTGACTGGAATTTAGCTGTCCCCTTCCTGGAAAATGAAAATCTTGTACTCGTTCTAAAAGATTTTAGAATTGTAATGAAGAAAGAGACTTTCTTAGCTGCGACTTTAGCCCCCTTTATCCAACTTAAAACTTTAGACAATATGCATATTGCAACAGCAAAAAGATTGAAGGAGGAATATATAGAACTAGACTATTTTGTAACCAGCGATAAGGACATTTTAAATAAAAGAGTAATAATCAAAAAATATACGGAAATCGAGGTTGTAAACCCAGCTGAGTTTATAGATTTGTTGTAAATATTAATTAAAATTTTAGATTATTTATAAATTATAATATATCATTATTTGGCACTTGAAAAAGAGTTAGTGGAAAAGTAGCGGGAGTCATCTGCATCACCGCAAGGTTTATAGCATCGTCCCACTACTTTCCAGCACATGCCACACACAAGCACATTATTAATTGACGCAGAAGAATATTTAAAGATTATTAAACAAAAACTCAATTTAAGGATAATTCACTAACTTTTGATCGAGTACCTTATAGCAATCTAACTTTCTTTATTACCAAAAGCACATAATTATAAATAGCGGGTGTTTTCATTTGAAAAAATATGATTTAATCGTCATAGGTGGAGGGATTACTGGAGCAGGAATTGCAAGAGACGCTTCTATGAGAGGATTCAAAACTTTGCTAATAGAGAGAAAGGATTTTGCAAGTGGAGCAACTGGAGCTTGTATGGGGATGATTGGGGGACCTGTAGGTGTACCAAAAGAGCTTGATTTCACAAGGATGAACTGCTCTGAGAATGCAATCCTGCGTAGAATAGCTAAGAGCTTAATGCATATTGTACCTTTTTTAACACCAGTTTTCTCTGAATCAGAAGCTGAGAATCAGAATAAGTTCTTTGAGATTTATTATGAGATTGCGAAAGAGTATGGCGAAAAGAAGCCTATGTTTATTAGGAGAGAACAAGCACTTGAGATTGAGCCCAGATTGAATAAAGAGATAGTTGGTGCGTTTTATCATGAGGAATGGTCTATTGACGTATTTAGACTGACGATAGCAAATGTTATTTCGGCATCAGAACATGGTGCTGATATCTTGAACTATAATGAAGTCATTAAGATTTTAAGAGATGGTGAAAGAGTTATTGGTGTTAGGGTAAGGGATGTTCTGACTGGTGTTGAAAAGGAGTTTTTCGGAGATGTAATTGTTAATGCAACAGGAGCTTGGGCTCCCAAGTTGGCTGAGCTTGCTGGAGTATCTTTAAAAATGAGACCTACAAAGGGTGTTATACTTATTCTCGATCGTCGGATATCAAACGTTGGTATTCAGACTATGGGAATGGACTTAACTTTTAAGGAAATAGTTCCTCATGAGAATACAACTTTAATAGGACCAACGAATGATGATTATTTTGGAGATATTGATAATATTCCTATAACCGAGACTGATGTCGAATTAATAATTACGGGCCTTGAAAGAGTTTTTCCAGCAATCAGACAAATGCGTTATATCAGAGCTATGGCTGGACTCAGGCCATTACTATTCCATTGGGGTGTTCCTGCCGCAAAGGTTTCACGACGTTTCGAAATAATTGACCATAGTAAGGATGGTGCAGAAGGTTTTATTTCGGTTGTAGGAGGAAATATGACAATTTATAGATTGATGGCAGAAAAAACTGTGGACTATATCTCAGAGTTATTTGGTAAGGAAACTGAGTGCAAAGCGCATGTAGAACTTCTTCCCACCGAACCAGCTCCAGAGAACATACAAAAACTAGCGGATAAATATAAAGTTTCAGCGGTAACTGTGAAAAATCTAGTTATGAGACACGGAAGAAAGGCCATTGATATTCTTGACTTAACTATTGAAGATCCATCGTTAAAAAATACTATTTGTGTTTGCGAGCCAGTTATCGAAGCTGAAATTAGATATGTTATCAAGCATGAATGGGTTAGAACAATAGATGACATAAGGAGAAGAACCAGATTGGGAATGGGACCATGTCAAGGTACGTTTTGCACATATAAGGCAGCGGGAATCCTTATGGAAGAACTGAATTTGGATGCAGAATCTGCTCAAAAACAAATGAAAGAGTTCATCCAAGAGAGATGGAAAGGGAAACGTCCTATTTTGCGTTCATTACAGCTACCAGAGGAAGAAATTGCTCAAGCGTTTTATATAGGATATACTGATATAAGGGAGGATTGTGAGAATGATTCCTAATAGAATTGAGGTTGCAGTAATAGGAGGAGGACTAGCTGGAATACTAGCAGCTTATTTTGCAAGTAAAAAAGTTGGTAAAGAGAACGTTGCAATTTTTTCAAAGGCAGAAGGTGCTACTGCACTCATGGCAGGAACTTTTGACATTTTTGGATATAACCCAATCAATGGAGAACTTTTATTTTCTGGTGAGGAGGGCATTAGGATTGCTGCAGATTTCCTTCCTAATCATCCTTATACCATAGTTGGAAAGAGGAATGGTAATGACTTGGGTAAACCAGTGGCTGAAAGAACACTAAGCTATTTAAACTCAGCATTGAGTGAGTTTCAAAAGCTTACGGAAAATATTCTATTTGGTGACATTAACAAAAATGCCCTAATGCCAACAACATTGGGTACTTATACAGCAACAGCGTTTTACTCACCATCTATGAAGAAAGGAGTACTGGATGATTTAAATGACAAAAAGGTATTTTTTGTCGGTATTAAGGGATATGGAGACTTTCATCCATATTATGTTGCGAAGTGTCTTGAGTATAATGCAAAGAGATATGGTATTTCACTTACAGCGGAAGCGAGCATAAAAGTAAAAGTTCCAAACATAGATATGACCTCAAATTTGGATCCGTTTACAATATCGAGGGCTCTTGATGATGACTTAATATTTAATGAATTTATTAAAACGCTTGAAGAGAATTTGGATTTATCTGGCGTTTCCCATATTGCATTTCCTCCAGTTCTTGGATTTAAGAAGTTTAGAGAAAGATATCAAGAGCTCGGTGATGCCCTAGGCTTAGAAGTATTTGAAATTGTCTCACCACCCCCAACTTCTGCAGGGCTAAGAATTTTGGAAATACTGAGAAAGAACACTGATATAAAAATTTACAGAGGAGATGTTTATTCATTTATCGCTAGGAACGGAAGCATAGAGGAATTATTGATCAATGATTATGGCAATAAGTATAGAGTGAAAGTTAGTAAAGTCATTCTGGCAACTGGTAAATTTATTAGTGACGGAATAGTGCAAGAAGGAAGAAAGATAAGGGAGAGAATTTTTGAGCTTCCGATATTTGATGGAAATAATTGGGTACGTGAATATTGGCCATTGAAATTGACGGAGGCGAAGTTCTTCAATCGAGTAATGCACAGATTTATACGAATTGGGGTCAAAGTAAACCAAGATATGCAACCACTAAATCTTGAAAATGAGGTTGCATACGAAAATCTCTATGCTGCTGGATCTGTTATTGGAGGATACAATTATCCGTATGAGAAAAATGGATTTGGGGTGGCATTAACAACTGCTTATGTTGCTGGGAATAAGATTTAGAATACGCGGAGATGATCACTGTGAGCTATGAAAGTTTGGTTAGGGAAAGCGATAGAAACTTTGAATATATACGATCTCTTCTTTACAATGAATATAAGCTTGCTCAGTTTAGTTCAGATGATTTTGAAGAGCTTTCCGCTTTTGATAATTGCATAAACTGTGGGCTTTGCATATCGGTTTGTCCAGTTGTCCGCGTTGTTGGGGTTGAAAGATTTCCTGGACCCAGAAGTATCGGCATCAGTATATCTCGTGCTCTTCAAAACATAATTGAGATGAGAGATACTCTTTTTGAATGTACCGGCTGCAATGCGTGCAATGAAGTATGTCCCCAAAAAATTCCTATTAAGCAAATAGTTATACGTCTAAAGGATAAACTCAGAAAAATAGAATCTAAAGCTATACCAAAAGATATAATCGAATTAACTAAACCCCTTACTGAAGCAAAGATGTTTTATCAGCCTAAAGATTCTGAGAAAAAGAAAAAGATTGTTAGACGTCAACTAGAAAAACTAGGACTTCCATACATTGAAGATAGATTTGATGCAAATGCAGATGTTTTACTTTATCCAGGATGCAAGGCTGAGGAAAGACTATATGCTATGAAAGAAGGTGCTAAAATAGTCTTGGATAAAGTAGGTGTAAAATGGACATTAATGGACACTTTTATCTGTTGCGGATATCCCGCTGAGGAAAAAGGGGATTTAGACGAATTACAGTACCTTCAAAATGAACTACTAAAGCAAATAGAGAAGTTAAAAAACATAAAGGTTATAGTAACGATATGCCCCGGCTGTACCTCGAGTATTAAAAGGCTGATCGAAAAGTCCGGATTAGATATTAAGGTAAAATATATTGTAAGATATCTTATTGAGGATATCGGCATCGAAAGCGTTAAGAAATTAATCAGAGAAAAAGAGAAAATGATAGTTGCTCTCCAAGCTCCATGCAATCTTTATCGAGAAACAGATCCTGAGATTTTACATCTAACGGAATATCTCTTAAAGCAAATAGGGAACATAACAATTGTACATTTACCGTCTGAAACAATGTGTTGTGGCGGAGGTGCCTTCATACCAGTTACAAATAAGGATATATCAAATAAAATTCTGAAGCATCATATTTTAGAGCTAAAAAACTCAGATGCTACAAGAATTTTAACAATGTGTCCAGAGTGTTACACACAATGGAGTCAAGGAATTCGTGTTTTCTTAAAGCATGAAAAAGAGCCACTCGATATCTCAATATTGCTTGCAAAATTAATATGCTAACAAGGTTCACAAGAATATTTTGTTTGTTTACAAGTAGATAGCAAGCAAACAAAGTGGAGTACAGATTAGAGTAACAAGTATTGCATTTTACTCAAAAAAATCAAAAACCAAGCTTATAGAGAATTACAATTAACTGATTTTAGATTTTTCACTCGGCTGGAATTATAAGGAAGAAACAAAAACTGAGAGACTGCTAACCTTTCCATCTTTTTATGTCCTGCAGCCATACGTCCATAAAATGGTTTATCTGTTATCTTGAGCAGTAATCAAAAAACAGAAAATGCTGGAAAATTTTTAAATTCAGAGAGAAGATAAGTAGATGTATGCTATTATTATTTCTTAGACTCTTTAAGCTTAAAAAGCTGAGATTATCACTCTTCATAATAACATTAGCCTTATCTATGAGCCTCTTTATGAGCGTTCTTGTTGGCTCGAAAGCAGTCCGTGAGCAATACACTAATGCTTTTATCAGCAGTCTTGGATATACAGATTTCATAATAAAATCAAATTCTAGCTGGTGCATGAATTCAACAGAAATAACTCAAGTTTTAGAGAATATGGGAAATGTCATTCATTCTTACTCAGAGAGA
Source organism: Candidatus Asgardarchaeum abyssi (assembly GCA_040225955.1). Lineage (GTDB taxonomy): Archaea > Asgardarchaeota > Asgardarchaeia > Asgardarchaeales > Asgardarchaeaceae > Asgardarchaeum > Asgardarchaeum abyssi. The sequence goes on along the minus strand of JBECUL010000006.1, from coordinate 51,533 downwards.
TTGCAGATATGGGCTCAAGCATCCTTGACACCAAATTTTGAACAATATGCTTATCTATATATTGTTGGGGTAGACTATCATTCTGATAGAAACTTTGGGGAGATGATTTTAAAAAACGGAACTACTAATTTCCTATTGGATAATGAGGAGAATGCAACCTTAATATCTGAAACATTATCGGAAATTATGGGTTTGGGAATTAATGATACCCTCTATCTACGGATATGGGAAAGGAAACTTGGCTGGGTTTTTTTGAATTTAACCATTAAAGGGGTTGTAAAACTTTCGAAAAAGATATATGACTTCGTTACTAGCGACCCTGATATTTTTTGGGAGGTATCAAAATCAATTATCGTGAATAAGAAAATCTTGGAAAAAATTTTTGGCGACGACATAATCACACATGTTTATGTTCATGCCAAAGTTGGTGTTGATGAACTTAATAATACTCTTGCAGTATTGAGAGAGACTCTTGGGTCTAATTATTCTGTTTGTAGCCCTAAAATAAGACTTACAGTGGAGATAACAAAAAGCGCAGAACAAGTAGTAAGAATAATCTCACTAATTTATTCTATGGGTTTTGTAGTTAGTCTATTCGTTATAGTAAATATAGCTTATCAGAGTTTAAACGATTGGCGATATAATATAGGTCTTCTAAAAGTTATAGGCTACTCAATAACCCATTTTTTGGCAGACTTTACGCTTACGATTTTGTTTTTTATTCTAATATCATCAATTATAGGCTATGCTGCATCATTTGCAATAATCAACATAGGACTTATAATAATCTCAAATATTTTTAGCATAAGTTTGGTTTCAGGTTTCATTTTTGAAATAGGTCTTCAAGAGTACTTTATTAGTTTACTTTTCGGATTAACAGTAGCTCTGTTTTCTGCATTGATACCGTTTTTAATTTTTTTGAGACAAAAGCCATTAGGGCTATTAAGGTTTGAGTATATAATATCTCCTAAGGTTCATAAGTCTTTGTACGTCCTTACTTTAATCATGGGATTGCTTTTATCTTATGCGGGACTTTCCGCTTTTGAACAAACAGCCTTACTAAGTATAGATTTGACAACATTAGAGCAATTATTAATACCGTTTTTGACGGCACTAGTAGGTATAGTCTTGCTGGCGACGCTAACTGCTACAGCCATAATACCTATCTTAACAATTCCTATAATTTTTTCTGGCAGGAGTCATATCTTATCCTTAGCCGCGAGAAATCTAATGAGAGACAGAAGTAAAGTATTTTTCAATGTGATCCTAATCTCCTTCTCAATGTCTTTTCTTGTAGCTGGTCAAATACTCTATGATAGCTCCATCTATGCGACAAATCAGCATGTATTTATAAGTCAAGGTGCAGATATCACACTTACTGGGATTTTCCCATCAAATATAACAAATGAAATTGCAAAAATTACTCATGTTGAAAAAGTTACAGCCTATCGAAAGATATGGAACCAAAAGATAATGTACAATAATCGGACTGTGGAGCATGTTGAGTTATATGCCATTATTTCTGCTGATATTTTGGATACACTATATACTATCAAATTTGAGGAAATAATCGATAATTTGACTGCCAGAGAGGCTTTAGAAAGAGTAATATCGAATAATCACTCTATAATTTTGCAATCTCACCTCATGGATTATTTTGGAATCAATGTAGGTGACGAAATTGCTTGGATTACAAGTAGGGGTCTTATAAATTTAACAGTTATTGCAAGTGTTTCTCTCGTTGCTGGATGCTGGCAAACAATATGGCTGGAGTATTCTCTTAGCAGAAAATTATTTATTGGAATAGTCGGGAGTAACCTAAGCCAGAGCGTTTATCCTCATTTTATTAAAGGAGAACCTATTGTTAATTCAATATTTGTTCGACTTGACGATATAGAAAATACTGAGATTGTGAAAAAAGAAATTTTAAAGACATTATGGTCTCATGATATTATACCAGACTACGTGTCAACAGCAAAGGAAAGAATAGACGACAATCTAAAGTATTTCAAGTCATTTTACGTAATACTTATGACTCTTCTTGTCTCTTTTATAGCAATGTCAGCAATGTCGCTGGTGACAAGTATCGCATATATCATCTATGAACGAAGATTCGAAATTGGCGTTTTGAGAAGTATCGGTTTCTCAAAACCTAATATCGTGCAACTCATCATTCTTGAAACCACAATAATGGTAATAGAAGGAGCCATAGTAGGATTCGTTGTTGGATACTATCTAACAGCATTTGTAATCTCTAAAATTCCATATACACCAATCTTCCCAATAGAATTTGTGGTCTCTCAGGAAACTATTCTTACAATTATCACCTACGTTATCATCACCATAATTATATGTGCATTGTTATTCACAGTACAAATAACAAAGAGAAGTATAGTAGATTTGCTTGCTCAACTCAGAAAGTAAATCATATTTACTCAAAAACAAAAATGATTATAATCCTAATATTTCATCCCGAACTTTCATGTAAACAAGCATGCTTAAATACATAACTTTTGTAATTTTATCCAGAGCATCTAAAGCATCAGATTTACTAATAATCTTATATTTTGTAGCGAGTACTATAATACCTAAAGATCCCATAAAATCGACTGAAAGACTGCATGTAAGAGCTCTAGCACTTGAATCATCTAAGAGAGCAATAATGTTATTATTTTTTGCGTATAAAATAACCTTCAATTCAGCAACTTGTATTTTGAATTTTTCAGCGAAAATTAAAAACTTTGATGGCAATTCAAAATCGATGACCTCAATCCAGCCTTCGTCTATTGCATCTTGGATAATAATAGCATCTGGAGCCCCTATTTTTAAACCCTTGTCTACGGTTTCAATTTTCACTTCCTTAGGAACTATTATTCGAGTAAATAATTTTCTTAATAACCACAAATAATTTATCTTTGCTAAATGTATTAAAGGTCCAGAATTACTTACTACCTTTTTGCGTACTAATCCTTCTAAGTTCAAGGTCAATTTCATCCTCTCCGAGTGGAAATAGTACATTGCTTTCTTTCATGATTCTCAACATTTCTCTATATGATATTCCAAGTTCCTCTGCAGCTTTCCAAACTGACATTTCACGCTTGCGTAAAGCATTTAATATATCGTCTATCATTTCCTGCTGCAAACCCTTTTCAAGTAGAGTTCTTAGTATCGCTGATCTGTCAACTTTCTTCTTTTCAGCAAGAGCATCAATTTTCGTCACCATTTTTCTTGGCAATCTCACTGAAATTACGATACTTTCATCCTGAGACATAACAATCCCTCTTTTTTACAAATTAATATTTTGTATACAACTATTAATCTTTTTCGGGTAGAATCTAAAGACGAATAATATCCTAACAGGTAATTAATAAGGTATAAACATCAATTTCTCGCTGAACGTATATCTTTGCTAAAAAAAGCCTATAGCGTCGGCAAGGACATTAAACTAATGCCTTGTCCATTTTAATAGAAAAATAGAAAATAATTACATATTCTTTTTAGGTCTTACAACGAAATCGCAGAATACCCTCCAGAAACCATATCCCATGAAGCTGAGTATCAATATTAAGACTGCAAGGGATATGTAAGAGTACCAAGGAAATGTTAAATATAAAAATAAATCACCCTCTATGTATTCATCTAAAACGATAAATAAAGTGAAATACAGAGCACCTAATAGAAGAGAATACGTAAATTTAGCAACATGACCGATTTTTTTACTCACTTCAATTTTATAATATCCTGCCAGTAGTAGAAAACCAGTTAATAACTTTGTAGCATCAATGACAGCACCTAATAATATTTCATTGGGCGACAAAAATCTGCCATAGCCAACGTAAGAAAAGACACTTATAAGCACTCCAATGACAAATATAGATGCGAGGAATAAGTAGAGTGAGATAAGAGCTTTTCGCAAACTATTTTTTTGTACTTCAGTTAGATATCCCCATTGCCTATCTAAGGACAATTATAACCACCCCTAATAAAATATTTTAAAAATAGTCAAATATATTTTTTCATGGTTATTGCAAATTTTTCCTATTTAGCCATCTAATCTAAAAGTTTAATCAGTTTTTCAGCTTCTTTGTTTCTTCCAAGTTGTCTTAACGCTATGATCTTGCCAAAAATTGCATTCTTATTGTGTGGTTCTCTATCAAGCACAGTATTGAATATTTCAAGGGCTTCATTGTATTTATCCAAACCAATTAGTGCAATACCCTTATGAATTAAATAGTCTAAGTTCTCAGGATCCAGCTCTAATGCCTTATTCAAACATTCCAGAGCCTCTTTGTGTTTACTCAGTACTATCAATAGCTTTCCTTTATTCCCCCAAGGCATTGCACTTTTAGGATCTAATTCAATAGCCTTAGAATAACAATCTAAAGCCTTCTCATATCTCTTTAGTAGCTCCAAGGCGACAGCTTTGTTGTTCCATAGAATAACACTCTTAGGATTCATCCTTAATGCTTCATCAAAGCACTTTAGTGCCTCATCATATTTTTGTGAGTACAGTAGCGAAGTGCATTTGCCAATCCAAGCATTAACGTCGCTTTTATCTATTTCAATTATCCTATTATAGACTTGTAAAGCTTCCTCATACTTCTCATAGACATTTAGTAATATTCTGCCTTTTCCGTGAAGGGCATCCTTGTAATATTTATTAATGCTTAATGCTCTTTCAAAGTACTCTAAAGCCTCTTCATATCTACCTAGCTTTTCAAGAGAACTTGCTTTACCAACTAATGCAACTAAATGATTCGGCCTAAGTTTTAACACCTTATCAAATCTCTCTAAAGCCTCATTGTACATGCCTAGGTCATGCAGATGCCGCCCTTGATCCACCCATAAAGGTATCATGTTTTCATCAAATGCCCTTTGTTTTTCATTCTTTCCATTCATCGCTACATCACAACTTTTCTTAGTAAATTACTTAAATCTATTTAATTTGCGCATGAAGCATATAAATGTAAAATTATTGTCATTCCATTTATTTTATCTATCTCAAAAATATTGTTGATCTAGCGTCATATAAACTTATAACATTTTATATTATAGCTTGCTGCAAAATAAACTTCAATTTCGGTAATACGATTTTTCAGTCTCATTTTAGATATTTAGTCGTGGTTAAAGAAAATAGGAAAAATAAAATAGGATGAGTTATTACAATAGCTTGAGAGACAATGAATCTTAAAGTAAATGAACTAAAACAATTATTAAGGGAAATTTTAATGAAGCACGATGATATTGTATTTGCCTATTTATTTGGCTCATTCGCAACTGGACGAATTCATAAATTTAGTGATATTGATATTGCGGTTTTTTTGAAAGAATACAATATTAAAATCTATAAGAAAATTTTCAGTGATTTGGCAATTAACTTGCCAACAGAGATAGACCTGATTATTTTGAATAAAGCTCCGCCGCTTTTAAGACATAAAGTAATCAAAGAGGGTTTTCTTTTATTTTCTAGAGATGAAAATGCAAGAATTAGATTTATTGAAAAAACATTAATCCAAGCATTGGATTTTAGAGAAACGTATAATTGGCTAATTAAAGCTAAAGGGGATATGTTGCGTGCTGGTAGACAAAACTCTTAAGGCTATTAGAAAGCTCAGAAGTACGAATCTCAGTAAATTGAAAGAAGATGAGGATCTTCAAGCACAAGTCTTATGGTATCTCTATACAGCAGTGCAGGGAGCTTTAGATATAGCATTAAAATTTATCTCTAGGCTAAATATAGAGACTCCCGATACATACTCGGATGTATTTAGAATTTTATTGAAAGAGAAAATAATTCCTAAACCACTGGCAAATAAATTAATTACAATGGCTAAATTTCGAAATGTAATTGCACATATGTATTTAGAATTAGATTTGGACACAATAATAGATATTATTAAAAATGATCTTGATGATATAGAAACCCTCATTCGCATTTTATATGATGAGGGTAAAAAGAGAGGTTTTGACATATTTACTTTTTGAATTTAATTTATGTTTTTAGGTAAGAAAAACAAATATATCGCATGTATATTAAGATCTGCTGGTCGATAACATGACTGACTATGATTCTTTTAAAATTCGTCTGGCATGGCTTGTACCTTGGGACGAAATGAGTTACTCACTCTTTATGAAAAACCCTATGTTGTTAACACATCCATCGCCAACTTGGTATACTATCTCTAGAGATGGTGACATACTAGGTACTGCCGATGAGATGATAATCAATACAGCCAAGAAATTCAAATTGAGACTAATTCCCCTCATTAGTAACCATGAGAAGAGTGTAGGATTTTCAAGAGCCTTGTTCCAAGATTTCATATCAAACAGAAGTGCTATCGACAATTTCATCAGCCAGCTCAAGTATTTAAAGCGGAAATTTGGGTACTCTGGTTTTAATCTTGATTTCGAGAATATACCCCCTGCCACTTCAACAAAGCTGGTCGCCCTTCTAAGAGAGATAAAGTCAGAGCTACCAGATATAGAACTATCCATTGATGTCCCTCCCAGAGTAGATAGTGTGGGTTTAGATTGGTTTAGAGCTTTTGACTACTCAGAGATTTCAAAAGTGGTCGATTTTATAGTTATTATGGCGTATGACTATCATTATGCAACCTCAAGTCCAGGACCAGTGACTCCGACATTTTGGCTTAGGCAGGTTATAAACTATGCAAAGTTTAGAGTGCCTCTCGAAAAAATTGTTATCGGATTGCCATTATATGGGTATGACTGGGCTGAGGATAGACCTGGTGTCGGAGTTTCAGTATTTAAAGCAGAAGAGCTATTGAAAGCAAGCAAAGCATCAAGATCTATGGATAACGAGTCATTGGAATACTATTTCGAGTACTTTGATGATAACAATATTAGGCATACAGTTTTCTATCAAAATTACAACGCCCTAAAAAACAGGCTCAAGATATTAGCAAAAGCGAGTATACAGGGCATAGCATTCTGGTATTGGGGAGCTGCACCTCTGGAATGGTTCATTTAAGGCTAAGCCTCAATAGGAATGTGATTTTTATTATTTACTGTTTAGACACTCCCTCATCAAGTAATAGGAATTTCCATAACGGTCTAAATATGACCCTCTTATTATTATAGTTTTCTATCTTTTCATAATCCCAAGTTATCACATATCCCTCGGAAATATTAAATTTGTCCATGGCTTTTAATAATGCAGAGACCTCTCTTTTCTTTGTCCTCTCAGAAGTAAAAGAATAGCAAACTTGAATCAATTTGATTACAGACAGCCCTCTTTTTATAATGAAATCAACTTCGTTATTATTTGCTTTGTAATAATAAATTTCAATTGACTTGTCCTCAGAAAATCTCTTTATAAGTTCAATATAAACCAAGTTTTCCATGATTCGCCCTATATTTATCGAGAAGTGAAAACCAACAACATTAGCAAGCCCTAAATCTATACAATAGTACTTATTTATCTCTCTCATTTGTTCCTTTAATTTGAAAGAGAATTTTCTAAGAGGCAATATCAGAAACGAATCTATAAGGTAATTTATGTACTTAGATACAGTATCTACAGAGGTGTGTGTGGCATTTGCAATGCTCCTAAGACTTAACGGCTTCGCAATATTTGAAATAATATAATAGGCTATCCTCTTAGATATATAATAATCAGCTCCGTATCTTGCGCTTATATCACGAGCAACTATGTCATCAAATAAATCATTAAGAATCTTAACCTTTAAGACGTCATCGACACTTTGAACTTCAGGAAATCCACCATACTTCAGATAGTTTCTCAGAAAAAAGAGTAACTCATCCTTATGCAGTGATAAATATCTCAGTTCGAAGCTAGGCCATTTATGGAAAATTAAGTACTCTTTAAATGAAAAGGGGAACAATGTAACCGTAATATGCCTACCAGTAAGTAATTTAGAAAATTCAGTTTTAAGCAACGAGGACGATGACCCAGTAATAAATATTTGCTTGAAAACCCTAAGATCAAAAAGGCTTCTAACCCAACGCTCCCAGCCCTCTTTTTCTTGAACCTCATCTAAAAATAAGTATTTCGCCTCGGGATTCATCCTTCTTATCGAACTCAGAATATCATCAAATGAGGTATTGTATATTATAGGGTCTTCAAAATTGATTAAGAAAACATCCTCCGGCCTTGCTATATTCCTTATTATATAATCAATTATCTGATACAAAAGTGTTGTTTTTCCACATCTTCTAACGCCAACAATATCTTTAATTAAGGGTGTTTTTAATAATTTTAATATACGCTCTAACTTTTCACGAGTTATGCCACATAGTGCGTCACTTACTCTTTTCTCTACAAACCATGGATTCCAATTTAGCAGGCTACTTTCAACTGACATGTTATTACATCAATTAAATTAACTTATAAATTTGTCGACATTTTTCGACAAAAACCCAATATTTTGTACTAAAATAGTCGACAAAAAATATTGCAACTCTTATTTAATTTTCTTAATCTGTAATTTTTGCATCAACATTAGCCAAATCTGCGTGCTCCTCCGATAATCTCTCAAAACTATTTTCTCTGTATGACAATACTTTGTATAGCAATTCCGCATAATACCTTCTTGTACATATTTTTCCACTTGGCAGCCTCATACAAACATTCCTACCGAATACGTTAAGCAAAATACTCGATTCGTCATTACTAATAGATAAAGTGTTGCTTATTCTTTCTATGATTTCAGTTTCAGCCACCGCCATAGAATACTCTACTTTCATAATTTTATTCAAAATATTACTTATCAGAAGTTTGCTATGAGAAAAATTCTCAGATTCTTTTCTCTTAAAATAACCTAGTCTAGTATTAAGGTTATGGTGGCCTTTCTCTTCTTGTTATGCCAGGAAGATCGAAATTGGAGTCGTGTGAGTATATTTCCTTTATCTTATACTTGCGCATTACAGCAAGAGTTGTAGAATCAGTGAAGCTTAATTTTTCATATTTCTTGAATATCTTTAAAGCTTCTGTGAAAATTTGTTCATCCACAAAAATTACTTCTACTAAAGGAGATTCAATAATCGATTCTATGACACTGATAATCTTTTTTGGCGGAATTTTCCGTTTTTTGAGAATTGTCATGACTTCATCAAGAACGTAATCAGTGGTCAGAGCTATTGACAATTTTCTCTCAATCAATGCATTTAAAGTAGATTTACCATCTTCATGTAGCTCATCAGAAGAATCTATTGCTGCAACCCATATTGTGGTATCTATGAATATCATAGTTTGCCAGCCTCGAGTTTCTTAAGGTCAATAAGTGCATTGCTGCGCTTATCAGACTTGGCAGCACCTATTATCTTACTAAGTGGATCGTGTTTTGGTTCTACACCACTTTGTAATAAATGCTCATATTTTTTTATGTAGAGCCTAATTGCTTCTTCACCTTCACGACTTATTTCAAGCTTGCCACGCTTGGCTAATACAATCTGTTTGAACTTCATAAGAACTTCATCATCGATGTTAATTTTCAATTGTCCCATTTTATGTCACCTAAGTACTATGGTACTGAAGTTCTATTTAAACTTTATTAATTGTAAAAAGGCTAATTCATTCATTGAATATTTTTTCAATAGCACAATAACAAAAAGAACTAAAAATGATAGAAAGCAGAACTATTGAAAATAGGTCTTTGCACTTTTAATTTTATAACTTTATTTTCCTATTCTTCAACAAGTAATGTTTGTCATATAGCTAATTTTCCAAGCATGCATTAAAAGGATTAGAGGAATGAGCATAAATATTAAAATTTGTAGAGTTAGTCCATATAGTACCCACCATTTATATCTATGACTTCACCTGTTATATAGTCACACCTTATTAGGAATACTACCGCCTCTGCAATTTCTTCTGGTTTCCCAAACCGTCCCATGGGTACTCTGCTCAGTATTTTCCTTTTCCTTTCTTCTGGGAGTCCTATTATCATTTCTGTTTCTATTGGTCCAGGGGCTATTGCATTGACTGTTATATTATACTTTAGTAGTTCTTGGGCAAGAGAGAAGGTCATTCCTATTATTCCTGCTTTGGATGCTGCATAATGTGGACCTACCGTGCCACCCATCTTCCCAGCAACGGAAGACAGGTTAATTATTTTTCCTTCCCCGTTTTTTATCATTACTGGGAGAACAGCTTTTGTGCAATAAAACGCTCCGGTGAGATTTACGGTTAGTATTTTTTCCCATTCTTCGAGGGGAATATCGAATGTAGAGAAGTGCTTTGGAATTATACCCGCATTATTTATGAGAATATGTATAGTGCCGAAATCATCAACTATTCTTTGAATCATTTTCTCCACTTCGGAATAGTTAGAGACGTCCGCTTGATATGTTTTTGCTTTCACTCCAAATTTCTCAGCTTCTTTAGCAACGGCTTCAGCTAATTCTTTATTTTTTAAATAGTTAATTGCAATATTTGCTCCTTCTTTCGCCAGACGCAAGGCTATGGCCTTTCCTATTCCTCTACTAGAACCTGTGATTAGAGCTACCTTATTTCTTATCTCCATGAAGATCACCACTAAATTTAGGACCCCTCATGTAATAACTTTTACCTAATAAAACTAAGAATTAAGGATAATATGACAAAAGTTAGAATTTGAATTTGCAAAATACCTTTAAAGGTTCATAGATATAATAATACCATTATTTCATAATGAAACTTTCCTTATGAGAAATGCATTATTCACGATGTTAAGAGTATGATCTTAAAGTTTTACCGATATGGGTAAGCTATGTTATGGCTTTTAATCAATCTGATATATAGCTCATAAATCAAAAAGTTTTGATTTCTTGACAATACCATTTAGTATAAGCCAAAAAGTAAAGTAACTACTAACAGAATTAATATCAATAGATAATAGTAACATTTATTTTAGTTAGCTTTCATCTATTTTTGCAAGATGACGAATGAGCTGGGTAAGATGCGATACCAGTTAAACTTGTTAAAACTCATGCTAGTACTTGTATTATTTAATATAGGTTTTGCTCTCTCTTGGCTTTTTATTGGGATTTATATCTTTAATCTGACCAGTGATCTACTTCTCGTGACTCTTTTTTATAGTGTGTCTCAAACCGCTTGGATTTTAGGCTCTATGTTTTGGGGATATATAGCGGATGTTCACCTAAAAAGGAAAACCGTTTTAGGGATTACAAACATAATGTTCGGAATGTTTATAATAGCATTTGTGTTCTCGTCTAATCCCCTCATCTTATTATTCTTCTTTGCACTATCATATTTTTTTGCAGGAGGGAGAATACCAAGTGTTAACGCCTACATCACAGTGATTGAAAAATCTAAAGGGAAAGCCATTAGTAAGGTTATGAGTGCTGGTTCTCTTGGCTGGTTCTTTGGCAGTCTTCTCTCGGGATTCATCTTTGAAAATCTTGAGCCCACTATACTTTATCTTTTTTCAAGTTTATTAGTAACTACAGCAGGGGTTATCGCATTTACACTTTATGAAAGTGAAAAATCGTCGAGCAAAAGTAATAAATCTCAGTTGGCAGTTTATCTGGAGTTACTAAAAAATCATATAATCTTAGTAGTCTGCCTAATCGGCTTAATGATGATGATTTCTGCTTATTTAGTTTTCTCAATATTCCCTGTCTATGTTGTTAATGGACTAGGCGGAGACCCAATGACTTACGCTTTTGCATCTAGTATTGCAACAATAACTGGAGCTTTTGTAGCTCTCGCATTAGGACACCTATCAGAGAAGAAAAGGTTTGGAAGATTCGGAGCAATTTTATTTACTATTACAGGCTACCTCATCGTTTTTTACTTAATATCAACTAAAGATCTCTTTATGGCTCTTGTTGCTTGGGCCTTACCAATCTATCCAGGGATTTTTATAGGATCTGCAGCACTTATATCAGATTACACCGATGAGAATATTAGAAGCCGTGGAATGGCACTTTTTGACTCGTTTCAAAATTTCGGAATAATGGTGGGTTATACTTTATCCACGTTAGTCGTTTTTATGTTCAATATTGAAGACGTTTTAGTAGCAATGAGCCTATTTGTAAAAATTTCAATGTTCATTGCGAGTGTCGTGCTAGTATTATCTTTCTTAGTCTATTATGTATTATTGAAAAAGAAAAAATATAGAACTCTCTAAATGCTCATAAAAACAGTTAGTATCAGCAAAACAAAAGTTACAACCCTTCTAATTTTAATGAGCTGCTTACTCCCATAATAACCACCTGTATGAGTAAAACTAAGAAACCGATAGTTGATATTTACTTAAAAAGTATTTCTAAAAATTAGCTCTGAATGATAATTTATAGTAAGTAAGTAGGCAAAAATAAAAAATAATAACTTTTAAGGTATGAATGCTTGAGTCCATTCTGGCAGATCTGGTGGATTTGTGTTAAGCATTTGTTCCCATTCCTCATCCGTTAATCTATTATTCATAGGCTGGATAAATTCGTAATATGAGAAGACAGGGCCTATAGCAATTTCAAGCTCGTTATTTTGATTTATAAAAACTGCTAGAATCCAGAATACATATCCAACAGCTTCCTCAAGGACATTTCCTTCATTCGGATCTGTGTGTACATCCGCAACAAGTATTGACCTTGTAAATCTCTTAAAGAAATCTTGCTGCTGGGTTTTTGGGAATAAGCTACTAACCAGGCTTTTCAGTTCGTTTCCGAAGTAGTATATTCTTCTAATTTCTGATTCTGTAAGTTTTTCATTTTTCAGAATTTTTATTGAAACATCTAGAAGGAAGTCTATCTTCTCATATAGTTTGCTAAGTGAGAAGCGACGATACTCACTTAGAACTCCTAAGCTGTCTAATCCTTTAATGGTCATGTTTATAAGTCCTAATAATCTTGACCAAACAAGAGGTAAGGGCTCAACATATCCTGAAATAGGGTAGGTAACTCTATGTAAAACTTGAGAGTATGGAGGCTCTGCGATTACAAGTGTATATGACTGTTTGGCATATAGTATTGTATCGTGTCTTAGCTCTGTCCAAGAACCTAAGAAGCTATTCATTTTCTCGTATTTCCATGCGTCGGTCTGCATAAATGTTGGATAACCCGTGTAGTCCTCTTTTAGGAGAGCTTTAAGTACATAAAGCCATCCATTGTAAAGATTTTTAGTCCATTCGGTCACGTTCATCCGTTCTATTTGCTTGCTTAGGCTTTCTACAATTTCAGAGTATTCGGGATATTGCGTAGCGCACTCTTTCATTAAATATCTCGCCTTAGAGTATCCAAAAACGTTTAAAATGTCTAATGCCGTTGGCATGAATCTCCACTTAACAGCAGAGTGTACCAAATTTTGGAAGATGTACGAGTCTATTACAAATCTTTGGCCCATTAGCCTCATACCAGCGTTAAACGTTTTACTATAGCCCACAGAGGATATCTTGGCTGGGTTCATTTCTAATAGCAAGTTAATTAAACTCTCTATTCTGTTAGTGTCTATTAGGTCTTGAATTTCCCAAGACTCTCCAAATATTATTTCTAAGGCTTTATTATAGTGAATTGGTGTTAAATCATCTGCTGTACCTACAAAAAATGATGTTATGTTGTATATCTTGCTCCAGATTTCAAAAAATGGAATCTCTTGGCCATTTATGCCTATCATTGTCTCATATACCATTTTCGTTATGGCTGATGCTTGAATTGTTTGAACCATGGCTCTTGTGTCGTTATAGGGGTCCTCTAGCTCGAAAAACATACGGCCCATATACATCATTGTCTTGAAATATCGCTTCATAGTCTCATTGAATGTATAGTACCCACGAGGCTTATACTGAGAGTAGTCTTCCAAATGACCAAATAATGGGCTATCTACAATGCCCCTACAATTTTCAATATATTCAAGTTCCGCATTGATTAGAATCTGAACAATATTTGGCAATCCATTAAGGGAAACATTATAATGCGGATCCATAAGTTTTGTAAGAACCCCAAAATATGCAATATTGCGAAGTAGAGCTTCTTTCAGTATGGCTGATGTCACATTTTTGTATTCCACATACAAAGAAATTGATTTATTTAACAAGGTTTTAAGGGATATGTTCAGCCACGGAATAAAGTATCTGATTTCAAAGTCGAATAGCAGATACTGATAGAAAGTGTGATACTCGTGGAGAATAAAGTCTACAGTTACCAGCCTTGGAATCCCTTTAGGGATATTTATATACGCGTCTTCAAAATTATCATAACTTCTTCTTATCACGACGAAGCCATTACCCCGTAATAGCCTTAATGCTTCATTGGATAAGCTTATTTTGTCTTTAACAATCAAGAAGTTCGATATTGACATGAGATCTAATGGAAGTTGATATTGTGAGCAATTTCCCACAATCACATCAATCTCCTTATTAATAAATGAAAATGGTAATATCCCATAAGTAAGTTCTCTCTCTACGATACTGAAACTTGTATTTGAACCTAAAATGGCCCAATCTGGTGTCTGCAGGAAGGCTATATGTTCATTTCTAGTAGTCCATATAGTCTCTGATGGTTGATTTCTAGCGTTTAATATTCCTAGTAAAACGCTAAAGGTAATAATTATTGAAATTATAACAAGCACAAGTGCTATTTTTCTTATCCTTGGTATATTGAGCATGGAGAGCAAACGAATCCCTCTGTGCTTTTATTACACATTTGTCATATCACCTAAATTATTCTATTCTATCGAACGCGGTGTACTAGGGAGTAAAATTGATTAACTTGAAATTTATCATGAATTTTTTTTAGAAGGATGTTATGAAAATATAAATAGCCAGAATAAGGTATATTTTTTAGAAAATGCAGTGGGATATGGTGAGGACCTATTACATACTGGAGGGCGCATTATACTAATGTATTACCTCGGACTAAATCAATATCTTTGAGGAAAAGGATTTTAAGAGTTAAAACTAAGAAAATTTTATTGTTACTCGTACTTCTTCTTGCTGTAATAATTTTTGCCGAATATCCACTTTTAAAAGAGTTTTATCTTAATTTAACACTAGGCAGAGATGTATCTGTGCTGTGGTCACACAAATTGAAAGGTGAAGTCAGAAAAAATTTTGCTCTAACAAATATTAATAATCGCCTAATAGCAGTAATTCCATCTGGAAGGTTTTTGTATGCAATTGATACTAAGAATGGTGATGTGCTATGGAATTTCACTACGGAGCGACAAGCAATATCGACATCTCCTGCAATTACTAAAACATCTGATGGTGTGGTGTATATCGCAATAGGTGATTATGATGGAAATACATATCTATTAAATGGAGCCAACGGTTCACTTATTTGGAAAAAAGACTTATCTGGTGAAGAATATGATGACAGAGGTATAAATCAGATTATTGCATTGGACCTTAATAGTGATAACTCACTTGAAATTATTGTCAGTGGTCCTTTTAATTTGCATGTGCTTAATGGCAAAAATGGTTCAGTAATTTGGGAAAAATTAGGATGTGCAACCTTGTTTCTTGCTGAGGATATAAACCAAGATGGTATTCTTGACATAATTTCATATGGTTTTTCAGTAAAAACATCTGCTTTTAACGGAATCAATGGATCCTTGATTTGGCGTAGCAATATTTCGATCTTGTGGTCTGCAGGAATTTTAGATATAGATGGGGATAATAGGTCTGAAATTGTTAGTGATTTTGGTGAAATAATTGACACGGCCACAGGAGTTCTTAAGGATAATAAATTAATATCATTTTCATCATATCCATCATTTGGTGATTTGGATAATGATGGCCATATAGATCTTGCTGCTGGTGCTATGGGGTCCTATGTGAAAGCTTTTGACTTATTAACAGGGGAACTGCTATGGAAATTTAAAGGTGAAACACCTCCATTTTCGTTATATCCGAAGTGCCCTGCACCATCCGTTGGAGATATAGATGGGGATAATAGACTTGATGTAATTGCAGCCATAAGAACGGAAGGGGCTGTGTATGCTTTCTCTGGAGAAAATGGCAAGATTCTCTGGAGATTTAAGACAGATTCTAATGAAATATGGGCATCCCCTCAATTAGCTGATATAGATGGTGATGGTCAAGTAGAAGTGCTTGTTATTTCGTCTAAGGGAACTGTATATGCTCTTAAGTGTATAAAAAGGTCTGGGTTTAGAATATATTGGGAGGGGGGCAATGCAAATCTTAATACCATACAAGTTATGAATTTAAAGTTCGTAGACCCAGACTATGATGGCTTGTCAACATACACTGAAAATATAATTGGTACGAATCCTTATAATCCAGATACGGATGGTGATGGTTATAATGATGGCTTAGAATTAATAAATGGCACGAATCCTCTTAACAAAAATTCTACTCCATGAATAAGGAGGAGGACGTAGTAGGCATGAGAATTTTTATGATGAAAATGTAGAATTCTAGGAGGAGGGATCTTATGTTTTCCTTAAGAAAAAATATCCTTGTACATCAACTCCTCGCATTTGCACTAATCTGCTTTGCAATTTCTGGCCCACTATTCGCAGTAGATATAATTAGCTTGGAGAAGTTCCATGAGATGGTTCCAGAGGACACTATAGACTTGCTAGCGAGCATAAGATATCTAAGATATATTCCATCAGATGATCCACGATCTATAGAAGCTGTCAATCGCATTGAACAAAAGCTAAATGGATACGGCTTTATCAAAAGGTATGTAGAAATAAATGAAATATTCTGGATTGGATTCAACATTGAAAATGAACAAAATGGTGAAAATCTCACAAGTTCTATTGTAGGAGTCCGGCCAGAAGATCTTTCATTCCTCAAAATAACGATAAAGAAAGGTGCTTTAGCCGAGAATGCGGTTTGTGTTAGAGAGGATCTTTTCTTTTTTAAAAGTATGAAAATTAATGAGACAAAAATCAGAATTTATTCTATAATTATTGATTATGATACAGGAAAGACATATACAGAGTACTGCACCACACTAGTAGTATCTGGTATATTCTCTGCAAACTCAAGCAATGCTTTCCATTCAAGCACACCCCTCCTTTTATCAACAATGAACACCGTTGAAATGATTGCCAAGTGTTCTGAAGCTTCAGGAAGAGATCCATTCTTTCTAAAAACGTATGTGGCGGATATCGATAACTCCATCATAGATCCATTAAATCCTGAAACATCAGAGAGCTTTTTATATTCCTTAGAGAGAGAATTTGAGGGTGTTAAGATTAAGGATATTGCTCTATGGATTAATGTACCGCTTTACAGCAAAGTACATGCATATGTTGTTTGGAAAAATGATTTTAGGATGGCTATGCTTTATGCTAATCTGCCGACCTTACTTTCGCTTTCGATAATAGGATTCTTTTTCATGGAAACCCATAAGATTCGATGGAAGAGAGAGTTTGACGTTCTAATAGCAAGAGGCTTTAGCAAAAGTATAAGGCATTATAGTGCAATAAAAACAACATTATTGAATGCTATTTTAGGATTTGTTGTGGGCCTTATTGGAGGGCTTCCATATTCTTACGTATATTGCTCTACTATTGTCTTTGCAGTCTCATATCATACAATAATTTACATCATATCATTTTATGTAGCTCCAGTAACTTTTTGCATTGCTCTGTATGTTGTATTTAGCCTCTATAAAGACTTTATCGCGAAATTTTCAAAGCTTGGAAAAGGAATCTTCAGAAAATTTGTTAAATTTACAGAGAAGGATGCATTCTTCTTAACTCTCATGGTGTATTCTTGCCTTGTTCTATTTATTGTCATAAGTAACTCGGATTTCTTGCTTAAACTCATGTCAGACTTAGTATTTGATTTAAGACATGGACCATTTTATTACCAAGTAATATATTTA
The DNA here is from genome assembly GCA_040225955.1 of Candidatus Asgardarchaeum abyssi. Taxonomy (GTDB): domain Archaea; phylum Asgardarchaeota; class Asgardarchaeia; order Asgardarchaeales; family Asgardarchaeaceae; genus Asgardarchaeum; species Asgardarchaeum abyssi. The sequence continues at coordinate 33,749 of JBECUL010000006.1, read as the reverse complement.
TCACTTGTTATGATTTTTGGCTTTGCGCCAATTGCCTTTTTAATAGGCATAATAATTATTATTTGGTTTAAACTAACAAAGAGCCTTATCAGGGGGGTATCTAGCCTTGCAAAATTTCACAAAAAATTGCGTTTTGCGCTACTCGGATTGAGAAATGCATATAGAAAAAGTACTGAAATTAAACTACTTGCATTTATATTTTCAATTATAACTATGTTCAGTGCATCCAGCTTACTGATTGCAAATAGCTACCTCCCTAATTTGTATGCTTATGAGTATTGGCTAACTAGTGGAGATGTGGCAGTATACTTCGTCTCAGAGTCAAATGTTACACGGCTAAACGAAATGCTTAACGACATAACAAGCGGAGTTGATGGTATAGAAGTCGCAACGATGGTTCTTTCAAGAACTTATAGTCTTGCACGTCAGTACAGACATTTTGTCTTAGGAATAATTCCAAACGACTTCATCAAAGTTTACAAAACTGCAGATGGAAATAGCATTGAAAATACATCGTTAGCAGAGAAAATTAAAGAATTAAGTAATAAAACAGGCTTTGGACTTATCTCTGAAAGCTTTAAAAGGGAAATCAATATCAACGAAGGAGATATCATAACATACGTAAACTCTTGGGAAGAAAGAATGATTTCTGTAAGGATCATAGGCAGTATTGATGAGGAATTTCCACAGACGCTTATCTTGCCTGCACTGGTTGCAGAAGAGATAGAAAAAGGAAGTAAGGGTTCTATAGCAGTAACATTTAGGTGTTTTTACAAGGGATATATTAGAGTCCCAGTCATCGAGTATATCATTACCGACGTTACTACAGTTTTAAATATATTCAGAAGAGTTGGTGTCGTATTTATTTTCAAAATTGCAAAAAATGCCGACAAAATTTCTATATCTGCAGAAATAAGCAACAAAATTAACCTTCTTAAGGAAAAATACCCAGAGCTGTTAGATAGTCATATTAGGGACACAGAAAGTATAGTAGCAGATAAGATGAGTAACGAGAAGATTAGAGGAGTTAACACTGTTTTATTAGCTGGAAGCGTTATGAGCTCAATGATGGTGCTAATCATACTTTATGAAATAGTAGAAATCCAGAAAAAGAAACGAACAAAAGACCTTATAATACTTTCAGCTATTGGAGAAAGTAGGACTCAAATTGCAGGAATCGTATTTACAGAACTACTGACAATCTTCATTTTTGGAGTTGTCATAGGAAGCATAACTGGAATAATAACGGCTGTTGAGCTATCTGTCTTGGTAAATATAAGGCCATCTTTCATATTTGGCTTTTTAATGACATCCAACTTCTTAACTTACTATGTGATTAATGTGATCTTTTTAACATTAGGAATGGTCCTATTCGCTTTTACTGTCATCTATCAAGTCAAAAGAATAAATATTCCGAAATATCTAAAGATCGAATGGAGCTCAGAAGAAATAATAACTGGCGAAATTTGGAGTGGGTAAAATATGGTCTCGAACGATATCTATTTCTTATATGCTTGCTGAGAAAACATAAGCTCAGGCCATCATCAATCATACTTATACTTGATTTGAAATAAAAACAAAAAAGTGAAAGTTGAAATATAATTATTTAATAATAAAATTACAGAAACTTGCACCAGAATAAACATTAAACAAGGCTGTGTGTAAGATACGGATAGATAACTCCCTAGAAGTCTATCAATATTGATTTTATCAATAACTTTTAATTTGCAAATGAATGCCAGCGTGCGCAGTTTACTGAACCCTTATGAGATAAGAATGTGTACTAAAATGTGTGAGAAATTACGAAAAGTACGTTCTTATATTATTATATTAGAAAAATTTAGACTTATTCATAAATTATTTCATGCCGCGTGTCACCTTATTGTTCCATTTCAGAAAGGTATTTTCTTGGTAAGTGGGTTTCAAAATAGTAACACGTAGCAAGGAATTTACAAAAAAGAAAAAAAGAGTGTATATTACCAGGGAGTCGGAACCGGTTTTGGTATACCATCGCATGGGAAGTCATCATCGAACATTATCTAATCACCGAAAATAGAAGAAGAGCACGAATAAAAAGGACGATAATGTAGTACTTTTTATATAAATACTCGCTGGCGGATTATACAGTAGCTAAAAATTTACAGAGTTAATTAATAATTAGATGAATGGTGAAAATATTATAAAATCTGATATTTGACGTTATATTTTTCGCATAGTTTCTTAGCGATCGACTCAAGTCTTGCTTGGTATTCTTTAATAGGATAACTGAAAATTCTAAACAACTTTCTATATTTGGTAATTAGGTCAGGAAATCTTTTCTCTATAACCTTATAGTAAAGCTTTTTGCCAATACCGAAGAGGGTAAGAGCCCCAACAAACACATAATCAGCATTAACATCCTTAGCTGTTTTTATCATTTCATCAAGTTGTTCATAGGAGTCTGAGATAAAAGGTAGAACTGGGATAAAAGCAATTCCAGCATAAAATCCTTCATCTTTAACCTTCTTTAGAGTTTCCAACCTCTTACTAGGAGTAGGAGCTCCGGGCTCAAATATTTTTGCTATTTCCTCGTCTAAAGTTGAAAACGAGAATGTTATAAGAGCCCCGTGATTCAACTTATCTTTCAAATCTTGTGGCAGAATAGCCTCTTTATCTATTTCTTTTAGAAGATCTAAGTCTCTTAGAATAAGAGATGATTTTGTTGCGCAATGAACTGGGAACTTAAACCTTAAGATTATCTCTAAGCATTTTCTTGTTACTTGATATCTTTCCTCTATTTGTTGCCAAGCTTCTGTTGATGATGATAATGCTATGAATCCATATTCCTTCTTTCGCATCCTTGCACGTAATTGTCTCTCAAATAATGCGGGTGCATTTATTTTTACAGATAGAGTTTCAGCCATATTTTCCCCGTATTTACTTCCTCTAATATAACAGTAAATGTAGTTAAAAGCGCACAACTGGTACGGATTTAGGGAATAATCGTCCAGAAACCATTCATCTCTCTTTTTGGTGCTTATTCAAAATTGATTTAACTTTTATCTCATTTACCATTTATATCACGTAGTATATTTGTAATAAGCATATGTGGCATTATATCCTTATTTTCACTTCTTTTTCAAAATCAGGGTTTCGAGCAATTCTCTTAATCATGGGGTCTGCGATTGTGTAGTATCGCTCCTCTTTTTTTATTAGCCCTATTTCCGATAATTGTGAGAGATAGAAAACAGCTGTTGATTCGTCTCTGTTTATAAGTTTTGCTGCCTCAGATACCGTTATAAATTCACTATTTGCGATTCTATTTAATATTTTAAGGTACAATCTAATATTTTTCCTATCTCTCAGTGTTCTAGCTATTTCATCGTATATTTGCCCTCTAGCTTCACTTTCAACAAGTTCAACAATTTTAAATGGTATGATTTTTCTATTTTGTAAGAGTTCTAATACCACACGACGGCCATACCAATTCAGCCATCCAGCAAATCCGCCAAATACACTTACTCCTATATCGATAATATCGTCTGTAACGGATATATTACATTCCTCAAAACCCTTCAATAAAAACTCTCTCGCTGAATCCACATTTAGAGGATTTAAAATAAGCTCATCCCCTATTCTTCCATATAGTGGCATTGCTTTGTTTGTAGATATTATCTTTTTCATCGAAATCAATGAACCAGCCATTATTACAGAAAGATTAGGTGACAATTTGTCGTGAAGAGATGCCAAAAATTCAGCCACTCTCCTTGATCTTAACGCGATTTGGGCCTCATCAATTATTAACACTACTTTCTTCTTTTTTGCAAGGGATTCTAATGCTTCAGTAATGGTAAGTTCACCCTTTAATTTTAGCTCTACCTTAACAATGCCTAAAAACGTAATACCTTCTACTTTTCTCAAAATGCTTTTGATTTTGCTTGCAACAGCTAGTTGTTTTATTCCTAACCTTAATCTTTCAAGAAATATATCGATTTCACGATGCTCCTCAGCACCCCACATGTCAACATAAATTGTTTGGATGTCATTTATAGTCGCTACTGTTGACCTTGCTAGTGTCGTTTTTCCAGTTCTTCTTAGTCCACTTACTGTAAACCACTCCCCAGCAGAAACCAGCAGTTGTATCTTCTTCTTTTCTTGATCATAATTGAATACTGATCTAAGGGGCTTGAGTGTGCTTTTTGAAAAAATTCCATCTTTTAAGCAATCAATTTCATAAGTCATAATTTGAGTCACTCAAATATTTGAGTCACTCAAATATTTGAATTACTCAAATATTAATATTTTGTTTTCAGCTAAAATTTGCTATATAGATAGTAAATAGGCAACACACATTTATCGAAGCTGCTAAAGAAGAAAAGAGAAAAACATTTAACCCCATCCACCAGCACTGTGGCATGCACTATGACATGCAGACCATACGCATGCTGAGTGACACGCACTGTGGCAATCATCATGCGTAACACAGCTACTTATAAGTTCAGTAATTTTCTTTGAAAAGTTTTCGAAATTATTAGTTAGCTGTTTTGAGATGAGATCTGTAGCATTTTCAAGCTGTGAGACCATTTCTTCAATATTTAATTTCAGAGACTTTGCTAATTCTTCTATTGATTTAGGTATAACGAACTTCTCCATTGCTTCAGTTATCTGGTGATGAGCGAATTCAGGTAGTTTCTTAAACTCATCTGGCAACCAGCTAGGTGGTTCAGGAAGCTTAAAGTTACCTGGCTGAGGAATTAAATTCCTGATTCCATCAAACAATTTCTGGTATTCTTTATCTAGCCAAAGCCACATCCATAGCCAGTCCATACCGCCATTTCTATAATAGTAGCCGCGATAATAATAGTAGTATGGATACGGGCTATGATACACACGATACCACTGTCTTCGTATATACTGCTCATGTTTTTTCCTAATTTTATTCCAATCGGCTCTCCAAACCATGTTTTGTACTCGCTTTGCTATCACATCTAGGACTTGCTGTAAATCTTCAACTGAGAGAAAACCATCCTCGGCTAATTCAACTAATAGTTTCTCATAATATTTTGGCTTAATTTCGATAACTTTTGCTTTGTCGCCACATATTCTACAGAAGCCATTTTCATCAACTAGATGTTGAAGATGACCCGTAGATTCGCATGTAAGGCACATGTAGAAATTAAATTTAGGCAATGGCTTATTGCAGATAGCACACCTATTTCTGAGAACCCTTACTGTAAATCCTTTCTCACTTGAACCTAAAATCTCTATGTACTTCTTTCTAACTGCTGAGGTAACTAACATAGTAACTATTTTTGATGCTTTTTCCTGAATGAAGATAGCATACTCTACTGGATCTAGCTGAGGAACCTCCTCTTCATGTACTGCCTTCTCAAAGATTATCGTAGGTGCATCTCGTACACCAGTTCGCTTAGCATAGTCAGACATGTATACAATTTCTTCAGGAGTATAATAGAAGACATGGTCTGAGTGTAGAATACCATTAGCTAATAGAAACTGATATTCTGGCATCTTTATTTTTTCTAGAGCTTGCTGTAAGTCCTTTACACTCGCAGTTTTTGGAATGTTCTTGATACCATATTTTCTCAGTTCCTCAGAAAGAATCTCCTTCTTCCAGGTTCTCCATTTTTCCAGCAGCTGAGGCAATGTATATTTCCTTAAATCTTCCCAAGAGACCAGTCCAGCTCTCATCATTTCCTGAACATTTTCATTTTCATATGCCTCTTTCATCATTCTAATTGTATACAAATCTAGATTTCTGTATTCTGCTGGAAGTGTTGTATCAATGAATCTCATCGTACTCAAATATTCATTCCAAAATCTATCTAACTGAGATGGATGCTGTAAAATTTCCTCAACTTTTATGAATCCAGCTTTAAGCATAGTTCTTGCTCTTTCGAAGTTTCTGTATAGATATTCAAGGGCGTATGGATTCGCGTATTTAAGCATTTCTCTAGCTTCCAATGGATTTATCGCAGAAATCTTAACGAACTCTGGAACAAGTTTATTAATATAGTGCTCTCGTAGCTTATCAGTAATGAACATAGTTACATCTTCTGGTTCTAAAACACTATCTCTGTCGTAATCTATTCTTAGCTCTTCGGGCCTTATCTCGCCTTCTGCTAGAAGCATTTTATATTCTTCTGAGTTTACCACATTATGTAAAGCCTCAAGAAATTCAATAGAATCTGTTCCTGCTGTTCTAATTCCTTTCTTTTCTAATTCCTTTCTTAGCTTTCGTCTATGAAACCATGTTTTCATAGAAAATGATAACGCATATGCTACCATTGCCACAAATATTAAAGATCCAAAGCTAAAGAATATTAGTATACCATATTTGTCAAAAAATGTTTTTTCCTCAAGAGGTTTGGTCCCAGCGGGTATATCAAAATACTCACTCTTGAGTGCAAACTCGACAGGTATCTCGGCATCTGCAGGTACATTTGCTTTAAAAACTCGGACGCTGAAATATGGTGTTTCTCCCAAATAATATGCCATTGGTGTGTATTTATCCCAATTATCGAGAGTTGCTTGACCAACTTGAAATCCTATTCTGTCGGTAGCGTTTTGATAGACACCAAGGGTTGTATGATTGAAATCATTATCATTTAGTGGCACACTATAGAAGACTATCTGAGCCGTGTAATTTGCACCACTATCTGGAAAAGTAACGGGATACCAGAATAAATATGCGGTTTCTCCATCATCAGTTACTCCAACAACCCTCTTTGTAGAGTCATATCTTACAAATAATTTTACTTCTGCAGGAGCATCAACAGAGACATCAAAATTTATGCGCAGCGTTTCATCCTCTAGCTCAAGGCTTATGTGGTCTGTATAGTTTGCACTATCGACTGTTGCATTTGCATAACAGTTTTTAATGCCTTCTGCTGCTTCCATGCTTATATAATGTAGTGTTCCTGAAACAACTTCAAGGTTTATGTAATAGAAAACTGCTGCGTATCCGTCCTCCTTGGCAACAACAATGGAGTCCACTGAAATTAATTCAACTTGTAAATCACTTTTAGTAATAGCGGATGTTTTAGGCAAAGGATTAATCGGCAGAAGTAATAGCAAAATTAGGATTGAGAACAGACAAATCTTCAGCTTAAGGGATTTCCTCATATTCTTCTTTTCCCTCCTCATATTTATTTATTGAAACAATATTCTTTTCTGGTCTTAAAATTTCCATCATCCTAAGATCTTTCTCCTTAAACGGGTTATTAATCCAGTAAAGAGGACAAGCTCCTCCACAAACATCAAAATCTCTACACGTCTTACAAACATCTGGTATGAACTTATGCTTTCGGTATCTCCATTTTTTAGCGGCTTCTGAAAACCAAATCTCTTCAAACTCTTGCTCAAGTAAATTACCTATCCTATACTCTGGAGGAAATGATGAGCACGGGAGAACATAACCTTGAGCATCAATACTTAGCAAGCCATTTGCAGCAGCACATCCTTTAATGCCAAAACCTTCGACTACAGGATTGAATAGACAAACTGGTGTAGGGGAGTACCAATCAAACTTTAATCCAACCTCTTTGGCTCTTCGCTTGATTTCTACTATAATGTCACCTATTTCCGTGTATGAAATACCAAGTTCCTTGTATATTGTTGCGTTTCCGCTCCAAATTACCATATTCATCGAAAACGCTTTAACGCCTATCTCTTTCAAGAAATATGGAAGATTAATAACATTCTCCACATTCCAACGATTTATAGTTGTATTTGTGTGTACCCAAAACTCTTTATATGCTCCTGGTAGTGATAATAGATTCTGAATACCCTGTACTGTTTCTTCAAAGGCTCCCTTCACACCTACTATTTTATCATGCAAATTTGCATTATCAGCTTCCAACGATATTTGAATACCATTAATACCAGCTTCAACTATCCTCTTGGCATACTCTAATGAAGAAAAAAGACGCCCATTTGTGAGAAGAATAGCTCTAAGTCCTAGACTCCTTGCATAGGATATCAACTCTGGAAGGTCTTCTCTGAGTGTGGGCTCACCTCCAGTAAAGTGTAAACTAGCAACTCTTGCCTGCAGTCGTACCTTCCTAATTAGCGTCTTTACTTGCTCTGTTGAAAGTTCATCACGAGCTTTTCTTATTTGACCTACACCCCAAAAGCAAAATTTACATCTATTATTGCATCTATCTGTCAGTGCAATTTCGGCCATCACAGGATATTTCAAATATACTGTCGTAATATTAAAATTCTCCACTTTTGCATGCTTAACCAAATGTAACTCGTTCTTTGCCAAGTGAATTAAATCTTCTAAGAGCATATTTAATGTGTTAATAACTTCGTCATCCGACATCTTAAAATGTTTCTTAACAAGTTCAAATGCCACATCAAAATCCTTAACAATCCAAAATGGCTCCAAAAACTCAACAACAAAATCATTTGCCTTATAAACCCTACTAGATCCTACGAGTATAAGATTATCGACAGTCCGTGGGAAAACGTACGCTTTAAGGTTCTCTATCTCCTCCTTTAAATAGTTGTATTTTTCTTCCTTCAAAAGACTTCAACTACCGCTGAACTTTGTACATAAATAATTATGTCTGCGATGAATTAAAATTTTTTGAATTATGGTAACATCAGAGAATGGGTGATGCGCCAAATACATGATTCGCCACCTCCTCGCTCCTTATATCGTTACCAACCGGTCCCTAAAACATAACCGAACATTGTAGCAAAATAAAAAGAAGAAATTAATAAGTAGTCGCAAGTCGTGCACCGCAATAGGACAAAACTTAGATCCTACTGGAATTCTCGCACCACAGGAGGGACAAATCATGAGAGAAGGAGTCGGTTGAGCTAGTGTTGGTGGAACTGCTGGCGGAGCTGGAGGATATCCGAACTGAAGGAAAGCTTCTTCGGGTGGCTTTAACTTTAAGAAACTTATCATGGCCGAGAGTGAGAATATTAGAAGGAATGCACATCCAGTAATTATGTAGGACGCCAACTCTTCAAAAACATCTGTTATTGTGAAAGCACCATTAAGTATAATTGCTATTCCAATAATGCTAATCATAGCTGGGAAGAAGACTTTTGTGTACTTCGTTAACATAAAATAGGTTAAAAATTCGAAGAATGAATATGCTGCCCATATCATAATGGCTAACCTTATAACCTCAGAACCACTCGCCCCTCCTTCACTAAGACCACCAAGTATTAGGAAAAAGAAAAGACCGCCAAGAACCAATACAAAAAATGCTGTTGCATAGCAAAAGGCCTTCTTAAAAGTTCTGGCAACCGAAATCCAAGCCACTGTCCTTAATATGATACTAATCGGGTATATGAGAATATTATATATAGTACCAACTAGGGTAAACCATAGAGATATCATGACTGCCGATAATAAAAATCCTAATGCTCCTGTATATTTATATGCGGGCATTTACATATACCTCATTTCAATATATATTATAAAAAGATAGGGAAGATAAAAGTAATTCATTTTGTAAGCTGTATAACAGTGTTATTTTTTTACTTTAATACTTATATAACGAGCTCCTATGAATATACTGCAAATAATAAAGACATGAGGGAAAACTATTATATTCATAGCTTCTTACCGATTAGTACACCAATAATTAGTGAAACTATAGCTACGCCACCTAGTATTATAAGTGATGTTCCCTTAAGTAGCTCCTCCAAGTCTTCAATGCTAAATATTGTCGGAGGGGCTTCCTTATATAATTGAACTTGCTCAATTTTCTTATATTGCATAGTTCCATGAGTTGGACTTACTAAATCCATCTTAGTGTATACAAGCTGTGTGTCAATAATATAATCCTCTGTTAAAATGACTTTCAATGTTATATATGCGAATCCTTGATAGTTTTCAAGCGATGAATCTATAACTACGTCTGTCTCAACTGGTGCTTTTAGCTTTACTATAAATGTTCTATTGTCAGGATTAAAATCTTTATCAAGTAATGTGAACAATGTATAATTACCTAGGAAGTCATCTAATGTTTTATTCATCTCTTCAATGTTCTTAGTCATGTTTTTACATATAAAACCTATAGAGTGCACATCTACATAAATAGAGTCATAGTAGTTATCATTATCATAGTCATATCCATAACCTACTATCTTTGTATAAGATTCTGACATATTAAAGGAGTCCTTTGTTATGGAAGGGAGAAACATAGTTGAGACAACCGTATAGTTAATAATTCCTGATGTTTCATTTATTGCAGTTACGTTGATCAATATCCTAGCAGACATACTAGATGTAACTGGCTCTGTATCATTAAATGATGTTTCTGCCATATAGATATAATCATATATGTAGGTATCACCAACTTCCACTGCTTTGATGTTCTCACTAACTGAGACTAATGATAGCAACAAGAACAGCATTAAAGCAACTAGTAGAATATAGTAGAATATTTTTAAGAGTGATATTCATTTTTAAATACACTCTCTAATTTTAATTATAATTGAATTATGAATTATATATAACTCTATAGACTAATAAATATTTTTTAGGATCAGAGAAAACGTTTGCATACCTAAATCTTTAAGTTATTAATTTAGTTATATGTATCTTTGATTCAGAAATACGCTAAAGGTGAAACTCTTGAGCTATAAAGATCTTAAAGAATTAAATAGAACTGGATGTAAGGTACCTGCTATAGGATTAGGGACGTGGAAAATCGGTGGCTCTATGACTCCCGATCATTCTCAAGATGATTTGGCAATAAAGGCCTTAAGACATGGAATAAGCTTGGGTATGTGGCTGGTTGATACAGCGGAGATATATGGAGGAGGACATGCAGAGGAGCTCGTAGGCGAGGCTATAAAGATTTTTAATCGAGAGAAAATATTTATAGTCACTAAAGTTTGGGAGACGAATTTGAGATATGATGATGTTTTAAAAGCAGCAAAAAGAAGTCTTAAGCGTTTAAAAACAAATTATATTGACTTATACTTGATTCATTGGCCAAATCCAAGGATTCCACTGAGCGAGACAATGAAAGCTATGGAGAAGCTTGTTAGTGATGGGTTAGTCAGATATATTGGAGTAAGCAATTTTAGCGTAGAGCTGATGGAGGAAGCAAGAAGTTATCTCTCAAAGGAAGATATCGTTGTCAATCAAGTTAAATATAATGTATACGATAGAAGCATTGAAAGAGATATCTTACCATATTGCCAAAAAGAGGGAATTACGCTTATGGCTTATACGCCTCTTGCTAAAGGTAGCGTTTCTACAGATAAAACACTAATTGAAATAGGTAGAAAATATAGTAAAACGGCAGCTCAAGTGGCGTTAAACTGGTTGATCTCAAAAGATATGGTTATAGCGATTCCTAAAGCCATTAGAATCGAGCACATTGAGGAGAATGCAGGTGCTATGGGGTGGAGACTTTCAGAGGAGGATATACGATATATTGAACAGAGAATATGATGCTTAGCTTCATTTTGAGGTTAATGGCTCTTCTAGTAAAAAAGCAAAATATATCTTTAACTACTACTTGTTTATTATCTGTATATAACCGCAATATAGTGATCAATATGAGTGGCATACCTACTTTTCCGAAAAAAGAAAAAAGGGAAGAAGAAAGAAAGGAGAGAAGAGTCAATAGAAGGAAAATCTTATATAAGTTCATTTTATTGTTAGTGCTTCTATTCATAGCAATCATCTTATTTGGACCTCAGAGGAATGGATGTTATTCATAGAATTTTTGATTTTATGGATTTTATTGATAATAATGGTAGTAGTTGTAACAGTGGCTACTATGTACGTTTTCTGTAAGAGGAAAATATAATATCGTATTTTAAATAAAGTTCTGAGTTTTTTATTTGGTGTTAGTCATGATAATTGAGATTCTTGAGGAACTTCAGCGGAATTTGGCATTACTTTGGAATATTACAATGCTGATAGGAAACTTTGCATCCATATTTAGCATCGCATTGGGGTTTATATTTTGGGCAACTGGATATGATACGCGTGGCGGAAAGAAAATGATTGTAGGAGGAATTATATTATTTTTAGCTATAACATACCTTTCTAGAAATCCACCAATCCTTGTACAACTAATATCGTCTAACAAGTAAGAATTAGCTTTGTATATAAATAAAAAAGAGGTATTTAATTTAGTTTGAAGTACTCCTCAATGTTTTCAACATCAGAATATCTTAGAAACACCGATACTTTACCCTGTAAATCTGAAATTATAACACCGTCGGGCTTTATTGTAACTCTTAAAGAATTGCCAGCAACAAAAGAAAAGCTTCTATTGGTACCCTTACTTATAGATATCAGCTTTATAATTTTTCTAAGACTGTCAACATCAAGTTCAACTTTCTTTGTTTTTCTCTCTGATCCAAATTTCAATTTGACACGATTATTCCTTGACGGCTTTAGCTCAAAGTAGTAACCATCATTTTCTAATACCAATTCTCTATTTCCTTGGGAGTTCCCCACATCATTCACCTACAAATCTCTTTTTAAAAGAAGGACTTATTGATCTTGATAACTCATTTCTCGTAATCATATTTATATTTTCCGATTTAAAGACCATCATCTGTAGATATTTTTCCATATAGGCGTCAGTATAACGCACATGCACATTTTTATTTTCTACTGTAGCACAAGATCCAAGACACAAAAAAGAAAAATAGAAAATTATCTTACGAGGTCTCATTTTGTTGATAACGTGCTCGCTATAAGACTTATTATCAATTTATCTATAGACTTCAGTATTTAATCCTTCTTGGATTTTCATACAACGCCAATTCTTCTTTAGGAAGCTTAGGTTTTAGTTTCTTACTCTTAATATCCTTAACAATACTCTCTATCTTCTTCTTTTGATCATCTATGAATCTTAACGCTGCAGCAAACAGCGTTAAAACAGATATAAATGCATCATTCTCTTGAACCTCTTTGTCGTAGAGTTCTATTTCAACCGCACCACCGATATCCAAAACCTTTGAATCTATTCTTGCAACTTTCTTCTCATCATTTTCACGGACAACTGTAAAATCACTACCTAATGACATCCGTGCACTCTCGATTGTATATGTCTCGAGCTCTCTCTTTTCAGAAAATAGATCAAAAACATAATATTCTTTCTGGAAGAGCCCTCTTTTTAATAACTTGTCAATTATTGTAACGTAATCATATTTGGGTTGTATTATAGCATATGAAATAGAGGGAGTCTCCCAGAGAGCAGTATTCCTAATTTCCCTAGCTAGAAGCTCCTCGAGACTCCCAATCCATACGCCTTTATTTGTAAATGCTCTTATTATGAGTCTATTATCTTTTTCTAGCGCTTTTGTCCGGAAAGCAATGATTCCATAATCCTCACCATCACGCTTTATTTTCCCATAGATATCCATATCTCTTGTAAATAGCCTTGACTTTGCCATCCATTGCTCTTTCTGCTTCAACCCAATTTCCTCGCCATGCAAGCTAGTCTTCCAAAAATCAACATAAACAACTTTAACCATAATGATCACCTGCTGAGACACTGGAAGTCATAATAACATACATATACCTCATTCACTATTATCTATTACATATATTCAAGTTCAAAAATGTTTCTTCGAAAAGATTCTATTAACTTATTGTCAGTAAAATAAAAAATCAAGTGAGAACTTACTGAAACTTATTAGAAGCCCTTCAAAGTCCTGTGTAATCTATTAACTATGTTTAAACTAACTTTATTTCTTTAATGAGCTTATCTCGGCTCATGGCGTTGTTGCAACATAAGCTTTTAATATCCGAGTCATAAAGATTTGTATGGAAATGTAATTTTATAAAATTTCGCTTTTAACTCTTATTTGAAAGGTTATGCGAATAAAAACTTATGAAACTCATATTAAGTGAAATGAATACTATTACCTTAAAAAATATAAATAGGAAATGTGATTGCGTGGTTTGGAAAGCTTGATATTTCAATATTGGAAAATGGCTTTGGAGAGTGGAAAAATGACGATGACAAAAGAGGAGATATTAAGAAAATTGGGAGAAAACAAAGAGAAGATAAAGAAATTTGGAGTTAAAAGGATAGGGATATTTGGCTCCTATGTGAGGGGAGAGGCAAAAGAGAAAAGTGATATTGACTTTATTGTTGAATTTGAGGAAGGAAGGAAGACATTTGATAATTTCATGGAGCTTGCTTTTTTTCTTGAAGAGCTCTTTGGGAAAAAGGTTGATTTACTTACTCCAGAGGGCATTAGCCCGTATATAAGGCCTTATGTTGAAAGGGAGGTAATTTATGCAAGATTATAAAGTCTATCTCATGCATATACTTGAAGAGTGCGAATATCTTGAAAAAGTATCAAAAAACCTTGAGTTTGATGAGTTTATGAAAGATGAAAATCTGAAAAGGGCATTTATAAGAAGTCTTGAAATTATTGGTGAGGCTGTCAAAAATATTCCTCAAGATGTAAAGGAAAAATATCCAGAGGTGGAATGGAAGAAAATAGCGGGCATGAGGGACAAACTTATACATAAATACTTCGGAGTTGATTAAACTATTGTTTGGGATGTGGTTAAAAACAAGATACCAAAGCTTAAAAATGAAGTAAGGAGGATTTTGTATGATGACAAAAGAGGAGATATAAGAAAATTGAGGGAAAATAAAGAGAAAAATAAAGCGGCTCAAGAATAGGAGGCATGCTTGTATGAAAATAATTACCACTGTTATAGGTAGTTATCCCCCCATGTGGAAAAATCCAACAGAGGATGAAATTAGAAGTGCTATTAAAATTGCTGTGGAAGATCAAATAAAGGCGGGAGTTCAACTTATCTCTGACGGACAAGTAAGAACCGATATGGTAACTTATTTTTCTGGTAGAATTCCTGGATTTGAGGTTAGAGAGAAAGAAACTTACATAGTGGGAAAAATTGAACCTACGAATGATGATACGTTGATAAGAGATTTTCACTATGTGAAAAGTTTAGTTGGAGACAAAGTGAAAATTAAGGGTATCGTAACGGGCCCAATCACTTTAGTTTTTTCTTCAAAAATGGACAAAAGTTCACCATATAATGGATTTCGAGATGAAAAATTATACGAGGATGTTGCCTATGCGCTGAAAGAGGAAGCAATGAAATTGCAAAAAGCGGGAGTTGATGCTCTTCAAATAGATGAACCAATGTACTCCATCGGAGCTCCTTTGGATATGGGTAAAAAAGCTATTAAGATAATAACCGAGGATATAAAGTTGCCAACGGCTCTTCATGTTTGTGGGAAAATCGTAAGAATCTTTGACAAACTTTTAGAGTTCGAAGGAATAGATATATTGAGCCACGAATTTGCAGCTTCTCCTGAAAACTTTAGCGTTATAACAAGGAAAAAACTTGAAGAGCACGGAAAGAAATTAGGTGTCGGATGTGTAAAATCAAATGACCCAACAATTGAAAGTGTAGATTTCTCCTACAATGTCATTAAGAAAGCCGTTGATATAGTTGGTATTGAAAACATAATAGTTCATCCAGATTGTGGATTGAGGCTACTTACAAGAGACGTTGCATTTAACAAATTGAAGGTCATGGTCGAGGCGACAAGACTAATTGAAGAAGAATACGAATAATAAATCTCAAATATTTGCTCTTAAGGCAATACTCTTATTTTTTGTCTTCCAGTAGTTAATATTTGGTCCTTTAATAGTCCTAATTTTATGCTCATAACCTCCGGCAGTATGCTTTCTACTGGGGTACTACCTTGGTTTATTCCATAGCAATCTGAGTCCAAGTATATATAGTAGGTCTCACCAAGAAACTCATAATCTGCAAGATTCCTATCTTCTATTCTTAATGGTTTGTCATAAACATGGAAAGGCCATAATTTACAAGCCTTTGGTTTATCTTCTTGAATTGAACATTTTCCATTCTTTAAGAAAACACATCGTCCATTTATTCTCATAAGTGTAGGTCTTCTGCTACCTTTATAAACAACAAAAGGACCATATTTCATAGTAAGCCTTATTACTTCTTCTTGGGTTAAAGGAACAACAAATTTCTCACAGCAAACACCACACATTAAGCACTCCCAAGTTTTAACCATTCTCCATGGAAGCAATACCACAAGGTATACCCCCATGGAGTTGGCTCAATAGAGATCAATATTTAATATGTCAATGTGTTTTTGAACTTTTCTAACATATTAATACATTCCGTGCATTATTCCATCAGGTATTATCCATCTTTGCTTTTTCTCATCCCAAAACTCGTGAAGCTTA
This sequence comes from Candidatus Asgardarchaeum abyssi, assembly GCA_040225955.1. GTDB lineage: Archaea > Asgardarchaeota > Asgardarchaeia > Asgardarchaeales > Asgardarchaeaceae > Asgardarchaeum > Asgardarchaeum abyssi. The sequence continues at coordinate 17,537 of JBECUL010000006.1, read as the reverse complement.
ACTCTTATCTTTGCGCCATGACTATATGCGACAACAATGCCTAAAAACTCATTAACCATGTTTTTCAGTTCATTAAATTGGTAGAGAAATTTTATGGCCGTGCCTTTCGGTAGCTGAATGTAGATAATCATATCGCTATTAGACTCAACTATATATACAATAGGCAAGTATAGCAAGAATTTATGAATAAGATCACGTGTTCCTTTGTCTGATGTTGATATGAAGAGGTTTAGTGAGTCCGCTAGATTAAGTCCTGCAAAAACAACACCTGGCTTAACATAGTTTCTCAGCCTTTCAAAACGCCTAGATATGTTTTTTTCGCTTCTTATATAGCCTTCTTTTTCTAAGATATTACATGCAGAAGACAACTTATAGAAATAGTCTTTCTGAAGCAACTCAAGAAGAATTAAATCTATTTTATCAAATCTTATCGGTTTACTGTTGAATTCAATATTTATTATTGGTTTATTTATATAAATGTCAAATTTTTCTACAAATTTTAAGAGACCCACACTCATAAGAGTCTCATCAAACACCCATTTTTCTCCGTCATAAAAATCGATATTGGCTGAAAAAATAAACCGTTTTGCTTCAATAACCTCCCAGCTCTCCTCGTCCGGGAACACACCAAGCTCCGTTTTGAAAGAGACAAGCCAATCATTAAACTCCCTCAATACCTTTTTAGAATCAGGTATTCTAAATGAAGCCCATCCAAAAGCCTTACCATCATAGACATTAATAGCATCTACATTAAAAGTGAAAAGAAAGGGATTTAGTGGCATTTTTCGTCTCAGAAGATTCATTTTATCCTCATAGAACTTGAAAACTACTACGAAATGCTTAAGTCTAAATCTAGATAGATCGGGATATCCAAATCTCCGCAGAAGAATTACGTTTTTCATCTTTTTATATATTCTATATGCAGTACTAACTGGTATCTTCGCCTTTTTCGCAATTTTGTTGATTTTATCATTAGGATTGCCTAATAAAGTTTTTAAAAATTTGAGTTCATCACTGTCTAACTTATACTTTGGAGTATCAAAAGCGGATTTTATTATTTTTGTTATCACAATTGGATCTGTGAGGCGATACCTCTTTATTAGCCTTAATCTATGTATTATCTTTTCCTCTTGCTCTTTTGTTTTTAAAATATATTTTGGATTAACAGTAACATATTTAAACTTCGGATATTCCACAGACTCACCACTAAGGATTTTAAAATAAATCTCTATTAATTTGTACCATTCAATAACCTCTTTATCTTTAATCGGTGGAGTTAATAAATCCCTAAGAGATATTTTTCCTCCCTCTTTCATTTTAGGAGAAATATTCCTATCATTGGATATAAATTTTATCATTCAAAAATCTCTCTTTTTTTATTTCTGAAAAATGTTCATTAAAAGCATTTTATTCTCGTGGATACTCCTTCTTATTCTTTAATTATCAAAAATTAGCTCTCTTGAGGCTTATCTTTCTTGCAATAAAAAAGATTTCTCCATATATATCTAGTGGTGACTAAGTATGATTTGGAAAATCTTAAGTTGGATAGCAAAACACAAATTTGCTGTGGTATTGAGTTTATTACTACTATATGCCATTCTCATGCATTTTGGCCTTCAAATAATCATTGCTGATCCACCTAATGGTGATATACCAGTTCCTATTGATGGGTAAATAACTAACAGGTGACAAAGATGAGAACCTTTCTTTCCTCTCTTTATAGAGAATTTTATACTGAGAAGATAAAAATAGAAGATGTTACTAAATTTTATGATGAGGATATTAGGACTATTGGTGCTGCTTTTGAACTCTTTGCCGATATAGTAAAGTCTAAGATATTGACAAACGCAAAAGTAAAAGCGTACATAGTTATAGACAATAAAGAGTTCGAAGTTTTCAATGAGCAGGGAAAAGTAAAAATCTATGAACTCTGAAAGCACATCCTGTTTCTTTTTTATCTCTCTAATGTGCAATTTAGAATTTATTATGTTATGTTATTATATTTTCTCAAAATTAGCACTATCGGAAACTATAATTATGAGAGAGAGTATTGTATAATAGTAATGAAGAAGTATATCTCCTAAATAATTATGAAGATTCCACTTCCCATAAAGTTACAACTATACGAGGTTTAAGAATGGGCGAGGCAAATTTCTTAAGGAAGAAAACTTTAGATTTTATAAATCTTGCAAAGAAAATCTTTAACACTGATGAGGAGCTATATAAATTCTTAAGTGATTTTGGCTTTCTATATGGCTCTCTAGCGATTATTAGTGGTATGTTAAGATTTGGCGGTAATATAGATGACTTTAAATCACATATAATTTATCTAAGCGAACGTGAAGCTATCGTTAGTAAGTACATAAAGGAAAAGACAACAGTACTTGATATAGGATGCGGCTATGGCTATCTGGGAGTTATATTAGTAAATAAGAAGAAATGTACCTATATAGGTGTAGACATTGATGAGCAGAGAATTAATGTTGGTTTGAAATTTAAAGAGCTTTATAAGCTGGGTGATAGATTTAAACTTGTTTCTATTAGGTCATCTAAGAAACTACCATTTCCAGATGGGTATTTTGATTATGTTACATATGTATGGGCGTTTCATGATATTGATAGAAAATCATGGGAAGTGCTTTTAAGAGAAAATTGGCGTGTTTTAAAGCCAAACGGAAGAATACTCTTTTATGAACCCCAAGTTGGACTAAATTTTGAAGAGTTTATGGGAATTTTAGAAAAAGTGGGGTTTACTTTTATAAAAAAAGAAAGTTTTGGTCCTGTATTCTCACATGATAAAAAAACTCCTGCGCTTCTTCTTATTTTAAGAAAAAATAGAGGAGTTATTCTTTTTTCTTAATAAACATACTTGCTATAACTATAGCTATTATTACAATTATTGGGACACCAACGACAATATAGAGGATTTCGCTAATACCAAGAGATACTGTTGTTGACTTGATCTCCACACCCAATTCATATTTTCCAAATCTTCCATAGCCATAAAGCATAACTCCTGTACTTTTCTCATACACAAGCCTAAATGCTCCGCTATCTGTCTCATTCGCAAATGTTATCACATTTCTTGGTAGCCCAAGATACCATTCAAAGTTACTTTCTTCTATTGTCTTAACATTACAGTCCTCAGCCTTAGATGTTATATTCTGCCAATCTGGTTTAACAACAGGACCTGTGATAAATGGCCATAATCCAAAGACGAGATTCATGCCAATAGTATCTGTTGTTACATTCGCTACTGTTAGATTCCCTATCTTAAAATCACCGTATAGTGTATCATCGTCTATTTTTGTAATGTTATACTCCATTATGTCCCCTTCGTTCACCTTAACCTTTACGAGACCAGTAACTGGGTCCCACCACCAAAATGTAGTATTCGGAGCTATGACAACAGTCCATGTGATCGTATCACCTTCTTTTACGCCCCATTCTATATTATTGCCAAATACAGCTACAGGTTGAGTGAGCAAACTTAAAGTTATCAACATGATTATAATCGCGGATACTTTTTTGGGACATTTCATATTTTTCACCTCAAACTAGGATAAATTATCCTAGTTTTAAAATAAAAATCTATCTACAAAAAATTAAAGAAATTGCCTCCTTAGGCAATTAATATCTGCTAATAAAGAAAACTCCTTACTAGAATTATAAAAGACTTGCAACAAATTATCATCTATACTTGTGGTGTCCAGTATCTCCACGCCACTACACTATTATTCTTGAGGTAGTAATGGTTTGCAGCAATCATCGGCAATTCGTCATCAACCCAATATTGCCACCATCTGTTATTGTCATTCTCATTATTCCATACACCATTTATTGCATCAACAAAGACATCATCTCCGTACCAGGTATAATTTACAGTGGCTACCAAGAATAGAATATGAAATGCTGTTATATTAGGCACATTTGTAAGATTCAGATTGTAGTGAACCTCAATTGTTCCGTTACCATAGTCAATTATCAAAGTTAAATTATAGGCTGGCTTGATTTCGCTATTTGGTTTTTGCTCTATATTCCCATTAGTATATGGATATGGTTTATATGTCAAGTAAACAAAAGCTAATGTTGAAATGATAACAATCAGCAATAACCCAGCTAATAATATTCTAAGATTTTCGATTTTCATAACTATCACCTAAAGCTTTGTCACCGCTCTTTCTCAAATACTCTTCAAAATTATCTGCAATTCGCACCAACGGTCCTATAAAAATTGTAAAGAATGCTATGTTGGAAATCGTGTGAACAATCATAAAAATGGATCCCATAATAAAAACTATAATTAGCGCATCTAATAGGCCAAAAGCTGCAGCATAAGCTATATTTGTGATACAATCATAAAAGAGGGTTAGAAATCCAGCTGTAATTCCAATTTCCAGCATATTAAGGAATGTTATATCGTGTTTATCGTTCCATCGCCTCCCATAAATTCCACCTGCAACTCCAAATGTCACCATGCCTATTATTTGAGCAATGGAAATTACAATGATAGGAGAACCCCAAGGGTTCCAAATCGTATATATTAGCATGGAGAATAAACCAACGACAGCTCCTACGTGTACTCCAAATAAGAATCCGGCTGTGAAGACAAATAAACTCATCAATTCAACATTTGGGATGACAGCTAATGCGTAAGCACCACCAATAGATAAAGCTGTGAAGACAGAAATTGCCGCAACTTCTATGGACCTCGTTTTCGAAAGCAGTCTGAACATTACATATCACTAGGATAAGTTATCCTAGTTATATATTTGAATTTTTTGTCTATTTTTTATCTATTTAACTCCGAGTTTTCTTTTCAGCAAATAATAGGCTACAGCAAACGCAGCTTGTTTCACAGAGGATCGATTGTCTGCAAAAACAATAGCTATTACGTCACCATCGCTTGGTGAAAAAATTTTTATTAAAATATTTTTTTCTTCCCCCACCAACTCAGGATAAACAGATGGTACTGAGAATGTGTTTCTCTCATACACAATAATTGTAGCTCCTTTAGCTCCAGCTCTAACAGCATCATCTCGCTCTTCTAATCCCTTTTTTATATACTTAGATGCTCCCCTTATTAAAATTCCAATTGCATATTTTGCAGGTCTGAATTCTTCAAGTTCTTCAATTTCCTTAACGCTACCAATATATTTCTTAAGATGCTCAAAAATCTCGAGCCCAACATTACTCAGACGATGCCCACTCTTAGGAATCGAAATTATTAATCCTTCTCGCTTTAAGAATTTAAGTAAGGTTCTAGCAGTGCTTTCACTGAGACCTATCTCTTTGGAGAGAGAATATCGACCAATACGACTTTTGCTTCCTATTTCGTAGATACTTTGGAATATCAAGTACGGCTTTAATTGAGGATGCGTTCTGCAAAAGTTTTCTATCATCTCAATTAGATTTTTTAGTGGGCTCTTAAATGACATATCCCACAACTCGCTATTATAACCAAGATAAAATTTACGTTAAATAAATAAAGATTTTGGGGTATTCGTTATGTGAGAAGCTCTTTGATCTTTTTAATCATCGAGTTTATATAGGCATCCCTTTCACTATCCAGTAGTTGTATGTATTCCTTTAAGTCGTCCATAGGAAAAGCGTGGCCGTTAATTATCAGATGATAGAGAGAGTATGCAGATATTTGCTTTAACATCCTTGCAACACCCCGCTTTACTGAGATTGTATAACGACCAATTATCCAGTCATTTATTATTTTCACTTTCTTTTCAAAAGGAAGTAATTCGGAGTCTAAGAACTTCTTATACACGTATTCTGTTAGATTCTTTATCTCTACGAAGTCATTGTTAAAGCCAAGCTCTATGAGTGTCTTTATTTCAAAGGAGTATAGAATGTTTTTCATATTTTTGTCTATTATGTTCTCAAGCAAGAGTAAACCGAGACGTGGTACCTCTTTAGAGTTTTGTTGAGCCATGAGAGAATATATTATGGAGAACATTCTATTTTTATCTACGAGTTCTTTCTCATACATTCTAATTAAAGTATCTACTGCTTTTTCTCTTGCTCGTTCATCTTTGCTTCCAAAAATTACGTTATTTAATAGGGAGATATATTTCTCTGTAGTAGTTGCGTCTTTTTCGCTTTTTTCTACAAGAAGGGGAAGAAGAACTGAAACAACTACATTCTCTGGAAGAACATTTAGAAGTTTATCTAAATCACGTTGTGTGAAAACGCCACTCTCAATAAGACAACTTGCAATTTCAATCAAGACATTAATTTTGAAAACAGTATATTCATACTCCTTGTCAGTGAATTTTTCGCCTTCGAATAAGTCATATATGGTTTCTGTATTAAATCCTGGTTTTGCGGATAACCGACAGGCAATTAGCGCTATATTAGAAGCAACCTCATCACGTCTATATGGCTCATACTCTTCGTTGAGAAGATCTTTAATTATCTTTATTACAATTTTCTCATCAAAGAGGGGGGCTTGCAAGCTTAATTCAAAAAGGGTATGCAGCATAAGGTATTTCGATATTTTTTCCTCTTTATATAACTCATAGACAGTTTCAATTATATGTTGAGCATATTTAGGTTCGGTCTTCCCCATATTTGTGAGCGTATATATGACTGCTTCCCTTAGACTTTCATCAGAGTAAGAAAGTAAACTTATGGTCTTCTCAAAAAGCACACTTCTCTTGATTTTTTTGCTGTAAAAGCAAGACTCAACTAATCTTAATGTCTCAATTCTGGTATCAGCCACTTCAAGTCCTTTATTGATTGAAAACTCAAGCAAATCTGAGGGAACCCAATCAAACATTGTAATATTTGAGAGTAGTATTAGACCCGACTTAACTTTTTCAATTTCAGAGTCATTTATTAACTCATAAGCAAAATCCAACAAGTCCCCCTTACTGAAATCTTCAAATGAAATTAATAAATCAACCAAATCCCTAAAAAGCAGAAAGTTTATACTCGACGATTTAGTTAAATATGGCAGAATATCAGATGGACTTTTGAAATAGCCAGTTTTAATTAAGCTATTAAGAAGCCCCTCTCCTATCTTTATGACATCACTATTTTTGTCATCAAGTAAATCTAAAATAGCCTCGCGAACGACATCCGGGTTCTCCATATATTGTTCTAATAAGGCTTTAGCATAAGAGAGGGCAGCATCGTACATTTTTGTGTCCGCATAAACACTCCATTTTATCAACTCTAGTATATCAGAATAGCTATAAACTGGATTAGAAATAACAAAATCTATCAAATCAATTGCGGTTTTCCTTACGATAGCATCATTATCACGTAAGGCCCTATCTAAAATAATTTTCATCTTGGAAACTGGAAGTGCCAGTTTTTGTACTGCCTCAAGAAATATTTTCATTGAGGAACGACGAATATATGGGTCCTCATCACTAAAGGCTCGAAATGCAATATTAGATATTTGATCGAATGAGAAATAATCGTTAGCAAATAATTCTGAAATCGCAAACATCACTATTCTCTTTAAATCCTTAGTGCTGCTTTCATATAAACTTCTTGATAAGACTTTAAACAAGACTTCCTTTTTAACTTCCTTATATCTCTCGGTTCTAATGAGATCTAAAACTATCCAAGAGGCCTCTAATTCATCGGAAGGATTCTTGCTTTCAATCGCCCCAATAATCTTATCGATGTCCTTTCTCACTTTTTTCTTGAAAAACAAAGACCTCACCAACAAATAAAAAAATATTGATTCTAATTTAAAAAAGTTAATACTTATTTTTTAAATCGCTAACTGTTTTTTGCTTTTTTATATATACTAAGACTTTAATACTATACGAATAGAAAATTCTGAATCCTCATTCCAAATAGCCTATTAGCTTCGATATCATATCTCCATAGCGGAACCCTTTTAATTTCAATCCCCTATCAATCGACCAATGTAATGAGAGAAATTGAGTCGGAATGATATCAATAACAGGTGAGAATTCTTCTGGTATACCTTCTGGTGCTATAATTATGTAATCTGCAAGCTCTCTAAACTCTTCGTACTTATCTGTAACAACGTATATTCTAGCTCCTATATTTTTAAGTACCTGCGATACCTCTTTAGCTCTGTTATAGCTATTGCCACTTCTTGCAAACAAAATTATGGGCGTATCTTTTTCAACAGGTATTAAACCATAGTGGCAGAATTCCTCAATCTCAATGGCTTCGCTATGAATAAGAACTATCTCCTTCATCAATGCATTTATAAGTTCAGCAGTGATGAATGCTGGTCCCCCACCAATTATGTAGGCATCGTTACTTTTACTAAAGGCCTTACTCGCTGTCATATTTGTTTCTTTATTTTTATCACTCATTATCCACTTCATTTTCATTGGAAGGGACATTAGGGTGTTTCTCAAACATGTGAATTTGTCATCATCGATAATTCCATATGAGTATCCTATGTTAATGGCAAGTAAATAGCCAGCAGCAAGTGCTGTTGTTGTGGTAGATGTTGGTGGGCCAACTGGTTCAGGAACTCTAGTTATTATAGTAGCATCGGAAACTTTTGTTATTGGGGATTCTTGAAAATTGGTAATGCTTACTGTTTTTGCACCTTTTTCTTTAGCTTTTTTTAGTGCGTATATTGTAGCAGATGTTCTACCTCCCGCTGAAATGCCAATTACTAAGGATTCATTATCAACTATATTCTCATATTCTTTAAACTCAAATGCGTTTTCTGCAAACGTCGGGAGCTTTGCATACTTGTTGAAAACAAATTGAATCCCCTGCCCTGCAAAGTAGCTATCACCACACCCAACAAGAAATATCTTTTCAAAAGTTCTACGTTCAAGTAAGGGAATCACTTTTGATTGAATATCTCGGTCTGCCATCAAAAGAGTACCCGTAACAAATTCTGGTTGCTTTACTATATTCTCCTTGGTTTTTACTAAAAATTCTGTAAGAGACATAAAACCACCAAGCATAAATAGTTATTAATTAATTAAAATATAATGTATTCCCTACGAGTACACTAACCCCAGTTAATACCAAAATATTCACAGTATCTCTATATATCGAGTAATTGGATGGGGGCCGGATACATCTAAGTTTATATTGAGAATATTTGTTGCTGGTAAAACGCCGTACATAAAGAGTTTCCCACTTCTCGAAAAGACATTAAAAATGTAGTCACTCATCCTTACAAGTTTAGTGGTTATTGGAGAATCATTATTAACAAGGCCTATTGCAAGATTCTGGTCTATTTTCACAATTGAGATTATTTTCATAACGATTCTCTCTGTTTGTTGAGACCCAAAATATGTTTCAAAGAAGTCCATCCCGAGGAGAACTAACACCTCTTTGAATCTTTTTGTAAAGTCACTATATGTATCCATTATTCCATTATAAACGTCCTCTGGTGTTGGAGAAACAGATTTAAGCCATTTATACTCGGTCGACTCGTGCAATCCGGGCATGAAAACGATACAATTTTCTTCAAACACTTCAGGACCTACAAGCCTGGAGAACATATTTCTAAAGTAAATAGGGCTGAAACCTGACGTTGGAACTATGATAACACCTCTATTTTGCAGTAAGAAGTTCTCTACGGTATGGGAAACTATATCCAAAATATTTGACCATATGACAGTCTTATCCACTTGGAATACAACAAAACTGCCTTTTTGATATCCTTTAATAATTTTATCAAAATCGCTATTCCCAGTGCTAAAAGCATTTCTCTCAAAGAACCTTGATTCCTCTCGATCGTTGATTATTGGATGTTTCGCCTTAACATCAATAGCACTGATAAATATGGGATAATTCTCGAGAAACATAATTCGTCCATCTTTTAGAGTAAAGAAGTATATACTTGATTTTACCTCAACGCCTCTAAGTTTATCTATAATAAGAGATCTTAAGATTCTATTATCGTGATATTCTTTGGTTAATGTAATTACCCCATCGGAAAGATATTCGATATCTTTCGCTCCAACAGTTTCAGAGATGACAATAAATTTCGTATTTGCATTTATCGCAACATCTTGAAGCCCGGTTATAATTTTATTCATCGGTAAATCAAAAAGCTCTGAAAGGGCATCAATACTATCAATTACCACTACCTTTTTCTTTTCCATACCTACCTCTTCGAGTAGTAGATATATATTTTGTAGAAACTCTTGAATTGTACTAAAACTAAATTCCAACTTATGTTTTTTAATACGCCTCGCAGAAGATCTAGTGATATCGAATATCAGATCCTCACCAATGTTCTCTCTTATCCATGGAAATTGACCAAAAAGAGAAGGCACATCAACCCTAGAAGTGAAGTAAAACGCAGGCACCATCCTAGCGTAAAAGTTTACCAATTCCAGAGAAAATATTGTTTTTCCAGTCCCTGCCTCACCTCTTATGAGTAAAATTGTATTTCCATCAGTCTCTAAAAATTTCTGCACTTCCGGAATCATTCGAGAATTCATAATATAGATTCCTCCAGATGGTTAAAACTTATTATTGGCAAAATAAAAACCTATTTTCTTAATATTAAAAATTAACTAAGACTAATAAATAATGTTGTTTTCATAAAAAATCCAGCAGAAAAGAAATAAAAAATAAAAAGAATTAAGAAATAGCTTCACAACATTTATTTCTTTAAGACCTTGGTAACTGTCTTGTTGAACTCTTCAAAGGCTTTGACTAGTTCGTCGAACTTGGCAGCCTCGGGTAAGTGCTTTGGCAGGAGTGTCTTATTCTTCATCTTACGACATTTGTCGACTGACATGTCTAAGATTTTAACCACGCTTTCGTTGAGTGAATCAATGAATTTCTGAGAAACCTTTACACCCTTCTTTTTGGCGTATTTCTTTAATTCACTCACATAAATATATGCTGACTTTCTCTTTTTTACACCCTTTGGCATGATAATCCCCTTAGTACCTTATTTATGATAATAATTGTGCAAACTTATATTTAAATTTAAGGGTTGAAAGTGTATTAGTCAATATTTTGAGATGAAAAAAATATGTAAAATGTATATTGATGAGCTTATCAGTAATTTTGTCTCAATTTTTTGAGACTTCAATATAAAAAATCATAAAAAATACATCTTCTCGTGATATCTTATGTTGAAATATTATCTAATTTTTTTCGATAATGTCTTAAAATTTTTAATTCTTGAAAATAGCTTTTTTGTCAACTTTTTATTCATTTAAAATTTTATGAGATGCTTACAAAGATGAAGGAGAAATAATTTAGAAATAAAGAATTAAAAGTAAAAAGGTTATTTTTATAGTATAGGTTATTTTTTAAATAATATAGTAATACTTTAATTATCTTGCTGATTAGTTATTAAAAACCAGTGGTTAAACCACCAGTCACCGCTATGGTTTCTCCGCTTATGAAATTATGTTTTATCAGGAATATTACGATGTCAGCTATCTCTTCTGGCTTAGCAAATCGACCTATCGGAGGCATTAGTAATCGTTTCTTTAAGTCTGATGGAGCATTTAAGACCATTTCGGTTTCAGTGTTTCCTGGTGCAATTGCCGCTACAAGAATTCCCTTTGGCGTTAACTCTCTTGCCAAAGCTTTTGTAAGCCCTATTAATCCAGCTTTTGATGCCGAGTAATGTGGCTCGTTCGGAAAACCAAAAATTCCACCTATTGATGATATATTAATTATCCGTCCTTCTCCTTTTTCGATCATATATTTTGCAACGGCCTTTGCACAATAAAATGGTCCACTTAAATTAACAGCAATCACTCTATCCCATTCCTCAACTGGTAGCTCTAATATTGGATGACTCGCAAAGATACCAGCATTATTTACCAAAATATCGACAGTTCCCCAACGTTTTACAGTCTCCTCAACCATCTTTTGAACTTCATCCCATTTAGCAACATCAGCTTTTATCGCAATAGCATCGCTTCCATATTCCTCTTTTATTGTTCTAACTACTTCCTTTGCCTTGTCTTCGCTTTTTAAATAGTTAACAGTCACCTTTGCTCCTTCTCTGCCAAGGGCTAGGGCTATAGCACGACCTATACCTCTCGAAGCTCCAGTTACAATAGCAACTCTCCCTTTTATCTCCATATCATCTCATCCCAAATAATTTTTAGAAATGTATACTGTCAGAGATATTTAAACTTTAGAAAATATTTTTAAAATTAGATAATCAATATTAACTGCTATATTGGTCTATAATATTATTATTTTGAAAGTAACTCCTTTCATAAGAGAAACGTTTTAAATGGTGAAACGTATATATTTTTTAAAATAGAACAGCAATAAGGGGACTAATAATATGCTAGTAGAGTATTTAATTCCGATTATTATTATCATGTTTGCAGTATTTGTGATTATAGGATGGAAGATTGCTAGTGTTGGCAGCAACCTTGAGAAGGTTATAGATGTGATCGTTGAGCACTTCATTGACGAAAGAAGATTCACGATCGCTAAATTAAAAGAGTATTCAGATCTGCCAGAGCCAGTAATTGAAAAGCAGCTTAAAAAGCTGGTCAATAAGGGTATCCTTACTACATCTAAAGGTGGATGGTATAGACTTAAGGATCCTCTTGTTTTTCTGACGGAGAAAGATTACATAAGGGCCTTGAGAATAACTAGGGATGATAATATACTTTATGGTGCCTATCAACATCCGTATTTTCTACATATATACTTCTTGGGGATTTATGGACTATTTCTCACAATTGTAGCCTTTACCCTAGCAGTATATTTTAACTTACTTCCAAGTGTCCGAGCATATTTGATCTCAGTTCTTCCTGGTGGTGAAAACACATTACCAGTATTTCTAGTATTCTTAATAGCCTTCGGAATAGTATTTGTCGATGCACTGGACAATATTATAAAGGGCTGGGCTAAGGAAAGATATTCCGTAATCATCGGTGAGCTTAGTGGAATAAGTTACGACCAGTCGCTATCGGATGAACTTAGCGGAAGGATAAGTAGAGGGCACATTACAGGTGTTGATATACAAATCTCTCCGCTGCAGAAATTATTCAACTACTTTGGCGACTATCCAATAGGAGACATTGTAGTAAAGGTTAAAGGACACAAAAAACCTATCGTTTTCAAGAACATGCCTTATCCACGTGAGATGTTCTTTGTTATCCGAACACTTATGCTTGGAAGTCTAGGATGGAGAAAGAGACATGCAAGAACCCTTATGCTTTGGAGGGCTAAAGGTCTCGTTCCATCTATAAAATCTGAGTAGGAGGGTGTAAAATGGGTGAGCCGTCGGAAGAAATTATAGAAAGACTTCAGACCCAATATAGATTTAAAACCTCAACGCAAATTATTCTATTAGTAATTTTCATGTTAATTGGTTATTTCGCACTTGAATATTCACCAATTCCAATGATGCTAGAAACAAAAATTAAAGTTTTTGTAATCTATTTAGCCTTGATATTCCCAATAATTATCAAGACTGAAAACCGTTATACGTTCTCAATCGCAATGGGACTATATGGAGCAGCTAGCATAGTTATCATAATATGGACTTACGAAACTATATTCGTAGCGGAACAGCCAGTGATAGGCCTCTATATAGCATTTCTAGAGATAATCCTAGTTGAGCTATTACATCATATCGGCGTTGAGATAGTACCAAGAGGAAAACAGGGGTATATCGTTGGAGTTGCATTGACTATAGTATTCTTTGTAGCACTAGCAACGTTTTTGATATACTACGGAATACCCATACTCATTTTGGTTGGAGTTCCACTCTCATTAATATTCCTATACGCAATTTTACCGGAGCGAAAGATCTAATCAGAATACTCCAAAATCAGCGTTAATTCTAAGCTTCAAATTTTCTTTTATTTCCTCGAACTCTTTAAGTAGCTTTGCCAAAATGTCATTCTTGAGGCTACTTCTTATTTTCCCTGCAGATATTATTATCTCATAAGTTTTACTTACATTGAAGAAAATCAATTTAATCTCTCTTATTGAGAAAATATTGTTCTCAATAAATTTACGAATATTTCCGCTTATTGAAAAGTACTTCATCAGCCCTCTTCCAAATTCATCGCTCTTTTCCACACAAATGTATTCTATCATCCATCCGTTCTCGATGAGAAAATCGATAAAAAATGGCACATCCAGAACAGAAATATAAAAAGAGGAAGATGATACTCGCCTCCTATCAATAGACTTCAAGGACAACCTCACCTTTATCATTTTTGTGTATTAGAACCTTAATAATTCCAGTGTCGTACGCTATTTCCAAGTTCCCAGGTGGAAGAATTTTTATCAACGTGTTCTCAAGAAGCGTATAGAATAGGGCGAGTGCCCTATGCTCATCCAATTCACTATCAGGACCAATTACCTGCCTACTAGACACTATAGGTTTCTCTATGAGTACCATGCAATAACCTCCGTTATTTTATTTAACCACTGATAGGTTCAGGATTTGGAGGACATCCCTCATCTGCAATAGTTGGGGCTACGATACCTAGCATTGATAATACAAGGACTATGCCTAGGATTATTAGCACTCTATATTTATATACTAAATATAATGTCTTCAATACTTTCTCATTCATTTTTATCACCATGAATATATTACTTTCAAATACTTTTTAAGGAATATATAAGGAGGTGTGTTATTTCTTTTTTTAAAAAAATATAAATGAAGATTAATTATTTTAAAAAAATAAGGAAGAATAATATTCAATTAAAAAAAATAAGAGATTATATTAACGTATTTATAACAATTTATAGGAAAAATTTTTAAAAAGTAAAGAAAAAATAGTTGTAATGTTTAACAAATTAAATAAGTGATATTATGCATCATGTTAATGACTCTATATTTATACCACCGGTGGACGATCCTGCTGTTAAGGAGCTATATAGCCTTCTCAAGCAATATATTTTTCAACGAAAAATAGTAACAGTTCCCAAATACATAAAATATATAACACCAGATAGTTTTTCTTACTCTTCATCGAGAGCATTTGAAATCATTCAAAGATTAAAAGGGATTAAAAGGTACAAAATAAGAGATGCTAATCTAATAATCAATTTATTTTCAGACCTTTTTAGAGAAAAACCAAAAGTAACACTTGAACATATGAATATTCTAAAAATTATAGTGTCAAATCCATTAATCTCATATAAAGATCTTGCTTTTAAAATGAAAATTAGCAAACCTACAGCAAAAAGAAAATTTACAGAGGTTTCTGAATGGTTTAAAATTCACTTCGCAAGCTTCTTAAATCCTTTTTGTATAAAGATGAAACGCTTTTTCTTATATTTTGTTGTTGAAAAAGATAAGGTCTCGATTTTAAAAAATAAGATAGATACTCCTTTTACTATGAATATAAATACAGACGTTTTTACAGAGATAAGAGGTCTTATTAGTGGCTGGGCTGTTTTTTATATTCCGAACAATAAAAGTGTAATTAATAAATTTAAGAAGTTCATAATCTCTCTCTATCAAAAACATATTATTTCATATTTTGACCTATACGAACAAAAGGCAATAACTTATGGAGTCAATTTAGATTTTTATGATGGCACTAATTGGTATTTTGATTCCCTTAAAATGGTCTATTCATTTAATTTTTTGAAGGAGAATTACAATTTGTATTCTCCTCCAGATTTCCTTTACTATAAGCATTGCTCATTCAATTTCGCACTTAAGCAAAAGGATTTAACATTGTTATTTCTTTTGATGAATAAAGCTAGGATGACCTTAAGTGAAATCAGAGAGACTATGTTAAGATTAGGTTATGATGTGACCATTCAAGAAATTTCAAGAAAGCGTAAGATTTTCTTTAACACTGCTTTAAAACCATATGCACGGCTCAATAATATAGGTCTCACAAGCTCAATATTGATAATTTTAGATTTTCCAGAAGATGAAATTGACTCTCTAAGCAACATAATAAGTAGATTTTTCGGTAATTTCTTCCCACTTTATTTCATGACACTAACCAATAGTGGAATTATTGCTTTTCTCGAAGTACCACCAGATAAATTAGATGAAACCGTTTTTCGAATAAAAGCCCTCTTAGATGGAATTTGTGATAATATTAAAATAATTATGCGATACTACAATATTGGAAGTAAGGGATTGCTCGAAACTGTACCATTTTGGAATGAGAGAAAACAAAGATGGGATGTCCCTAAGAACCTTTTCTTATATTGATTTAATTAATGTTTTTGCCATTGAGGCAATTCGTTTAACTTCTACACTACCGTATTTTATGGTATTTCCATTTTTATCCGTGATTATTATTTCTGCGGGGAGGAATACATGAGGGTAGCCGTCAATATTTCTTACATCGCCATTTGCCTCTTTTAGTATTTCAAGGAATGTCTTACCATACACCTTTGTTGACTTAAAAGTGAGACTTGGTGCGATATCCTCAATTTCAGAGATGTCATCAACGAGAAGCTTAACGGAGCTCCCATAGAATATAAAATCGTCTGGTGTTGAGCCTCCTTGTGATCCTCTTTCACTTTGATAAGAAGGAACTATAGGTGTTACTCCCTCAGCATAGGATATTTTACGGATATCCCATTTAAAAGCTTGGTACAGAGTGAAAATTACGGATTCTACAGCTTTAGCACATACTTGTGTATTACCACAAATACTGGGTACTGGCGTTATAATAAAACAAAGATTTTCCGGATTCACTTTTATATCTCTCACGATTCTTTCAACAAATTGCAGAGAAGGGAATTCATTATCTTGAATTATGAAAACTGCAACATCCGAGTCTTCATAATAGTTTAAAAAATCAAATATCTCCCTTGGCAAGCGAAAGAGGGCTCTCCCGGGTCCGCAGATATAAAATTGAGTTTTTTGATCTGAGTATATTGGAAATGCTGCTTGTGAGCAAAGTGTAGCTATAGCGGGGTATTTGATTTTAACTGTAATTTCTTTTAATTTTACACTATCATACATTTTAGTATGAATTTCTGCTTCAGCCAGACCACCAAGTGCTATTTCAGTTACAATTTTAGCAGCTTCGAAGCCACCAATATGATTTATCCCACAGTCTATTATTTTCGCATCATTCCTTAGAGAGAGTGTTCCAATGTTTAATTTTCTTGATTCTTTAATAAGCTTGTTACAAAGCTTAAAGCTCTTTTTATTGAGTTCAAGGTTTATCATACTAACTCACCAATTATTATTTATCATGATTTCGTCTCTTACTAATATTGTGCAATAACTTATAAATAATCGTTTAACATAAGAATTTTTGTGCTAAAAAAAGATGGTTGATATACATGAGCGAGACATACAAAAATCAAAGATATCTTCATAAATATACATCAATTTTTGATGTAAAGGAGTATCTAAAGAAATCTATACATCCAATAGTTATTATACCTCTAGGTTCACTTGAGATACATGAGTATATTAGCATGGGTTTCGACACAATACTTGCTGAAAGAGTGTCTGAAAGAATTGCTGATGAACTAAACTTATTAATAGGCCCTATTTTGCCTATAGGATACTCCGCAGAACATGTCGGGGAAGGGGTAATTTGGTTAAAACCAGAAACATATCTTAGAGTTCTTTATGATGTCATTGATTCATATTTAGAAAGCAACTTTTCTGG
>JBECUL010000005.1:0-69991 GCA_040225955.1 Candidatus Asgardarchaeum abyssi | reverse complement strand
AAAGCCGGCGGCCGCACGCACCCTCTTTAAATCTTAAAGAACGAGCGACGAAGTTATAAGTTTTTCATATCAGACTTTTGGGGGTAATAAAATGTATGAAGAGTTAATTGATGCATCTCTAGGGAAAATTCCAGTTGATCTTCTTATAAAAAACGGGCAGATGCTTAATGTCCATACACGAGAAACCTATGAAGCTAATGTAGGTGTTTACAAGGATAGAATAGTGTATGTTGGTCCTGAAGAACCAACCACTGTTGGTCATACAAAGATTATTGATGCTAAAGGTTTGATACTCATCCCTGGATTCATAGATGCCCATATTCACATAGAGAGTAGTATGATGGCATATACTCAATTTGCTAAAGCTGTTCTTCCACATGGTACAACAGCTGTAATTACTGATCTCCACGAGGTTGGTATTGTTCTCGGCTTAAAAGGAATTAGATATGTTCTTGATGAAGCTAAAAAGACCCCCGTAAAAGCATTCTGGAAAGTCCCATCACATATACCATTTGCTCCTGGCATGGAGACAACTGGCGCTGTAGTTGGACCGGAAGATATTAAAGAAGCCCTAACTTGGGAAGAAGCCGTTGGGTTAGCTGAAGTTATTGTTCCTTCAATAGTTCAGAAAAATCCTGACTTGTTAAAAGCGGTAGGATATACAATTGCTGAGTCAAAAATACTTGAAGGCCATGCACCTGCTACACGCGGTAGAAACCTGATAGCATATTCAATAATAGGTATTCGATCGGATCATGAATCCACCACGGCAGAGGAAGCTCTGGAGAAACTCAGAGTTGGCATTGATATAATGATTAGAGAAGGATCCGTTTCACATGACCTTAAAGGAGTAATTAAGCTAATCACAGAGTATAAAATGCCAACTCATCGCTGCATGCTTGTTACCGATGATGAAACACCTATTGATGTAGCAAATCTAGGTCATATGGACTACAAGATTAGATATGCTATAAGTGAAGGTGTAGATCCAATAGATGCTATTCAAATGGCAACAATTAATCCCGCTAGACATTTCAATATAGACCATCTTGTCGGCAGCATATCTCCGGGTCGATATGCTGATATTGTAGCTGTTAGCTCTCTAGATAAGATAGATATAAAATTTGTAGTTGCAAATGGTGAACTTTATGTGGAGGATGGCAAACTGGTAAAGGACATACCACTCCCAGATTATCCTGATTGGTTAACAAATACAATTAATGTTGGTAGAGAGCTAACAGAGGCAGATTTTGACATTAAACATAGCAAAGAGAAGGGAACTGCAAAGGTAAGAGTAATTGGAGTTAAAGATGGTACACTCCTTAAGGATGCTCTTGAGGCAGAACTTCCAATTGTAGACTATAAGATTCAAGTTGATCCTGAAAAAGATATACTAAAGATAGCTGTAATTGAAAGACACAAAGCAACTGGAAATATCGGTCTTGGATTCGTAAGCGGCTTTGGCCTTAAAGAAGGAGCTATTGGAACAACTGTGGCTCATGATAATCATAACATATCAATTGTTGGAACTAATAACAGAGATATGATGGTTGCTGCTAACCACTTAATTAAGATCAGAGGAGGTATGGTTGTCGTTAAAGACGGAAAGATACTAGGCGATTTACCCTTGCCAATTGCTGGACTCATGTCACCAGAACCATGTGAAAAGGTTAAAGAGATGCTGGAAAATCTCCATAAGCTGGCTAGTGATTTAGGATGTAAGCTTACATCACCATTTATGACATTGGCATTTACGATACTTCCAGCAATTCCAGCATACGGAATAACAGATATGGGCCTTGTTGACGTATTCCAGTTCAAACTAGTATCTCCAATAATTAGCTAATTACCTGAGTAATCTTATCCCGGGCCTCTTTGAGAGCGATATCAACCCTATCTATAGACTTTCCTCCACCAGTTGCAAAGAACTTGTCGCCTCCAGCACCTCCACCAAGTTTCTTGGATATTTCTGCAACGATCTCTCTCATATTGATTTTTTCATTTTTTATATTTCTTGATTTTGAGCCGACAACCACTATTTTTGGTTTTGTAGTTACAAGTACTGCGATCATGTTTTCGTATTCAGATGTTAATCTCTTTGTAAGGTTCCTTAGCGCATTCGGATCGATATCCATCTTTTCAAATATGACATAGTAACCTGAAACTTTGAAATTATCCAGCTTGGTTCTTAACTCGTTATACTTAAACTCAAACTGATAACCTAACAGTTCTTTCTTGCAACTCTCTAGGTCACTTGTTATCTTCTTAAGATAGCCTACTATGTCATCTGTAGATACCTCTTTCCTTAGGGCAAGATACTTCTCTTCATGGGCTAAGGAGGTAGCTATTGCATCGTTGCCTGCTAGAATTTTCAACTTGAACACACCTTTTTTCATTTTCTCTAAGTCTATTACTCTAACTAACCTTATTTCGGCCGTGTGAAGGACATGAGTCCCACCACATGGCGTTATATCCCAATCTTCGACCTCAATTGCTCTAACCTTATTAGTTATTGGATCTACTTTCCATCCTGGATACTCGGATGGATCATACCATCTTATTTTGACATTTCTATTCTCCGAAATTACTTTATTCGTCAAGTTCTCAATTTCCTTTAATTCATCTTTGGATATAGCTTTCTCATACTTAAATACAAGATATCCATTCTTTTCGGTAATTGCAGAAGAAACGAGCTCTGGATTTTTCAAAACATTTATAGTGGATCTCCAGAGTATATGTAATGCTGTGTGATACTGCATATTTCTTAAGCGATATTTCCAATCAATAATAAGTATCACGTCCTTATCTTTGAAGTCCTCAATTTTCCTTTCCGTCTTAATGTAATGCCTTACCATGCCATCATCTTCTACAACATCTAAAATAGGAAACCTTTCCTCCTCAAGTTCTATGTATCCTCTATCGGAGGGTTGTCCTCCTCCTTTTGGATGAGCTATTGTCTTATCTAAGATTACATATAGCCGGTTCTCATCAGTACCACATGAGATAACATGAGCTGAAATTGTGGTTAGATATGAATCTTTATAGAATACCTTTTCTGTGTACATACTGTCCACCTAAGTTTTTACATCTTTACACCTACGGCCTTCAGTATCACACTCACATAAACTTTAGTAGCATCTATAACCTCTGAAATGCTTACAAATTCATCATAACCATGGGGATTACAATCATCACCGCCTGGGCCAAATGCACAGATTGTTGGTATTCCCGCATGGTTCAAGAATCTTGCGTCACATGCAGGCAAGCAACCCATAATTTTTGGCTTTCGGTTTAGAATCTCAATTACCGACTCCTCGGCAAATCTTACAATGGCACTATCTCTCTTTACCTCGCTTGCCTCTCCAACAAGGATTTTTTCTATTGTTACATCGATTTCTGGATCCTTTTCTTTCTCTTTCCTAATTGTTTCTTCAAGGACTCTATAAACATCATCAGATGATAGCCCTGGTATTGTACGAATATCAAATGTAGCCTCACAACGATCTGGTACTATATTAATTGCTGTCCCTCCTTTTATTGTGCTGCCAGCGCAAATTGTTGGATGGCCAAGCAGTGGATGTTCTTCAACATCAAACTTCATATTAGATATAGCTACAATCAATTTAGCCATTTTTTCTACAGCATTTACCGCTTCTTCCACATATGCTGCGTGCTTTGCAACTCCCTTCGTAATTAATTTAAATCTAACAACACCTTTATGAGCGATTACTATATCCAAGTGTGAAGGTTCCCCGACAATCCCATATGTTGCATCAAGATATCCATTCTTGAGCAGAAAGAGAGTTCCGTACTCACCACCTGGTTCCTCGTCTGATACATATGATATTTTCAAACTACCTTTTAGTGGAACTTCAAAATAATTTAAAAGACCTGCTGCTACAGTCATTGCAACAAGAGCTGATTTCATATCTGTTGCTCCGCGACCATAAATTCTATCATCCTTTATAACCGCACCGTAGGGATCAACACTCCACTTATCTAAATCGCCTTCTGGAACAGTATCCATGTGGCCATTAAACAAGAGTGTTGGTTGTTTTCCTTCACCCTCAAGATAGGCAATAATATTTGGACTTTCCTTTCTTGCTGCAACCACATCATACTTTATATTATATTTTTTCAACCATTCTTCAAATACCTTGGCTACTTCAAGTTCGTTACCAGAGACGCTTGGTGTGGATAAAACATCTCTCAGGAAGTTAATAACTTCATCTCTCTTAATTTCTCTAAAGATCTTTTCCTTTAATTCCTTCAAATCGTTATTCATATTTATCATCTTCATATTGGTAGTTGTATGAACAGTAAACTATAATCATGTATTTTCAATTTTCATTAATATTTTTTCATAAAAAATGAAAAAAGTAAATAATTTTATGGGAAATAAATCATCATCTTTTAAAAATCTTAACCGAAAGAATTTTGGTCAAAATGCAGAATTTGACTACTATATTATTATAAGTAGAAAGATTAGTAAACGTCATTAAAGCGTTGTTGGAGCTATATGCTGCCTTGGAAGATGATTAGACAAAACCATTAGCACCTCCTCTTAGATTCTCTAATAGAGTTAAGTTGTATTTTCAACGGTGTCTGATACAGTTTGGAGAATATTTCCAATATCTTGAAATGTTGCATTTGCAAGTTTCAGCTTTTCTATATCGCTATCTGAAAATGGTATTATCTCCATTAATGCATCCAAGAAGTCACCTATAAACTGTGAAAGATCACCTAAAAAACAATCAAAGTAGTATCTATATCCTCAGAAGGAGAATTTGTTTCATTTGCTCCATCACTCGGTATTAAATCTATAATGTCTGCAAAGTCCCTCAAAAAGTCTCCAAGAACTCTAACACCCTTAGAAAAAACATCTTTATTAATAGTAGACATAAAACACACCCATCTTATTTTTATAAAAATATATGTAAAATCTGCCTTTTTTCTTTTTGCTATCTTAACAACATCAGCTCTTCTCTAATAATAATGTGTTACACGTTCTGAAGTTTGTAAATTTTTATTAAGAGAAAAAACTCATTTTATCCTAAAATAGAAAGTTGTGAAAAATTATGAATAAAAGGCGAGAAAGACAATATAAAAGAAAATTTGATGCCATTTACAACGGATTAAAATTACTTTCTGAATGGCTAATTCCAATAAGTTTAGAGGAATTTCTTTCTGATACAAAGACGCGGTAATTGTAAAGGATATTGGAGAGGAACCTAAGGATGATTATACAAATATAGAAACACTAGTTGAACATAAAGTTATCCCCTCTCGGCTAAAGGATGTTCTTGTTAGTGCAAATAGCCTAAGGAATTGGATTATTCACAAATATAATAAGTTGAATGATACTATTGCGTATGAGCGAATGGTGGATATGTTTGATGTATTAAGAGAACTTGTGGAGGAGCTAATCAATTGGTTAAGCAAGAGCTAATTGCAAAAATTAGAAAGGATCTAAGTCCGCTTAAGAACCGAAAAGAAATACTAGCAATCTTATTGTATGGCTCTCAGCTTCATGAAAACCTAGTTACAAGTAGAAGTGACATTGACATTTGTGTAGTTGCACCAGACATAAAAAACCATATGGACCTCCAGCTTGAATTATACCACATTGTACGCAATGAAAAGTACGATGTTAAAGTCTTTGAGCTATTGCCTCTTTATCTTAAAATGGAGATTATAAAAGAACATGAAATCATTTTTACGAGGAACAGACTCGATCTATACGAATACTTCTATTTCTATAGAAAAATCTGGAAAGACCAAGAATACAGGAATACGCTCACCGAAGAAGAATATAGGGAGTTGCTAATTAAGAAAGAAGAAAAAATAAAGCAATTAAAAGCTTCAAGGGCAACGAGAAGTGCTAGAAAAAGAGCTAAAAACTGCAAAGAAGTTACTAAATAACTTTAAGTAATATAAGACTGCTGGAAGAAATTTTTATAACATATTCCTATAAATATAGAATGAGGATGAAATTAATGGAACCTATCAAAGATGATACGATCATTGCATTTATCAAAAAGTTACCAGATATCCTTAAAAAATATCCCGAACTTAGAAAAACATTATTTGATGCTCTCGGCATTTCAGCAAATTTGGGCAGAATAATACAAGATATTTTACTTGAACTCAAACATCTTCGTGAGGACTTCAACAAGCAGTTCGAGGCGTTCAGCAGGCGTATGGATGCATTTGAGAGAAGGATGGACGCATTCGAAGAGCAGATGATGAAGATGCGTGAGGACTTCAACAAGCAATTCGAGGCGTTCAGCAGGCGTATGGATGCATTTGAGAAGCGTATGGACATGTTCGAAGAGCGTATGGATGCATTTGAGAGAAGGATGGACGCATTCGAAGAGCAGATGATGAAGATGCGTGAGGACTTCAACAAGCAATTCGAGGCGTTCAGCAGGCGTATGGATGCATTTGAGAAGCGTATGGACATGTTCGAAGAGCGTATGGATGCATTTGAGAGAAGGATGGACGCATTCGAAGAGCAGATGATGAAGATGCGTGAGGACTTCAACAAGCAATTCGAGGCGTTCAGCAGGCAGATGAACGCATTCGAGAAAGTACTTATGTCCGTTGAACGCAGGACCACAGCACTTGGAGCAAGATGGGGCTACGAAAGCGAGTCTTCTTTTAGAAATGCAATAAAAGGTTTGCTTGAAGAGGATTTCGGAGTTACTGTAAAAAAATGGGAATATTATGACAGTGAAGGTTTCGTATACTGGAGACCCAGTACCGTGGAGGTAGATGTGTTAATTAAAGATTCTAAGCATATACTCATAGAAATAAAATCCAGTATCTCAAAAAACGATGTTGCAATGTTTTTAAAGAAAGGAGAATTATATAAAAGGGTAACTGGTGTTGAGCCTGAATTGATGATAGTTTCTCCATTTATCGATCCTGATGCGGAAGCATATGCAAAAGACAATAACATAAGAATTTATACGAAAATATAATTCTTATTGCTCGCACAGAGCATTACATTTATATTTTTAAGTTTTGTTCTTCCATAATTTTAATCTCAATTAGTTTTCATTTGGGTCTTGTGGTTCTTCTCCTCAATGCTCATTATCATATGACGCTTGGTAGGTCACTTGTACCCTTAGGAGGCGGTGACGAATATGAGAGGTAGCTTTTACAGTTCATGCAGCGCTCATCTTATCTTAACATCACCTTTGGAGGGATAATAAAAAATATTTTACAAAAGTTACAGAAGTAACATTATAGGTATTGGGGTCAGAGGTATGAAGCTTAAAGCTATATTATTTATTTTTATTCTGTTATTAGGATTCCATACATTAGATAAAAGTTATTATCTGACCCTTGACAATGTTCAAATAGGTAGAAAAATAAATAATGATCATACTTTTGCATTACCATTTACAGCTCATATGTATATACTCAAACCTGGCTACTATGAGTTGCAACGGGATGTGATCAACTGTACAAAAACGGTTGGAATATATATAAATGCTAGTAATGTTATTTTAGATGGAAAGGGGCATATCATAGATGGCGTGTTAGAACAAGGATGGGGATGGGGGATTTATATAGAAAGTGCTACAAATGTAACAATAAGAAATATAATAATACGGGATTGGTATGATGCAGGCATATTCTTCCAGTCATCTAACAACAGTGTATTATATAATGTCACATTTTTGGATGATGGCTTAATCGTATTTAACTCGTATAGAAACAAGGTAGAGAATTGTACCGTTAATGGAGAGCCATTAGTGTATCTAGAAGAAAAAACAAACACGAAGGTTAATAAGCATGCCGGACAAATAATCCTTGTGAGTTGCAAAAACATCACAATAAGTCAGCAAGATATAGAGCACACAAATATTGCTATAGAGTTATGGAACTCGAGTGACACGAAAATTTACAATAGTACAATTCAAAATAATGCTCGAGGGATTTATCTTCGGCACTCAGATAAAAACATGATATATCATAATGTAATTAAAAATAATAAAGAAGGCGTGCATTTTACACATTCGGATAATAATGCGGTATTCAGCAATGAGATTAAAAACAATGGTTTTGGAGTATATCTCTGCATGTCAAATAGTAATATAATATATAACAATACGATTATAAACAATAATAAGGGGTATATGCGTCTTGGTGGAATATATCTCGAACGTGCAAGCAATAATACAATACAGAACAATATAATTCGGGATAATGATGAAGGATTGTTTTTCTATTTGTCAGATAATAACATAATACACGACAATGTGATTCAAAATAATGATGGGGGCTTGTATTTAAAAAACTCCAAAAAGAACATAATATGTAACAATACAATCCACAACAATGGCTTTGGAATATACCTCAATTTTTCAAATAGCAACATAATACGTAACAACACATTTATAGGTAATGGCTTAACCATACGATATTCGTATGGGACTCATGTTATAGACTGTATAGTCAACGGAAAAACATTAGTGTACATGGAAAATAAAACTAATATTAAGATTAACACAAATGCTGGCCAGATAATTCTTGTAAATTGCAGAAATATTACAATAAGTGAGCAAAATATAGAAAGTACGGACATTGCCATAGAACTGTGGAACACGAATAATACGAGAATTTATAATAGCACGATTCAGAATAATAGTGTAGGAGTATATTTCGAATTTTCGGGGTATAATATCATACACAGCAATACGATACAGAGCAACAACTTTGGCATATATCTTTATTCATCAAAGGGCAACACGATATATGACAATATCATTCATAATAATAGCTATGGCATATACCTTATACATTCGGACAATACCACGATATACATAAATTGTTTTATAAATAACACAATTCAGTACTATCTACACAATTCCAATTCAAGGTTCTACTCGCCATCACCTATAACGTATAAATATAAAGGAAATATCTATACAAGCTATCTTGGAAATTACTGGAGTGACTATACGGGTACTGATTCAGATAATGATGGAATAGGAGATACTCCATATGGGCCAGACCCATATCCATTAGTAGAACCATTGGAGATTGTCGTAAAAGATACAGCATCACCAAATGTTCTGAATATTTATCTCTTTGTTATTACGTTAGTATTAATTGCTACGGCGATCTTTATAAGGAAATATCAAAAGAAAAATACTGTATTCTCCCCATTATAGGAAACTTTGTATGGCTCTTTGCCAATATTTTTGTTTTTATAAAAGTAGTTGATTGATTAAATAAAATATGCTTTGTATTTGACCTGTTGCTCATTTTAATATTACTACTCTTTTTTTTGAAAAAAGTAAAATATTATAATTGAAAATTTTTACTTTTTAAAAAGGTAACTGAAAATAAATACCAATTTATAAAATAAAAAAGGCTTTTTTTACAATAAAAGCAGATAGTTATATTCATTTAAAAGTATTAAGGATTTTTATTTTTGATTTTTTAAAAAAAGATTATTTGATTCTGTTTTTGTTTTGCTTAAAAATAATACTATATGTTTATAATTATCTTAGGTGGTAAATATGAACAAATATAAATCCGTAATAATTGGAACCATTATAGTATTGACCTTACTTACTATATATGCGCCTATAACATTAGTAACAGGATCTGATGAGGCCGACTTAGCATCTCCATGGGTTTATAACGATGGAGGAACCCACTATGCTGCCGTTCGTGTAGGAGGACATTCTGTAAACTATTGGGGTATTTGGTTATATGACAATGTCTGGATATCATTTAAAACAAAGTCACTTTCATGGGGCATATATGTTGTGGAGACGTATGCAAAATTAGAAGGTCTAAAATACAGAGGTAGATATCCACCTATATGGATTACAATTTGGGAAAATAGTTATAATGGTGAAAAAGATTTTACCATTAGTAGACCAGTATTATATATACTAAAATTACATGGCATTTGTACAGGAATTTTTGACGACTGGAGCCCATGGACTGGTCCTTGGTCACGTACTGCTGTAGTATACCTTGATGCTGAACCATAGAACAAGTTAAGTAATAAGTGCTTTAAAACTAAATATTTTTATTTCATTTTTTCTTAAACAAATAACCAGTTAACGCTTATTAATTCATGTTAATAAATTAGGGGTTGCGGGATGGAAATGAATCTGAAGAGAGTATTTACCAGAATAATAATGAAGGAAATGAAAAGGAAGACGACAATTGTAGTTTTTATACTGTTATCCATATCATCATATCATGTGCTTGCCTTCTTTTCTTCTCAGGTGGTGTATTCTTTTGTTAATGACTATCATGAGGAAAGAATGTGGCCAGCTGAGATTGAGATATTGCCGTCAGAAACACTCACCAATTACTCCTATTTAGATTATGTTGCTGAACACGTTAATGAGATAGAAGGAGTTAAGTGGTCAGTATATCCAGGTGGCGGCATTCTTGTAAGTAACATGTTTAGCTATAACGATGAAAGTTATTACCTATTTATTATGTGGTGCAATGTAGATGATTTAACGTTTCCAAATCAAAAATATCTAATTGAAGGAAGACTTTTCGACTCTAATAATGAGAGTTCAATAATCGTAGAGAACATGGCTAAGAGACTTCTAGAGAAACTTAATATGTATCATGGCATGGGTAAAAATAAAACTACTTTGCAAATTCTTGATTTTAATTTAACTTTGGTGGGCGTTATTGCAGATCCCAGAACAGTTAATGTTGAGGACTATTATCTTCAGTTAGGAAACACTTTCTATGCATGGGTTCCATTAGATACATATATGGCTCTTGTACAAAAAACATATAATTTAACAAGTGGCATTGCGTCAGCTTCTTCCACAATATATGTTAAAGTTAAAGAGGGATTTGATGTCGAGGATGTTGCTAAGCGAATTCGTATGAGATTTACTCAGATTGAAGTAAAAACGTATAAAGATTATAAATCCTTTATACTTATGCAATACCTACAGATGTTTTTCATGTTTGGTTTGGTTCCCTTAGTGTTATTTGGTTTGACGATCTTCTGGGATATAAACCATAACGCATACAAGATAGCTCTACTTAAAGCTCTAGGTTGGAAAAGAAGAGATGTTGCAAAATATCTTCTTCTTAAATATGGCTTTTCAGGCGCTCTAGCAGGAGCCATTGGCATGATTCTATCAATAATTCCGATTCCATTTATTCTTTTTGCTAATACGTATGTATTGATTTTGTTTCTAGGATATTTCCCTATACAAATAATCATGATGTCTATTCTTACGGTGATTTTTGCATTACCCGCTGTATATAAAGCATATAACATGAGTACAGAGGTATTACGTTCTTGGTAAGGTGCCATGAAACATGCAACATTTTAAGTATACTTATTACAAATATATATGTAATAGGATGCGAATGAAGAAATATGGGACAATACTCTTATTATTAATGTTTATGTTGCTACTTTTTTATCCTCTTTTTATATACGAATCATTACAAAATGAAACGTATATTGTTGCTCGATCTATAAGTGCTGAAATGGACCCTGATAAAATTAACAATTTATCTAAGATTGATAATGTTCTGTTTGTATCAGCATTGCGTTATATTTATTTGAATAAAACAATGCTCATAGAAGCTACTGAGAATTTTGGTATATTCGCATCTAAGTATATACTTAAAGGCCGTCTACCTGATGCTCAAAACGAAGTTATTGGAATCTACAGCCAAAAAAATGAAGTTTTCGTTGGTGATGAAATTTCATTTAATAACACAATGTACAAAATTGTTGGTATCATACAATTAAGTGACTTAATAAACATTGTTGGTGATTTGTCAAATTTTGTTACCATTATTAAGTTCTCCAAAGCTATTCCACCGAGTATTCATATCGCAGTAGCCTGTATTTATGCCCTGAGTGACATGAAAAGTGTAATAGAGAAATTTAGAGAAGAATTGGGTAAGGGGATTACTGTATATCCCTTAACATTTTTCGAGATGAAACGATTTAATGCTATTCAGATCATCATTACTTCTATCATCGGATATATAGGCATGGCATTCTTATATGTTATGAGTGTACGAAAAGACTGTGCGGTTCTCTTTGCATTAGGATGGAGAATAAGAAATGTCTTTGCAAGAATTTATGTAGAATATTTCATAATTTCCTTTCTTAGCTGTATTATGAGTTTATTATTATTAATGATCGTACTAAATCAGTTAAGGTTATACTTTTTCATTAACTATGTAATTGCATTGCCAGCTCTTAATATTTTTTTAGGAGCGTTATTTGTAAGTGTTTTTTCATATATTTTTGTAATTAAAAAGGCTACGGAGGTTCTGTTTGAGTGAAGCAGATTACGGTAGAGAAAGTAACCAAAATATACAGGATGGGCGAGAAAGAAATATACGCGGTCAGAGAAGTAAGTTTTGAAGTCGAAAAAAGCGAGTTTATAATACTTTTTGGTCCCTCTGGAAGTGGTAAGACAACATTATTGATGCTATTAGGGGCACTTATCAAGCCTTCTGAGGGGCGTATTATATATGATGGCCAAGATATCACAAGATTTTCAGAGGATGAAGCAGCTGAATGGCGTCAAAAGAACATTGGATTTGTTTTTCAGAAAATTAATTTGATAGAGTTTCTTAATGCCCTTGATAATGTTCTTCTTCCTCTTTATCCTTTAAATGTTGATTTCTCTGTCCTCGAAAAGAAAGCACTTAAACTCCTTGAAAGAGTGGGTCTTAGTGAACGAGTGACTCATAAGCCTGCACAACTAAGTGTAGGTGAACAACAAAGAGTTGCCATTGCTAGAGCATTGATAGGTGATCCTAAAGTTGTACTAGCTGATGAACCTACAGCTCACTTAGATACAGAGACTGGAAAGAAAATAATTAAACTTATGAAGGAGTTAAATGAAGAATTGGGTGTTACATTTATAGTTAGTACACATGACCCTGAAATGACATCCGTTGCGGATAGAATAATAAAAATTAGAGATGGTAAAATTGTAGGTATTGAGTATCTTTGATTATTTAGAAAACAGAAACTGCTACATTATCGTATAAAGGACATTAGTTCTCCTCTTCAGATATCATAAATCTTTTATATACTATCTGGTGGTATTTTTATACACATATAGTGTACTCGGGGGAATGATATGGATAAAAAAAAGATATTTCCTATACTATTAATCTTGTTCTTGACGACACCATTAGCTCTAGAGGTTATTTTCAATTGCTCTTCTGTAGCACAAGAGAATAATCTAAATTTGATATGCGATAAAATACATATTGTAAGGCATTCGTATTATAATACGAAATTCATGGATGCGACGACCTTCAAATCGTATAATGGAAATGCTACAGTGGTTATTGTTGGAGCTAGAAGTTCCGCAGTTTATTGTTACTCATATAATGCCTATCAAGATATTACGTATGAGTTTATTCGATGGAATAGAGCTGAGGAAATTAAACTTGCCCCCGAGGCTATTGATACTTTAGGTGATAGAGGTTTCGCAATTGTCGCAGGGGGATATATAAGGAATAATAACACCGATGTTTTTATTCAGAGCTTCGATCCAGATCTTTTTCCAGAGTGGAGAGTTACTTGGGGCAGTGAAAAGGTTAATGAGACTGTTATTGATATAGCTTCAAATGTTGAAAATGTATTTATTCTAGGCACTGCTAATTATGAAAATAGAACTGAAGCATTTATTCTGAAATACGAAATAGCTCCACAGCTACCTGTTGAAACGATAGTCCTTAGCAAGGTATTTAATTTTACAATTTCTGAGTACTCCATTTTGAAAGCCATGGATGTGGACAATGCTGGAAATGTATATATCGTTGGAATCTATGATATACACGGTTCTTCTTTTGTGATTAAAGTTGATAGCAAAACTGGAGCTATTGTATTCAATAGAACACTCTACAAGTTTAATGAGGATATTTTAATGAATGACATAGCCGTTTATGACGGTATATCCCTTGTTGTTGGTTCTGAAAGAACTGATGGAGAAGATGCAAATGTTAGCATATGGGCCTTGGATGAAACTGGAAATACTATAACTCACTTAGAATGGGAATATGGTAATAATACTGAAGAGGTCGCAACTAGCGTGACGTTTGATAATTATGGAATTGCATATATAACAGGATATGTTATAGATCCTAATGAGGCAGAGACCTCTAATATTGAATTAACACGTGATGTTATCTTTATCTCGTACGACACAAACAGCTGGCAAGTAATAAAAAGTGATGTCGTAGATAAATTATCCGACGGACTAGAGATAACAGATGATGTAGCTACTGCCATTAGTGTTGATAGCGGAAACGGTATTGTTTTTATAACAGGGACGTCTAGGGATCTTATGCCATCTGCAGCTAGTATCTACTTTGGGTTCATTATAGTATATGCTACTGATAATAATAAGAATAATATTGGGGATTACAGAGAAAGTGTTCC
This sequence comes from Candidatus Asgardarchaeum abyssi, assembly GCA_040225955.1. GTDB lineage: Archaea > Asgardarchaeota > Asgardarchaeia > Asgardarchaeales > Asgardarchaeaceae > Asgardarchaeum > Asgardarchaeum abyssi. Next base: position 55,554 of record JBECUL010000005.1, on the reverse strand, counting down.
GACAGAATCTGAGCCGTTACAATTTCATTTTAACCTTGTTGATATACTTTGCATATTGGTCAGTATAGTTTCCATAAGCATCGCTGTCTTTGTCTTGATAAAGAAAAAGCGTTAGAAAAGCCCATGCTAAACTATTAAGTTGATCAATGTTTGTTTTGCATTATTGAATAATATTTTTTCTTTTTTTCTTAATAAAGTAGAAACTATAGAGAGCTGCTATGAGAATGAAGCATATTTCTTCCACATCTCTGGTTTAGTTAATAAGAATAGCCAGAGTGGTACTCTGCCATTGCCAATAGTACTTTTAGTTATTAATATAGGTATTGCATTGTAGGTTTTTGCAAACGTCGTTAGCACATCACTTTTCTTAACGTCATCAAATTTAGATTCGATTGCATAGAGGTTTCCGTTAATACTTGCAATAAAATCTATTTCACGACCTTTTTCATCCTGCCAGTAATATATTCGATCGGTAAATCGTTTGAGATGCAAAAATACAAGATTTTCTGCTATACGACCATAACTTAAGGTAGATGCTTTTGAAAGTGCATTATGCAATCCCACATCAACAATATAAACCTTTTTTGGCTTTAGCAGTCTCTTTTTTGCACCGTAAGAAAAATATTCAACATAAAAAAGCAGGAAAACCTCTTCAAGATAAGATAAATATTGATACAACGTTGGCTTTGATATGTCTATATATTTTGCAAGTTTGGAAATGTTGATAGGATTTGAAATATTTTCAATTATGAATAATGCAGTATCTCTGAGTTTTGAGATATTAACATTATTGTATCTCCCAACAATGTCCCTATATATTATATCAAGGAAATATGAGTGAAGATACTGTAGCCTCATCATCTCAATGCTTTCTGTAACAACCTCTGGAAAGCCACCTATTTTCATGTACTGCATCAAGTAGTGATTTATACGTCCTGGCTCGGCACCAAACTTAATGTAAGGATCGTCATTTCCTACATGAATACCCTGAGCAATCAAGTATTCTTCGAAAGAAAATGGCCAAACAATTAAGTCAAATCGCCTACCTGTTAACACTTGAGCTATTTCTGGTGTTAATACACTAGAGGATGATCCACTCACAACAAAATAAACAGGTAGTTTCATATCATGAAATCGTCTGATCCAACTACTCCAACCAGCAACACGTTGAACTTCATCAAGAAAAACGAAAATAGGCTCTTTGCTTCCAGTTAATTCTAAATATTCGTTATATATTTTGTCAAGACCCTCCAAATCTCTAGGTAGCCTTTCATCATCAAAATTTAAGTATAGAATATTTTTTGGGTTTGAACCATTCTCTATCAGTTTTTTTATTATTTGGAACATGATGACAGTTTTTCCTGAACGTCTTACACCATAAAGAACGATTATTTTTTTCTTTAGAAATCTAGTGCACTTCTCCACATAATTTGTCCTTGGTACCCACTTTTGAATCCATCTATTATTGTACCACCAAGGATTCCAACTAATTAGTATCTCTTTCATGAATCTCACATCTAGTAAAATCAATTTTACATATTATTTGAAAAAAAGTAAAGTATATTTTACTAATTAATCTTTCGAAAATGGCCGGCCTTAAAGATATCATAGAATTTTTTCAACGGTAAAGTCTTCTAAAAGCTTTTGCAAAATTAGTCAATTTTATAAGGAATTAGTCATTTTACCTCATAAACTCCGCAAATATTCAATTTAGTGAGTAATTCTTTTCTTAGCTCATTTCTCTTTCTTTTGCTAAGTATCGTGTGTGCTACAATTAAAAGAGAGAATATGAAAAAGTGGTTATACTCTAATCTGTATAAGACAATGGAGTCTATCGCCACCTCAATAAATGGGGGATACAAATCAAATGATATGATTAGATATGTGCTTTCTAAATTACCAGTAATATATGGTGTGAGAAACAGTACTAATGATATGGTCATTGTAATCATGAAAAAGAAGAAAAGAAGGCATAATATTGAGATTACTACTTTTACTTTTCTAGGAAAGCTAGGCTTCTTAAGTTTTTCTTTGAGAGCAAGCGCATCGCTTTCGTATATACCTGCTAAGCAAATTGCCATAGCGAGGAATAGTACGGGAAAGACAATTAAAAAAATAGAATAATAACCTATAAGAATAGTCAAACCTATTGCGATCTGTTCGAAGATAGGAATATTAATCTTCAATATTGCTGAAAATATAAGATCTAAAATTACGATTGGAAGTATAACAAACAGGGCCAACAATTTAAGAAATAAATAATTAATCCTAAGGAAAAATGAGTCCATGTACCAATTAGCTGCATGACTTATTCTTTGAACAACTTTCGAGTCAGAACGTTTTATGGCTATAAAGACCTCTGGCAAGCAGCTCTCACAAACTATAACCTCCGCTTTTTTAACATCGTCTAAAAATGATTTTTGATTCGATTGCTGACTCGTTATAATTTCGCTAGCTATGAGCTTATAAAGCTTGGTTGACTCATTTCCGCACCAAATACATTTTCTATCCATATAGACTCACACTGGCTAAATTATATTTTTATCCAATCTTTGAAAGGATTTATAACCTCTATTCTTCCATTATCACTAAAGATGTTGTGTTTAAAATGTTCATCATTAGTAAAAATCTTACTTATAAAATCCTTTATTGGAAGAAAACATAGAAAGTCCCATATGTGAATTTTTGTCTTAAAACTTAAATCTATGGCCGACACAACATGTTCTATTCTAACAGGAACTTTTACTATCTTTTCTGAAACGATAATATCTGCTAAGAGACTTGTAACAAAATTTAATGGTAGTTGATGCCCTCTAAATCCTAACACATGAAAAATTTCAGCTAATTGATGCGTACTTACGTATATTTTAATTTGTGGATTTACCAAACTATTTGATATTAATTCTTTTGCTTTCTTGTGCATTTCCATGGCTTTCAGAAATAAATCATATGTCGAAAATTTTTCTTTCTGAGGCTTTTTGAAAGCATAACTCCAAATTTCTGTATCTATCATAATGTTCATCTCTCTACCCACCAAGGTCTTCATAGTCATACTCCGAATAGTCTTCTGGTCCAGCAATATCAAAGGACATTTTAATTTTCTCAAGAAGCCGTTTAGTACCCTCGTCTAATTTACTTTTGGTTTTTTCCTTCTTCTTGAACTCATTAAAGATATCCAGAAGGTAGTTTATTAAGTCGTCATATGACATTCGTTTTCCCTTCTCAGCAATAAGTTCACCTAAAACCTTGGTAAGACGTAATGAGGTTTCCCTCTTTATCTTTATTGTAGTCGACATAAAATCACCTTGGTATATTATGAATACCAAGTATAAAAGGTTTACTAATATTTAGATAACATCTGAGAATTAGTTATTTAAAAAAGAGTATGGCGATAAGTAGCGTACAATAACCAAAAAATAGTATTTATTATATCACTTACTTTCTGATGCTACTTTCTTACTCAACTTAAAATACTTACTTGTGATAATAATAGTTAATCCATTAATAATTATAATCAGAAGCTGGGCTGCATTTTTAATTTCACTTTTACTTGGGTTCTGAATATATTCATTTTTAAAAATCGTTACTGAGGAAATAAGAGAAATCTCTAAGATGCTTTTATTTACAAAAGAAATAGGCTTAACGTATTTAATAGTAATGCGTTGAAGTAAAGAGTAAATTCCTGGTTTTAGTAATAGTGTCTTATTATGAAGAAACCATGTGATGTTATAATTTCCATTATAATTGACTAGTGATATATTTATTGTCTCGCAACGTGCAACAGGAAAGCCTACGCCTATATGCACCTTCTCAGCCAAAATTGAAAATACATCTAAACTTAAATTAAGATTCTGCGATTCTGAGATAAGGTACGCAGACATATTTATCCAAGAGTCTATGTTTCCATAGGGTGCATAATAGAATCGTTTAAGGAATACAATAAGCCTATTCCAATTTTCGGGAAGTGAGAAATTCATATAGAAATCTATTATTGTGTAATTATTTCTATTTTTGTAAACTTCTAGGTAAGTGAAATTTGTATTTTCAAATGGCTTGATTTTAGAATTAGGTCCTTGAAAAATTAAAATATTGTCTTGAGTTTCATTTATCAGTAAATCTAATTTATCTGATTGCTTTGTGACCATTTTTTCGACTACTATTTTGTTTGTTGTTGATATTTCATTATAAATTATATACATATTTCCAGTCAGCATGAGCATAAGGAAAGCTAGTATTATGATTAGGTCTCTTTTTGGCATAATTACCCCCAGTTACTTGTAATGATAAACCGATATATATACCCCTAAATCATTAATATTACTTGTAATTACTGTGTTTTTAATACTTGGAGAGGAGGTGCAATAATATAAGGAGGGAAATGACAGTAACCCTACTGTCTATAGTATTGTTAATTTCTATCATAATGTTAACGCAATATTTCGCATATGCTGAAATCTATATATAACCCTCAAGTAGCTCATATTGAAAGAAAAAATGGTTCAACTATTATAACTATAAAAATTACTACTGCCATTTCAGAGAAGAGTGGTGATCGGGTGCAGCCCTTAACTGGGTCAAAATATACATTCTTTTATGCATATAAACAACTGTATGGACATAAAATAGAGTTAGAAATTTATAATATATACTGGGATATCGTTTACTATAGAACTTATATAAGAGGAACTTGGACCGCTGCATATTGGGGTTAGATTACTCATAGATATTTAGCATATTATGTTGATTATCAAGGAGATAAAAAAGCTGACTATTCGGAGGTATATGAAAGTTATTATTGGTACTTTGGAAGCTATACGCACACATTTTCAAAAAGAGTTACCTGATGAAACATATGTAAAAGCAATACGTGATGGCCGTTTTGCGAATCGCGATTGGGATCCATCACCTATTAATAGTGACTAGGTGTTGATAGTCCATAATCCTTGGTACTAATATGCAAAAAATTAGTATTTATTTATATTATTTTTTAATAATATTACACATACAATTAGGTCGTTGCTGGAAATGTCAGAAATCATACCATGGTTGATATTCAGATTGGTAACAAGAGAGAAATCAAGGCTAGTTCAGATAATTATAGTCTTTGCGTTAAGTGTGGCAATACTGAATAGTGCGATTATTTCAAGAATAGTTATTCAAAAGAGTATTTTCTCTGGAATAACTCCTGATATAATTCCAGACATGCTATTCGCGAGCCAAGATATGCTCAATCAGTCAATTCTCGGGAAAGTGGCTCAAGAGTACGTTAAAGTCAAGCTGGAATCTTACTATGATTCGTATAATATGGAGAATTATCCAAATATAACCTTTGCATTACAAATTCATGTTCTGAGCAGTATGATAATGTATAAAAGTAAATCGCTTTCCTCGCAAATAATAGGTGTAGACCCTTCTAAAGATTGGATGATCAACGCAATAAAGGATTACATAGTGTTAAGCGATAATGATTTTTCGATAAGAAACTTTTCTGGTGGAGAGGCGATTTTTCCATATATGCTATTCAAACAACTAAATGTAAGCATCGGAGATGAAGTTAATGCAATTCTCTTTTTAAAAACCACAAGCGTAAATATAACGATAAAAATTGCCGCAGTATATAATATTTCATCGCTTTTTTCAAAAAGTATAAAAATGATTTGCTATATCCTTCCCATCTTTGTAAATTTATATTACTTGCAGAAAGTATTTTCATGCGAAAATATGGTGAATGCGATTTCTTTCAAATACAGTTATAGAAAAGCTCCTAAACTGTCAGATTATTATAATAGTTTAATTTCAGATATGCTCAAATTTTCAGAGGGCTTCCTATTAAAAGAGATAAATGCAACCGTAATTCTATTTTATGAGGAGCGAGGAGTTGTTAAAGGGAATGGAGAAATTCCTATATGGGGCGAAATTCCAAAATATAGACTTCTTAAATCTATTGATAAGGCATATTTTATGATAACGGATCAGCTTACAGTGATTTTAAGTGTGGCCTCTATCGTCATCAGTTTTTCTTTTATTTATACGATAGTTACATATTATTTCAAAAAATATGAAAAAGAGTATGGAGTTCTTAGAGTTCTTGGGATGGATATTACGAATTTAAGAATGATTATGGTTATGGAAATTCTCTTAATTAGTTGTGGTGGTGCCGTTTTTGGAACCGTAATAACACCCTATTTAACATATTTTTTCATGGACATATTGCTTTCATATGCAGACTTGGCTGGTATTAAGAAACCGGTGATAAGTTCTACAGAGTATATTGTTTATGGGTATTTTAATTTGCTACTTCTACTTCTCTCTGCGTTTATCGTATTATTTATGGTAGCGTATCTCATTACAAAGAGAGATCTTATTCTATCGCTTCGGGAAAAGCAAAAGATCCTAATCGAAAAATTTGAAATTAAAATGCATGCTAAAATTCTTGGCTTAGTTTTGTTAATTCTACCGATCCTTATTTACATTTTGACCGTGCAGGGTTTGATTTCTTTGCCATATGAAGTATCGTCTGCTATTTTCATGGTGTCACAATTTGCATGGATTCCTCTGCTTTGTATCGCCATTTATAAAATTGTATTGAAAGTTGTTATGAGGTTTAGTCTAAAAAACCTCTCTTTCTTAAGGTTTACGATAGTTTATGCTTTGAGGAATGAAAGAAGGAAAATGTATTCGATAATTATATTGTCTCTAATTTTTACATTCTCCATAGTATTGTATCATACTTCGTTATTTATTGTAACTCATGCAGAAGCGGAATATGAGAGAGCATTTAATGGCCTATATCAAATAGATGCAACATCATATATCTATACGCCAGAGATAGCCCGGAACATCTCTGAGATTGAAAATGTAACTCACGTTACATCATTCTACCATAAAGATTTTGCATTAGCATACTTTGGAAATATTCTGCTTAATGCTGTAATCGTTCAAGACTTAGAGAACAACGCGTTTGGCGTTGATGATTCCAAAGTATTACACATATATCTAATAGATCCTATTACCTTTTTAAATCAGACGGCTCCTCTGCTGCATGAAAATGAAATTATTGCTGGAGAGAATAACTGGAAAGAAACTTTAGAGAAAATGAGTCAGAAAAATTATATCATTATTTCAAATAAATTGGCAGATGACTTTAATCTGTCGGTTCGGAGCTCTTTTGCTTTAAAAGTCAGAGAAACTCCACTACTATACGATCAATGGTGTGAGATTCCGAATGTAACTGTAATTTCTATAGTTAGTAATTACATAGAGGCTCTTGAAAACAAAGGGAGTGGTAAGCGATTTATTATAATGAACTACAAATTGTTTTTCAAGTACTGTAAAAGTGAAGATGAGATATGCTATTTCCTTATTGGTGTTCAAAAAGGAAAAGATTTAGAAGTCAAAGAAAAGTTATCGCAAAAGTTTCCATACCTGAGCGTTAATAGTAGAGTTGAGCGTGCAAGAGAAAATTTATATGATGCTCGAAGGTATTCCAATTTCGTAGCCTCTATAGTTTTAGTTCCATTGATTTTTGCATTCATTGGATATCTCATTAATACTTATTTCTTCTTACTTGATAGAAGGCAAGAAATAGGGATGTTAAGTGTCTTAGGAGCATCCAATAATGACTTTAGAGTGTCTTTATTCCTAGATATATGCTTAGTCAATGCAAGCGCTATTTTATCTGCACTTGTCGGTGATATAGTTAATACTATAATTATTCCGCTTATTGCTTTTACCATGACCGAAATTGATATAGGGTTCATAAAAAGCTATTTCTTGAATCAATTAGTTTCAATACCATTGACATTCGCTATAGAGTTGACTCTGATTAATATTGCTTTATCTTTTGCAATTTCTCTATATCTTCTGAATAGAATTGTTATTAAGAACATCGTAGAACTCCTAAGAAATCAATAATAAAATTGATAATAGAAAACTATACAAAAGCTCCTTATAATATAAAGATGGATATCTCTGATATTTATTCTTTGGACGTTATCCTATTTCTCACAAAAGAAAATTATTTTAATAAAATCAAGTATTACTGTTTGTTGAAAAATCGTGGGAATGAGAATGCACACAATTACACGCTTGCTTGAGCTAGTTGCACCCATATATGATCTGATTATCACCTTATTGTTGAGAGGAGATAAGGCATATAGAAAAAAATTGATAGAATTTGCAAACCTTAAAGGTAAAGAAACCATTTTAGATATTGGATGTGGAACTGGAGAGCTGGAAAAATATTTGTCTGAAATAATTACGTGTGATAGAATATACGCTATCGATATCTCAGAAAAGATGATTGAGAGAGCAAGGAAAAAATTTAGAGGGAAAGAGTGTATTCCTAATTTTCTGACTTACAATGCAAAAAGAATTCCATTTCCCGATAGCTATTTTGACGTCATCTTTTCATCAATGGTGTTCCATCACTTTACTGATGATGAGAAGCTCACTGTGTTGGAGGAAATTAAACGCGTATTGAAACCGAATGGGATTTATGTATCAGCAGAGTTTTCCTCTAGGAAGAATCCAATTGTGTGGCTGGTTTCATATAACGGTATATTGAGGGAGGGACATCTTAAACAAGTGGGATTTGAAATAATTGAAACAGAAAAATATAGGCTTAGTATTATGTTAAGGAAGGCCATTAAAGCCCAAAACAGAACTAAAAATTATTAGTAGTTCCTCCAATATCAAATTTTATACGCACGCTCCAATCTTCGAAAGCAATAAGGATTATTATGAAAACGTCCAGTAAGATATAATGATGAGGCACTGCACCCACCTTTACAGATGCTCCCAAATTTGCAATTCCTACAGTTTTCACCGAGTTGGTCTAAATTGAATTTTCTTGTGTATGGGAATGCGTCCTCATCATTCCAAATATCGGCTATACTTCTTTCTCTTACATTGCCCTCATCATATTCTTCTGGTAATGTTAAGCAACCAGTAATGTTGCCATTACTCCTAATACCTAAACTACTAATTCCTGCAGTACAGCCGTACCAGCCTCCATAATCCGGCAATCTTTCAGAGTAATATCCCATACCATGAGCACCAACAACTGGGAAATGAGCTAATGGATTCATAAGGTTGCAGTGAGCTATGAAAATACCAACAGCATAAAACTCTTCTGGCGAGATGAGATATTTTCTATCAAATCTGCCTATAGGCAAAGCGTACTGAATTTGCCAGTTGACATTCTTGTTCTTTAAAATCTCTTTAATTTTCGGCAATTCAGTAAGGTTCAATTTGCTAACTGTTGTTATTACTGTGGTTTGAATGTCCCTCAAAGTAAGCAGATTTATCGCTTCGATTGCCTTCTTAAATGACCCTTTAACACCCCTTATCATGTCATGTACCTTCTCTGTCCCATCAAGGCTGATACCGACAACTATAGGTTCCAATTTTGCGAGGTCATCTATTACCTTGTCTAAAATTAGACCATTCGAAACAAAGCTCAGCTCCATGCCATAATCTTTTATTGCTTTTGCTATTTCAAACCAATCATCTCTTAAAAAGGGCTCCCCGCCCATTAGGCAAATATCTTTTGCTTTTAGCTCAGCAAGTTCTTTAACTACCTTTAGTGCTTCCTTTGTTGTGAGCTCATCACTCCTAGCATAGCCAGCAGATGACCCACAATGTAAGCATCTCAAGTTGCATTTTAGTGTAATTTCCCATATTACGGTGTATAACTTGTACCTTCTCATTAGCAACCCACTTCAGTGGGACAATAACTTAGACGCCATTATCTGGCGAGGTTGTAGACCTTTTCTCTTACTTCCAGCTTCAGAAAAAACACCATACTTAAGTGAAACATGGTAGACTGGAAACTTAAATCCAAGTAGGGATCCAGCTAAAAATCCAATTAATCCTGATATTGCCGATAATATTTTTATTCGTCTTGCATCAACCAATGCCATGCCGGGCAAAAATATTTCATTGTAGATAAATGGATACCTCAGATAGTAGTAGTAATTGTGAATGTACTCTCCAAATAGATAGCCGTATAAGAAGCCTATGATAAGCGAAATGATTGGTGACCTATATATTTTAACAAGCCGAATAATTCTTGTAGTTTCTTTCTCATTGACACCAAGCTTTTTAGCAACTTGATAAATTTTCTCTTTAGACAAGTTATTCTCCCTCGTGAAATAAATAAACGCTGCTTTTATTTAAGTTTTAATAAAGATTGTTGTGTAAGTAAAACTACATAAAGTTTCCTAAGTCTCATTGTACGAATTATTGATAATGATGTGCCATACAAATAAGATATAGAAAATCTTAAATAATTTATTTTAGAGTAAATTACTTGTGAGTAAATAATGTTCATAAATCGTAAAAATGAGCTCAAATTTCTTGAAGAAAGATTTAGAAGCGATAAGGCAGAGTTTGTAATTCTTTATGGAAGGCGAAGAATCGGTAAGACAACACTACTTTTAGAGCTTATCAGAAAATATGGTGGAATTTATCTACTTGCAAGAGAAACAAGCAAAAAAGAAAATTTAGAGCGTTTTTCTCAAAGAATAGCAGAATATTTTAATGATGAAATTCTTAAAGCGAATCCATTCCAAAACTGGGATTCCTTTTTTGAATATCTTAACCAGAAAAGCATTAATGAAAAACTTATAGTTGTGATAGATGAGTTTCCTTATCTTGTTAAAGACGATCCCGCACTACCATCTATTCTCCAAGAATACTGGGACTTAAAGTTTTCAAAAGGGAAAATCTTTCTAATAATCTGTGGTTCTTCAGTCAGTATGATGGAAAAGTTATTAGGGTACAAGAGTCCACTTTATGGAAGAAGAACCGCACAAATTAAGTTAAAACCAATGGATTTTTTTAGTGCAAGAGAGTTTTTACCGAGATATTCCTTAGAGGATTTTGTAAAAGTGTATGGAATACTCGGTGGAACACCAGCTTATTTACTTGAATTCGATGATAAAAAAAGTATCCAAGAAAATCTCAGAAATTACTTTGTGAGTGGTTCGTTTCTTTATCAAGACGCAATTTTCGTTATCCGTGAAGAACTTGATAAACCAAGGAATTACTTTGCGATAATGGAGGCTATCGCAAGAGGAAAAACATTACTTGGTGAAATAATGAACGAAACAGGGCTTGATAGATCTATTGTTGGTAAGTATCTTTCTGTTCTTATAGATCTTGATTTTGTAAAACGGGAAGTACCTATAACGGCTAGTTGGAAGAGTAGAAAAGGACGTTACTACATAAAAGATCCATATTTCGCTTTCTGGTTCCGATATGTGCATCCTAATGTTGATTTGATCGAAACAGAACAAGGTGAATTATTAGTTGAACTCGTTATGAAAGATCTTGACCATTACCTTGGTTTAATCTTTGAGGAAATTGCAAAACAATTTCTAATACAACTCAATAAAGAAAATAAGCTGCCCTTCAGATTTACAAAAATAGGAAAATGGTGGCATAAAAACGAAGAAATTGATATTGTTGCCCTGAATGGAGAAAAGCGAAACACCTTATTCGTCGAAGTAAAATGGAGAAACCTTAAGGAGAAGGAGGCAAAAACAATGTTGAAGAACTTAGAAAGAAAGGCCCAAAACGTACAAACAGATGAGCATAAATATTATGGGCTAATTGCAAAAAGTGTCGAGGGAAAAGAGAAATTAAGAAGCGAAAAGTGGCTTATATGGGACCTAGAAGACTTCAAGAGATAAAAATATGAATATGAGAATTCATAATCTCTTAGCCAATAAACTTAAGCCCTATAGAAATAGTAACTAGCCAGTTTAATTACTCAGATTTTTGATTTACAAATCTCGCAAAGCAGTAATAGTGTTAGGGAGCAAAAGTTATAAAAAATAAAATTATCCCCCTAACACATTTTTTTACTCGACATGATAACAATTTTTAATTATCATAATTAATAATAAGAAAACTAACAAAAGGTGATTCTATTGAGTAGTATTGACACTGTAAACTTATTTCTAAAGAGGGCAAAGGATTTTCATGAGGCAGCTAAAGATCAATTTAACAAAGGCAATTATGATTTGGCATGCTTTAAGCGAACAGGCTCTACAACTTTACCTTAAGGCAACAATACTTTACCTGACTGGCGAACTTTTAAGAACGCATTCTATTAGAACATTAATTGCAAGCATTTTTGAAATTACGAACGATAAGTTTTTTAAAGAGCTCTCAAAGAAACATAGATTTATTTTAAAGTTGACGGAGCACGCATATATTGCAGCAAGATATCTCCCTACTACCTTTTCCGCAGAGGATGCAGATGCTATGATAAGAGTTGTCGATGAGGTTGTAAGCCATGTCCACTAACGAGCTTATTCTTGCCATCATGTCCTCATTAAACTTTTCAAGTCCCAACTTCAATAGTTCTCTAGCCGCTTTACTCTTATCGGGAAAAAATCCAGCCTTAACTATCTCTTCGAGAATTTCAATGATTTCTCTATCTAAGCGAACTGGTAATACCTCCTTACCCATAAATAACACCTATATATGTATTCGTATATGTATACAAAAATTTTGGTTTTTTCGATTCATTTTATTGCTATCATCTAGATAATTCAACTCATAGTCATTAAAGGTAATTAAAGATAATTTATTGACGTTCGATTCTATAGAATAATATAAGATTTGAGTAAATCTTATAACTAGAGGAACTGATCGTGGGAGGTGCCAACATGTATATTGTTTATCTATTGCTAGGTGGTGAGGATGATTAAGACTTCGTTTCTTTTAATCTTTTTAATTCTTTGGGCCTCTTTGTTTTCACCTACATTATTGATAATACCTGATGATAAAAATCCATCATCTTATAATGTTATGTTAATCGGATACTCTTGGTCTCTCATCTCCAGTAACCTCTCTATGATTTTTAACCAAACTAATAACATTACTGCTCCCACTTTAATATCTCCCGAAAATGCTTGCGCTATTGAAGAATTCTGTCCAATAACTTTTAGATGGACAGATGTCACCAAAGCTGAAAATTACACGCTCCAGATAGATACCTCGAAGTGCTTTAATTCGTCTAACCTTATAGAGATAAGAGGCATAAACGATACTGAATATACGCTTGAGGAAGGTCTTCCATTTGGTAATTGGTATTGGCGTATTTGTGCTATCTTTGAAAATGGGCAAAGAGCATGCTCTGAAATGAGAAATATCATTGTAGTATTTCCAGCCCCTAGCCTAATATTTCCTGAAAATGCTTGTACTGTTGAGATAAATCATTCAATAACCTTTAGGTGGACAAGTGTTAATGGTGCCAAAAGTTACATACTCCAAATAGACACAACAAAATATTTTAACTCTTCAGAACTCATAGAGGTAAGAGGAATTAATGATACTAAGTACACACTCAAAGAAGGTCTTCAATTTGGCGACTGGTACTGGCGTGTTTGTGCTGTCTTTAACAATGGATATATAGCATGCTCCGAAATTCGATTGATCATTGCAGCACCTAGACCTGATGCGATTGAACTTCCATTTTGGTACTTTCCATTTATTCTCGGCTGGGGATATGCAATATTAATCCTCATATGCTTTTTCGCATACTCTTGGGTGATCGATCACTATTATGGTAAGAATGTCAAAAGAAATAAAAAGTGATGAAAATAAGAAAACATGGCTCTTAAAGCTTTAATTCTTTCAGCTTCATTATTCTTCCAATCATATTAGTGCCTTTTAGTGAAAGTCAATTACTTAGCCGTATCTCAAACTTCAAAGCTAATATTCATGCATTTTCGATATTTCGTATTTATTTGAAATGCATACTGACGTAAAAAGGTGGTATTTATCAGAGATATCTGAGCTTGTTTTGCATAACAATTATTAATAGATTCATATTGAAATTTTAGTGAAACATATATAATAGCATATAATGAACAAACAAGCAAGGGAAAATTAATATGCACACTATAATTTTTAGCAAGTTGAAGGAATATTTTGAGCAGAGCTATTCAAAGTATGATATTGTGTATGCTATCCTCTTTGGTACGGCCGCAACTAAGTACTTTAGAACCGATAGCGATATTGATATTGCCGTAAGATTTTCTGACGATATTGATGAGGATGGTCGTCTCTCTAGGGTTTCGGATATTATTTATGATTTAGAAGCTTTATTTAAGAGAAGCGTGGATGTTATTGATGCTTTGTCCACACCTCCAGCTCTGAGGTATGAAATATTTGCTAATGGAAAACTGATTTTTTGCAGAGACAGAGAGAAGTATGTTGAAGACAAGACAACTGCTATTATGCTTTATTTGGACTTTAAATATGTAGAAGATTTCCACTTTAGGGGGATATTTGATGCCGTCGCCGGGTCTAAGAAATCGGATTAATCGAGTAAGCAAAGCATTAGATAGGCTAAAATGGCTATCTAAGCTAAATTATGAAGATTTTATTTCCGATTTTAGAAATATTGATAGTGCGGAGAGGAACTTACATATAGCTATAGAAGGTCTGCTTGATATCGGAAGTTTCATAATTTCGGAGCTAAACTTAGGTGCACCTAAATCATATAAGGATATTGGAATGATCTTGTTAAAGAATAAGATTGTTTCATTGGATATCGGAAATTTGATGAAGGATTTAGCAAGGTTTAGAAATGTGATTGTACACTGTTACGCAGAGTTGCTTGAAGACAAAATTTACGATCTACTAAGAAATAATATAAGTGATTTAATTTCCGTTTATGAAGCACTTTTAAATGCAATAAAAGATAGAAAAATTGACCCATGATAATCCTACCTAAAATTATTTTTATTTTCTTCAAACTCTGTATAAAACAAGAAGCACGATATACATAACATGACGCTAATGCTTTGTCAAATACATCTACTACAATGACAGTGCAATTTCATCGATTGGAAATATGATGATCTCTTGTTTCTTCTTAATGGTATCAATTTCACTTAATAATCTCTTTTTTAAGTCTTTATATTGCACAGTTCTTAAAGCTCTTTGATAGAATTTCTCAGCCCTTTTATACTCTCCAAGCTTGACATATATTCTTGCAATATTCCAGCTTATCAGAAAATTATCTGGTGTTAGCTGCAGGCTTTCCATAAATAGCTTTTTCGCCTCTATGAGATTTTCATTTGCAAAATGTTTTATTCCTAAGCGGAATTTTCGATCGGCGACTTTCTGAACTACATAGTGTGAGAAGTAATTTAGCTTGTAAGGACTTTCTATAGAGGATATCTGTTGTTTAACAGATGAATACTCATCGGTTAAAAGTTTTCTAACTGATGTGCTTGCCAGTAAAATAAACTCTGTGAATAGTTCTTTTTCCTTCCCGGGTTGTTTATCGATATCTTCCCATAGTTTCATTAGTTTTCCTGGAAAATTTATTTCCTCGAGGAAATCACAAATCTCTAAGTACTTTCTTGTAAATCGTCTAAGTTTTTGTTTTTCGCAAATTTCTGAATTCTCAAATGTGATGAAGAAAATTTTGACAGCAGTTGGACAGTATATTGTGAACTCAAAAATTTTCTCTAGAGCGGTTACATCTTTATATTTTAGGAGCTTCAGGAAAAGTAAGCTTATAGGTTTCATAAGAGTCTCTTCAAAATCTTCCCAGAGGTCTTGCCCCTCGATAAAATTCTTAGCAGAGGCCCGTATTCTTTTTCTAAATTCCGAAAGTATTTGATACGCCTCATATTCATTTTCGGGCTTCTGGCAAACTATTCTCATCCCAGGGGCGTATTTATGTGTCTTTTGCTTTTCCTTTCTAATATTTGTGAATCCAACTCTTTCTAAAATTTCTTTGATTAAAGAGTATGTAAAGCCACATTTATGTAGCATTCCAGGAGCATTTAGACCATATATCCAGCTCAATAATTCCTTTTTCTTTTCATTATCAGATTCAAGAAAAGTCTTAAAAGTTCTCTCCAAGTCCGGAGTTTCAATTATTAGTAGCCCTCCGGGTTTTAGAACTCTGAACCACTCAGATAGTGCATATATAGCTTCAATGCAGTCAAAATGCTCTACTATGTGAAATGCACTAATCTCATCAACGCTATTAGATGGAAAATCTAAATCAGTAGCGTTCATTATCTTATCCGCAATTTCACTTTCAAAAAAGTCGATGTTGGTATATCCAGCTCTATAAAACTTCCCCGACCCTATATTGAGTTTTACTTGTACCAACTTAATCACCAAGATGCTACCATTTATTATCTTATTTAAAAGCGTGCATATCCCCTTTGTGCTCAATTTTATAATAATAACTATGAAGAGCCTTAAAAATATACTATTGCTGCTTAAAAGGAAAGGAGCATACATGCTATTTACTTGACATACTTAACAACGACATACAAGTAAAATCAATATCGAATTTATATAATATAAAAAATGATGGAACTATATATGTGTACATAAACATTATTGGAGTAAAAAAACATCATGAAATATTTGAAAGTATTTCTAAAAAGTGTAAATTTTTTATAAAGAACCATATTAAAAGATAAATAGCATTTGTAGAAAAAATGGTATAATTAATAAAATCATAAATAACGTATGTGAGTGATACTAATCAATAATACTGGTGATCCGAATTGGAGTATGATATAATCTTCGAGGATGTTACATACTTCTATCCAAGATCACAGACACCCGCTATAAAGGATATAAATCTGAAAATAAGAAAGGGCGAAATCTTTCTCATTACTGGACCAGCTGGCGCTGGGAAGACTACGCTATGCGAAACAACTAATGGACTAATTCCCCACTTCTTTAGAGGGAAATTAAAAGGGAACGTTATCGTAAAGGGAATAAACACCAAGGAGTCTCATATCGGTGAACTTTCAAGAATTGTCGGCTTGCTGTTCCAAGATCCATCAAGCCAACTTGTTGCTGCAACAGTCTTTGATGAGGTTGCATTTGGCCCTGAGAACTTTGGTGTCCCAAGGGAAGAGATAATAAAGAGGGTTGAAGAGTCACTAGCTGCGGTTCGTATGCTTGAATTAAAGGATAGGAATCCTCATAGATTATCTGGTGGTCAGCAACAAGCTGTTGTTCTTGCAGCGCTAATGGCAGTTAAGCCAGATATATATGTCCTTGATGAGCCTACATCAAACTTAGACCCCATAGGTAGCATTATGTTCTTTGATGTCATGAAGGATACCGTAAAAAAAGAAGGGTGCACAGTAATTATAGTGGAGCACAAATTAGAATACGTTATGCCCATAGCTGATAGAATGATTGTTCTAAATAAGGGTGAAATAGTTTTTGAAGGTGAGCCTAAGAAGGTTATTGATAACGTCGAAGAGCTTGAAAAGCTTGGTTTAAGGATTCCTCAAGCAGCTATAGTTGCAGATAGGCTAAAAAAGCGTGGGCACCAAATAGAAATACCCCTTACATTGGATGAGGCAAAGCAATATTTCACCAACTTTCTAAAGCAATATAATCCAAAGCCCGTTAAATTCGAATTTACCGAAGAAAAGCAAAGTTCTGGCGAGGAAATAATAAGAGCTGAAAACCTAACTTTTGTATACCCAGGTGGTGTAGTAGCTTTAAAAAATGTAAGTCTCAGTATATATAAAGGTGATTTTATAGCGTTGCTTGGTCAAAATGGATCTGGTAAGACAACATTAGTAAAGCACTTCAATGGTTTACTTAAGCCAACTGAGGGGAATGTTTATGTCTTTGGAGAAAATACCCGCAATAAGAGTCCTGCAGACCTAGCTAAAAGAGTTGGATATGTCTATCAGAACCCCGATTATCAAATCTTTTGTAGAAAAGTTTACGATGAAGTAGCTTTCGCTCCCAAGAACCTTAAGGTTCCAAAGGAGAAAATCGATGAGCTTGTTATGAATGCTTTAAAACTTGTAAAGATGGAATATGCTATTGATGAAAATCCATTTAACCTAAGCAAAGGAGAACGACAGCGAGTTGCTATAGCTTCTGTCTTAGCTATGGATCCTGATGTATTAATAGTTGATGAGCCTACTACTGGTCAAGACTTTAGGACATCAAACGAAATAATGCAACTTTTGCAACGATTGAACAGCCAAGGAAAAACAATAATCATAATTACACACGATATGGAGCTTGCGGCTAATTACTGTCATAGAACTATCGTACTAAAGAATGGTGAGGTGCTTTTGGATGGTCCAACCAGAGAGGTATTCTCTCAAGTGGAGATATTGAGAAGCACATACCTTAGTCCACCACAGGTAACATTACTTGCTCGAGAATTAAAGGAGTTTGAGGTACCTCCAAATATTTTGAAGGTTGATGAGATGGTTAATTTCTTAGAAATGAAATATGGTGTTTAAAAATGTCATTTGAATATATTCCTGGAGATAGTTTCTTTCACAAACTGGATCCAAGAAGCAAGTTAATTTATTTCTTTGCGGTAATCCTAATAATTCTTAATTTTACAGATCCTATTATCACTTTCATCATTCTAGTCACTATTATCGCCATTACCATAAAGTCGGGAGTTCCATCAAAGAATATAACTGGGTTTTTGAAAAAGCTATCCACAGTTTGTTTCGTATATGCGTTATTCAATGTTCTTTTTCTACCATATGGTGCTAAACCAGGGCC
Source organism: Candidatus Asgardarchaeum abyssi (assembly GCA_040225955.1). Classification (GTDB taxonomy): domain Archaea; phylum Asgardarchaeota; class Asgardarchaeia; order Asgardarchaeales; family Asgardarchaeaceae; genus Asgardarchaeum; species Asgardarchaeum abyssi. The sequence goes on along the minus strand of JBECUL010000005.1, from coordinate 36,999 downwards.
GGTGATCCACACAATATATACATTTCGCTATGGAGGTTTCGAAATAATCTTGACAGTCGAAGGACTAGCTTGGGCATTAGCAATGTTATTTAGGTTTTTAACAATTCTAATAACAGTAAAACAAATTCTAATGTTAACTTCGATAAAAGAACTTCTAATTGGTTTAGTGAAATGGAAACTACCACCTGAATTTGGAGTGGCTCTGAGCATAGGATTTGCTTATATTCCGGTCTTAGAAAGAGAGGTTGCTACAATTGTTGAAGCCCAAGAGGCAAGAGGGCTTAAACACGATTATAGAAACCCGATAAAGAGAACAAGGGCATTGATACCAATCCTAATACCATCAATCTTAGCATCCTTTAGAAGAAGTACACAAATAGCCTTAGCTATTGAAGCAAGGGGCTTTAGCTATGATATCCGAAATAGAACTTATGTCCAAGAGCTCGAATTCTCTAAAAGGGATTATATATTTATGGCATTTATGGTATTCCTTGTTGCCTGCTCATTTGTATTTGGTATATGGGGTCTTAACTACGGAAACTATCTTCTTACAGTAGACTTGGTAGTCAGGTACTCCCCAATTATTGCTGAATACATAAATAAAATTATACAAATGCTTCCCATTAAGTTCTGAAATTTCAATATCCTCTATATTTTATATTACTTCTATTTTTTGAGTCTTTTACGGTATTTTCTGTATATTGATATTCCACCAGCTGCCAATACTAAACCAGCTATTAAAAGTCCTATATCAAGTAATAAGAATCTCACTACGATGCCCCATTTGACACTTAAAAATAAGCATGACAGTGCAGCAACATATAGTCCAGATGTTATTAACCAAGGGCGTTCGTACCTTTCTGGAATACCTCTTATATCTCCAGGTGTCTGATGATACCTAAACCAAGACCAGAATCTCTTTAGAAATGCTTTATGAGATGGAAAAATATCAAGTAAGAGATGAGATGCATAGCCCATGAAGAAAAATCCAAAAAGTTCTATAATTACAACATCAGGCCTAATTAGGTATACTATTTGTAGGAAAAGAGGGATGAAATGTCCGTGCGTCCAAAAGCTTCTATGAAATTTGGATCCAAAATCGAGATCAATATCTGGAAAATAGGCCCCCAAGATTACAAGAAGCCATGCCATCCAAAAATTTATAGTAGCGATTTTATAATAATACTGGACTGCGTAATAAACACCAAAAAATGCAAAAGAGGCATAAATTTTATGTTCTGCACCATGCAAGAAAGTAACACCTCTCTATTTAACACATTTGTATAACTATATGATATTATATGCATATTATGATATTTATGGCTATCTATGTATTTGACACAAATGAAAGGCCGTATGTGCTTAATAGATGCCTCAACTCAGGAAAAAGATTATAGGATGAATAAAACATATATTTTTTATGAATATTTGCCTTCTTAGTGCGAGTTTTAATGCCTAATGATATTAGTGGTGAGTCTATTATGTCTGGGGATGAAGAAAAAGTTGAAAGAAAAAAGGTTACAAGAAAGGAATTAGAAGAAAATTATTCATTTCTAAAGAAATTCGTAATAGAGTATATGGGGCTAACAGAAAAAGAGGCAGAAGCATACATATCTTCAAGATATCTTCCCAGAGAATATGATGAGGACATAGCCGAACGAATATTGAAATTCGCAGAAAAAGTCTTAGGGGTGCTAGAATGGCTAGAAAAACATTCATAGACATAAAACTCGAAACTATAAATGAATGGAAAAAATACTATGAAAGACCTAAGACATACGCTGGAAAAATAAAAAACTTGGTAAAGAAGCATGACGAAAAAGCCAAAGTAATGTTTTTCGGGAGTTTAGTCAAAGGGAAAATGAAACCAGACAGCGATATAGATGTTCTAATCATAACAAAGCTGGCTGGAGATGTAAATAGAAGAATAAAGTTGAGAATGGAAATATCAAAGGAAATAGGTGAATGTACACCCTTCGAAATACACATAGTGACGCCAGAAGAATATGAAAATTGGTACAAAAGATTCATAGATGAACATGTAGAAATATAAAAACACACCTAAGCAGATTTTTTAAAGTAACATATATGTATTCAGGTGCTTTAGACTGATTGTCTTATCTGATTAGTGAGTCAAGTGTTTTTATTATTTAAGTTCTGGGAAAGTTAAGATAATTTGTATAAAATACCTTTTTACAGTTTTGTGCTATTATTCTTTAGCAGAGAGAAAATTCTTAAGAAAAGTAATTACCTCTTCCAACATTTCCTCGGTTACATTATGTCCAACATTTGGATACTCAGAGTGCTTAAATAAGTGTGGTTTCTCTTTGTAAGCATCTCTAATGGCGTTAACCGTATTTTCTACAGCCTCTTTTGGTATAATAGTATCTTTCCCACCTGTAACCATAATTAAAGGTCTCGGATACAACTTCTTAGCATTGTACGCCGGGTCTAATTCTTCTACAATAGGCTTCATTTCTGGTGGAATTTCAATTTTTTCAATGACCTCCCTTTTTATTCCTAACTCATCGATTAGCGTGCTCTTTTTAATTGCGGTTAGATAATCTCCCGAAGCGATTATTGGTGCCATTACTTTGATTCTTTCATCAGCCAGTCCAGCCATAAATGTAAGAATGCCTCCCATGGATATCCCAGTCATTCCAATCATCTCCTTTTGAACATCTTCTCTCTCCTCAAGGTAATCAATTATTGAAATTATGTCGTCAACCGTTGTAGAAAGTATATCAAAGAAAGTTTCGAGAGGCTTATCTCTCAATAGTTTATGTAAAGGTTCAGTCGATCTATCTCCATGCATATGAGCATCTGGCATGGCAACAAGAAAACCCTCATTGGCCAATAGCATGCCAAATGCTAAATTCCTTTCCTTACTGCTAGAGAGACCGTGCATCAAAATAACTGCTGGGAGTTTTTTAGTAGCAAATTTATCATGTTTTATGAAGATCGTAGGAATTTTGTCATTAACTTTATAAAATTCGATATGATAAACTCCTCTAATCATACTCACACCCAATTTTCATATACATAACTTCACTCTATTATACCTTTGTTATTCTTGAAAGAAATGGAGAAGATCCCCGTTTAAAAATGATATTATTTTTATATCCCCTGTTTATTAAAATAAAAATGCAAACCACATGCGATTTATCATTACTGTTTTTGGTGATTAGTATGATGAAAGAACTCTCCAAAATATGGGAAGTTGAGAAAGAGCTTGTAGCTACAGCTCTGGGAAAAGTTAAAGCCGACTTAGTTATAAAGAATGGAACGTTAGTTAACGTGTATACTGGTGAGTTAATAGAGGGTGCTAACGTAGCTATTAAACATGATAGAATTGCGCACGTTGGGAAAAAGATAGATCACACTATTGGGGACAATACTAAGATAATTGATGCTAAGGGGGCTTATCTTGTTCCTGGGTTTCTTGATGGTCACGTTCACATAGAGAGTAGTATGCTTCTTCCCTCTGAGTTTGCTAGAGCGGCTTTGCCTCATGGTACAACTGCTGTTTTTGCTGATCCGCATGAAATTGCTAATGTTCTAGGTCTCAAGGGTATTAGACTTATGCTCGATGATGCAAAAGGTTTACCCTTGAAAGTTTACATAACAATACCTTCTTGTGTTCCAGCATCATTTCCAGAATTTGAAACTGCTGGTGCATCTATAGGTCCAAAAGAAGTCGAAGAAGTACTTCAATGGGAAAATGTTGTTGCACTCGGAGAGATGATGAATTACCCAGGTGTTTTAATGGGTGATGATAAGGTACATGGTGAAATTCAAGTAACGCTTAAGTATGGCAGAGTTGTTGAGGGACACTATGCTGATCCAGAGCTTGATGAAAAGCTTTCGGCATATGTAGCTGCTGGTATAACATCTTGTCATGAATCCACTAGAAGGTTTGACGCTCTCGAACGTGCAAGGCGAGGAATGTGGGCAATGATAAGAGAAGGATCCGCATGGCATGACCTTGAGGAAGTCATAAAGGCTGTGACAGAACGTAGAATTGATACGAGACGAATTGTCTTAGTGACTGATGATAGACATCCTGAGGACATAATTCATGAGGGACACATAGACCATGTTGTAAGAAGGGCAATCCAAGAGGGTGTAGATCCTATAACCGCAATTCAGATGGCAACCATTAATACGGCTGAACACTTTAAGAAGGACCTTGATTTAGGAGGTATTGCACCAGCCAGATTTGCTGATATTCTAATTGTTGAAAGTTTGTCTAAGATGAAAATAAAACAAGTAATTGCAAACGGTATTGTTGTTGCAAAGGATGGCAAATTAATAGTCGATATACCAAGAAAACCAGTTCCAGAATGGGCAACTAAGACTATGAATGTGAAAAGGAAGCTAACAAAGGACGATTTTATAATTAAAGCCCCAATTGAAAGTGGTACTGTGAAAGTTCATGTAGTTGAAATTATTGAAGCAAAGGTAACAACAAAGCATCTTATTGAGGAAGTTCCTGTTGTCAACTATGAAATTAAGGCTGATGTGGAACGAGACATTGTTAAAGCAGCAGTTATAGAGAGACATCATGCAAGTGGTGCAATGGGTATAGGTCTTGTTAAGGGCTTTGGGTTTAAGGAAGGTGCAATAGCCTCTACAGTAGCTCATGACAGTCATAACTTGCTTGTTGCTGGGGTTAGTGAGGAGGACATGGCATTTGCAGCTAATAAACTAATTGATGTCGGTGGAGGTATGATTGTTGTCAGAAATCAAGAGGTCTTGGGCCTAGTAGAGTTACCAGTTGCTGGTCTTATGTCAACTGAAGATGCTGAAACTGTGAGTGCAAAAGTTAGAAAATTAGCTGAAGGATGGCAACAGATAGGAAAGACTATGGTCTCGCCATTTATGACAATGGCTCTATTATCACTGTCTGTGTTGCCCGAGCTTAGAATCACTGACCAAGGAATAATTGATACTCTGGAGTTCAAGAAAATACCTCTTATTGTGCAATAATTTTTTGTTTTTTATTATCTTTTCTTTTTAATATCCTAAGATGTTCAAGTGACAAATATTTTTTTGATGCTCTATATGATAACATCCAGAAATGAATGATTTTAAAAGTGTACAGTGAAAAGTAGCATACGTGTGAGAAAAAAATAGTCATACACCTAAATATAAGTGATATCAGAGATATTAAATGAATAAGAAACTAATGTTTCTTATAAAAAACGTAATAGTCGTTATAATTTAATATTCGTTATATTCTAATTTTGACAATAGCTTTATTAGTTCTAGTATTTTCTCTTTTAACTGTGGAACCTTATTCTTAATTATATCCCATACAACCTCTACATCTATGCCAAAATAAGCATGAATAAGTATATCTCGCAGTCCAGCAATTTTCTTCCATTCTATTTCAGGCATCATATCTCTGATATTCTGTGGAATGTTTTTTACAGCTTCTCCTATTATTTCTAAATTTCTCACTATTGCATCCTGAATCAATTCGTTTTTTGAAAAACTTTCAAAAGTAAGACCCCTACTATATCTCTCAATTTTCTGTATTGCATTGAGTATATCATTAAGGAATGCTTTATGCTTCCGAGGCATATATTACACTTCCTAAGATAATTGGTTTTAGATCTGGCTTCAGTGCATCGGCAATGACCAAATCAACTTTGCATTTAAATAGATCTTCCAGAAAGAATTTGAGGTCCATGTAGTTGTCGAATGTTTTTTTGCCCTTTTCAAACTCAACCAAGATATCAATGTCACTTCCCTCTTTTGGTTGATTTTTTGCATACGATCCAAACAGTCCAATTCTCTTAACGCCAAATTTTTTTATTTTGTCCATATTATCCTTGAGGGTCTTTAAAATATCGTCTGAGGTTAACATTTAAATCACCACGCTAAAAATAATTTATTTTCCAGATAAAATAATTTTTCTCAATACTAATAACCGCCAAGTTTCTTGAAGGTCAAATTTGCCTTAGTTATGCTTAGATGAAGTAACTCTTAAAGATAGTCAACTATTTTTTGTCGTATTTGTATGAGTCATACTTTTAGAATTTTCATCATAACGGACTTCTTACTGTATTGAAAACCATTACATAAGGTATTTTATCGGTATGAGAAATTTTCTTTTTTGCAACATAAATGATTCGCTCAGAATTTGAATCATATGGATTCCCGAGATAGTCTCCATATACTTCCACTGGTTCTAAGTTTGCAGAATTCATTAAGTTGTCCAATTCATGCTTGTAGATATATCTCAATTGGAAACTAACTCTAAGTTCCTCCCCTTCCATACCCTCTAAAATTTTTACATACCTTTTCTCTACGATTATCATTTTCTTTTTGGAAAGATGCTTGCTTTGAGAATAAACCAAGTACTTTTCTCCTTTGTAGAAAACAGGGAAAGCATTCATTCTATAGAGGTTACTACCCTCAAGCTTCTCTGGCGTCGGATTAAAAATGTCTATTACTACGACGCCATTATCAGATAGATGCCTCGAAATGCACTTAAGTGTCCTTATTTGAGCATCTTTAGTTAGAAGGTGTAGGAATGTATTTCCAGCTGAGAATATCAAATTGAACTTCTTTTCCAGTTCAAATTTCTTCATATTCTTTTTAATGAGTTTAATTTTTAATTCTTCTTTTCTTTCATGTGATTCTATTTTTCTTCTAAACTCATTTAGCATTTCGTCTGATACGTCAAGACCCCACACTTCAAATCCAAGTTCAGCTAATGGTAAGGCAATTCTACCAGTTCCACACCCCAGCTCAAGAATGGGGTCACCATATTTTCTAGCAAGCTTTGAAAAAAGAGTATGTCCACATAACTTATACTATATTCTTGATCATAAAACTTTGCCATAAGCTTATAATATCTTCCATTGCCATAATCTTCATTCAAGCTTGCCACAGCCTTAATAATTTGCTTTTTCATCAGATAATAAGTAGAATCCTTTATGTCATTATGCTATCCTGTGCGTTTTATAAGTTTTAATCTTTTTGCTAATTTTGGAATATTCGCGTAGGTAGGGTAGTAATAGTAAATGCACTAATAATAATGATTATAATGAAAAACTGAAAGAATTTAAGAGGATTTAATTTATCTTACCTTGTAGGAGGATATTGAATGAACACAATTGCAATTCTTGCATTTATCATTTCAGTAGTAATAATTTTAATTCTATCAAAAAAGAGTATCACCATAGGGATTTTTGCTGCTTCAATCTTCTTGGGGATAGTTACAATTCCCTTAGAGCTGCTATTTTTCTATCTGTATTCTACTTTCTTTAATATCGAATATCTGTTATTAGCCACGGCTGTAGGCATAATCCCGATTATTGGTGGGCTATTAAATAAAACTGGAATGCTCGATGAAATGATTAAAAACTATAAATTCAGCAAAAAAACACTTCTTATTTTTTCTCCTGCTGTTCTTGGACTTCTTCCAATGCCCGGGGGTGCTTTATTTTCGGCACCGATGGTTGAAAAAACTACAGATGAGGTTTCATCCATCAGAAAAGCAAGTATAAATGAGTGGTTCCGTCATATCTTTCACTTAATTTATCCTCTTGCTACTGCTCTCATAATCGGAGCAGAGCTTGCGGGGCTTGCTACATATATTGCAGCTGCCTTTGTATTTCCTGCATTTCTTGTCTCTCTTGTACTGGGTGTATTTTTGCTCTTAAAAAATGTTAAAGACGGCACAAAAGCCAAAAACATAAGCATAGCAAAATTTCTTAAGCCATTGTTAGTCCTTTTACTTGCACCAATTATAGATATTACTCTAAAAATCATCTTTAATATTAAGTACCTTGCAACCTTCATAGGTGTGACAGTAAGTCTTTTGTTACTTATACTTTTCACAAAAGTAGATACAAAGACATTTACAGAGGTTTTCAAAAGCTCAAAACCATGGGATTTTTTCTTTCTAATAATAGCCATTTTCCTTTATCAAAACATTTTCATAAATTCGGGAGTCCCAAATATTTTCAGAGAAACAAGTTTTTCTCCTTACTTGATACTAATTGTAGCTAGTTTTGCGTTGGGTGTGCTTACTGGCCGTTTATCAACACCTCTTGTAATTTTGATTCCCATCTACATTATTAAATTCGGTACGATGTCTCCTCTTAATTTTGCGATCTTGTATTACTCGACTATGATGGGTTACATAATCTCGCCTGTACATCCTTGCCTTGTGTTTACAGCACAGTATTTTAGAGTAGACGTAAAAGATGTTATGAAAGATTTATCTCTTGTGACATTTGCATCTCTTCTGCTTGGGGTATCATTCCTTGAACTAATATATTTCCTCAATATCTGAAAACAAAATGTCATCATAGAAAGAAAGTAATAAAAATTGCAATAGCAATAAGAGTTACAACCTCTATGATAATGTAAATCAAGAGCCTATCACCAATTACAGAAAGAGACTCTTTATTGCTATTTTTGACTTACAAATACAGCAATATAAAGCTAAAAAAAGAAAAAAGAATGTGTATATTATATTACACTGTATTTTACGCGAATACTACTTTACTTTCTCCTACGTGTTTTTCTCTTCTTTGAGGCCTTTCTTCTCTTTCCGCCTCTGTGTATGGCCTTAAACAAAGCTCCACCAATACCTATAACAGTGACTGCACCTAAGCCTAAAACAACAATCTCTGGACTAAGCCCTGTTATCTCACTGATCTGTGAAATTATGTTTGAGAATACCGAATTATCGGTTATATTACCGAAATCAGTAGACCCTGAGTCGCGAGGGCCAGTATAGTCTTCTACCCAGTAATTCACTACTTGATAAGCTAAATTATCCTTCTCTCTGTAAAAATTATATACAACTAAACCAACAGAGTATTTATACGTGTTGTAATCTGATGGATCAATGTCACCAATATCGCCTCTGTATTTTGTTGACCTGCCAATACTAATAGAATACATGTATGACGAGCTTAGACCACAACTTACAGAAAGCCCGACTCCTGCTATTGCAACTCCAGCCTCAAACTCTACACCAATTGTGGTAGTAATTTCTGTAGTTTCTTCTTCCTCTAAGTTAATCTCTATGCTGTTTACACCTTGCCCAGATCCAACAGTCATTGTTCCATCAGACTTCCAAAATCCTTTCGAAATATACTTAGACTCTAATTTTGCTACGTCTTCCCTTGTAAGGTAGGTCCATACTTTCCCAATTGTATGATTAAAAGTCTCACTTCCAATGTCTGGATAATCTTCATTATGACTATTAAAGTATTCAACAGTCCATTTATATACAGTTGGTGTATTTGGAACGCTAATTGCCATAATTTGGCCAATTACTGTTTTATTCGGATGAACAAGTACTTCATAGTAGTAATTGTCATATGTTACCGTTTCAAAGATAACGTAGTCATGGGAGAAATCTCCAGCGAATTCTCTGCACTCTTGTATTGTTTGTGCTACAGTATGTGTTTTTGAAAGTTCCCTTGAAAGGGTAACAGATGCATGAATGTCTACTATTTTGAAAATGTCTCCTGCTTCGAAGGACAACGTGACACCAGTAGATACCGTATAGCCATTAGATTCAGTAGTAGTTTTACTAACTGCTGTACCAAAGAGGGTACTTGTTGACTCATAATTTTGAGAAATTCCCTCAACTGTAGGTGGTGCTGCCATGGCAGCAATTATGTACGGAGCAGAGATACTTTGATTATGCAAACCTGTATAATGAAGCAATATTCTTCCACTTAAAGAAACTGGAATGAGTACTGGTGTCATTATAGGGTCTTTTCCCTTTTTATACTCAAGGGATACTACTTTATAATTTTCAGTTACATCACCAAAAAACGCAATCCCCTTATTATCTATATAAATGTCATAATCACCGATATGAAATGCAACTGCAAATTCAAGATACGGATCGTCATCAAAATTGCCGACTATAGCATTTATACGTGGCATTACTGAACTTCCTAAGAGGAGAGGATCAAACATCGAATGTACAGTTTCAATATCAGTACTGTTTAAATCAAGTATGAAAACATTAAATGAGCTGCTAGTAGGCTCTACGACAATCAGCTCATCTTTATAATCAAGATCCAAGTCTTCTGCTAAAAGTACTGGTGATGCGGATATTGCTCCAATTTCTGGCGATGCTAGGTATTTTATATAATCTATTTTCCCTGTACTTGTATTATATTCAAAATAATATAAGTAGCCAAATGAAACAATTAGTTCGCTAACGCCATCATTATCAAATTCTCCAGCAATAGCATTTGGTGTTATGTCAGCAAAAGCGGAATAGAGAAGTAAATATATTTCGTCAGATATCTCTGATATCTTCTCAAAATTTGCAAGTGAGTCGTCGAAAACAAAAACCACGCATTTAACTGCATAATCATTATAGTAGTATGGATCATATACTTTAAGCTTGATAGTCAGTATTATTTCGGCTCTTCCATCATTATCAATATCACTAAGATGTAAGTTTGAATCCTTTGAAAAAAGTGTTCCTCCGTAACTAGTAATAAGACTGCCCACATCTATCGTCTTAATTTCGGCAAAATCATGATTCCAGTCATCGACTATTCTAAGATATAATTCATTAGTACCGATTGTTTTATTGTACAAGAAAACAATTTCTGAGTAGCTATCACTATCAATATTTCCTGCAGATACCTTAATGTATTCTTCCTCTGGATCAGATCGCGTGAAGGTATGTAATATATTGCCGTTGGTACCGTTAATAATAATCGGTATATTATACTCATTCGGTACGATAAAATCCTCTATCCCATCAAATCCATAATCTATAGATGCACCAAATCCTTGAGTACCTAAATGCAGATCCCAGTGTCTTTTCTCTTCGGGTGTAGTCGAATCGTTTTTAAATACCAAAATCCTGTTACGATAATACTTTACGTCATTAATATAGATAGGTCCAAAGTATAAGAAAGCTCCTTGTAAACCAGATATCCAAACATCGTCCGAACTCAGAGGATGCTTATATTCTTCTGATCGTGCTCTAGGTTGTATTGATGCGCCGAATGAAGCAACTCCACGAACAACTCTTTTTCCTGATGGATATACGTCTATGACACGATAAAATCCTGCTTGTAACGTATCTAAAGATCCATTATTGCTCTCATTTGATAACTCAAAAGTAGTTTTCATATTATTATTTGTTTTACTAGCAAAAGAGGGGTTTTGTAAGGGCCTTTGCGCGGGACCGATCGCAAAGGTCAATGGACCAGACAAGAACAACATGGCGATAATAAGTAGAGATACATATCTCTTCAATTTATTCACCACGTTGTTCAATATAACTAATGTAATTTAAAAATTCACTTATAAATATTCCTAAATTAACTTATATCGTTATGTTCTTTTATATTATTTTTAGAATCGACAAAAAGTAGTCTCATCAATATTATACACGATTTTGATTCGCTTATTCTCCAAATTATCGTAAAGTGCTTTGTTGACCAAAACATTGTTATATTGAAGTTATGAAATCGGAATTTAGAGCAAGTTATTATGATATCGCATATAACACATTTATCAGCGATATTATTATAACATTACGCAACCATTCATTGAATTGTTCAACAAAGCATCGTAAAGTAAAAGCTTATTAATAGATAATCCAATTGTATCTCATGCATAAAAGTCGTACATAAATTACCAGTGAGGGCTTTATAATGGAAATAGGCTTTTTAGAATTAGCTAAAGTTACTGTTCTTGTCGAAAATACTGTCTATAAACGTGACTTACTTGCTGAGCATGGTCTTTCGCTTTTTATAGAAGTTGTTACAGAGAAGGATGATAAATTTATATTTCTTTTTGATGCCGGTCAGACTGCAGTTCCAATAATTAATAATGTTCGTTCCCTAGAAATTCCGCTGGAGAAAATCGAATATATAGTTATTAGTCATGGTCATTATGATCATACTGGTGGTTTAACAGCAGTTTTGGAGCATATACCGCATACAGTTAAAGTGATAGGTCATGAATATATGTTTGAGGACAAGATATATCGTGAAAAGTCTGGAAAAATTCGTAAAATTGGTGTTCCTTTTAAGAAGGAAGATTTTGATAAAATGAATGCACGTTTTATTCCCATTAGAGAACCTATGGTCTTAACTGAGGGTGTAGGTCTTATAACCGAAATACCAGTTAGATATTCTTTTGAAATAAATCCAAAATTTATTACAGTACTTAAGAATGGTAAGGAAGTCCCCACGCACATAGAAGATATAGCTTTGATCTTAAATTTAAAGAAAAGAGGGGCTTTAGTAATTACTGGATGCGGACATGCTGGCATTTTAAATACAATATACTATGCTAAGGAGTTTTTCAATCTTAAAAGAATATATGGTATTATGGGTGGGTTTCACATGATAAATGCCAACAAACGTAGAATCGATATAACAATCTCAGAACTTGAGAAAAATGAAATTTCTGTAATTTATCCAATGCATTGCACAGGGCCTGATGCGATTAGAGCTTTGAAAGATAAATATAGAAAAGGAAAAGTAGTTGATAGTAGTGTGGGTTCGGTTATTGAATACAAATAATGAATGGTGATGAGGATTGTTAATCGAGGTTCATGTTATACCCAACGCAAAGAAGCCAGCTGTAAAGAAAAATGATAATACATATACTGTTTGGGTAAATGCTCCACCAGTTGGTGGAAAGGCAAATAAAAGGTTAATTGAAATACTTTCTGAGTTTTTTAATGTGAAGAAATCAGCAATAAGAATAATTAGGGGGGAGAAAGGTCGAAATAAAATAATAGAAATTCTTAAGGATTGATATTTTACTCTTTGTGAATTAGAATATGCCGATGAGAGTAACTCCGAAGAATGTAGCTGTTATATAGTTTAGGATTTCTATGAATATGACTACTATGAGCGAGATCCATATTGCTTTTTCCCAGCTGACAAGTTGATCTTTCGTAGGCTTTAGTAGATATCGAATTAAGTAAATCAGTGCGACAAAAACGATGTATGGGGAAACTCCACTGAGGAAAAACATACTAGCTATAGCTCCGACTATTGGTAGTAAGAAAATAGCCAGCACTGCAACTATGAATAAGTTTATGAGATATTTTGCTGTTATCGTTTTCCTTCCAGTAATTATAAGAGCTGCAAGATAAAGAACTATCATCACTAAGATTATATCTATTATTAGTAAAACAAGTTGGTCTAGTGTCATATTATCACCACAAAGGTACTAATATAAAATAGATATAATGAAATAGAGATAAATTTTTTCCTTATTGCCGCATCTTATAAGATACGTAAGCTAATGCCATAAGTATTATAGCCACTCCAGCTAATACTAGTGGATTCCTTAATATTGGTGGTAGCATATCCAATATTGACTCTTCCCCAAGTTTAATTTCATCACCACTTGCCTCGTACCCTGTCCCCTCTATTGCAATTTGTTGATCTGGGTCAACTATGTATGTTCTTGTGATATTAAACATTGGATTATCGACATGTTCTATCCTCACATAATCCGAGGCATTATAGTAGAAGTATGTCATGTTATTAACCTCCGTTCTGTTCCATTTCTCTAGTGGGACATCAAAGAATGTTAAATTCACCCCGAGATGATACACTGGATTTACTGTAATACCACTAACCTTTATAGTTCCTCCAGGAGTTATATATCTCCACTTAGCATTTATTTTTAATACTCCATCTGTACTCGTAACTGTTCCATTTAAATCGTATTCTATCATAGTTGTCAGCTTGAATAAAAAGATCCCTGACTCATATGACGTTTCCACAGTAAGTGTCATTGTAAAATTAGTAACTGTAACAGAGGGATTTTGATATCCCTGCTGTATGCTTATATTTATCATGTTACCCATTTCTTTAATGAATCCAGTTTGGTTAGAGCTCCAAGCATCGGCTACGCTAGAAAAAGCACTTAGATCACTAATACTCGTGAAATTAAAAGACCCCGGTGGAGCAGGCGAAAATGTTAGATTATTTGTAATAGTTGCTACGATTTTAACATGAACAATACCAGTGTCAGGATTTACCTCATTATAAACTTTAACAGCTGAGACTGGAGTTGCAAAGATTCCTGAAAGGAACAGTACTAAAGCTATAAAAATAAAAGTCGCTCTCTTCATTTTTACCACCTAAGATCATTAATATATATTTCAGCATTGTTTATAAAATTTGATTACTTTTTTCATCAACTTTATAATCACATCTTTTAACATATAGGACATTGCCTTCTCTTCTAACAATAAAAACCTCTTCGCCTTCCAAGATATGTTCACCAGTCTCAGAAATAGCTCTCCAAATCTCTCCTCTCACTCTTATGGAGCCCTTAGGTGTTAACTTTTTTACAACCCGTCCTCTATAACCAACAACATCATATTTGTAATGCTTTTCACTAAGTGTTTCCCTAACAATAATATACTTTGCAATGACAAAAATAGGAGTTCCAATAATGCTAATAATTAACGCAATTAAAAAGTACTCTGGAAGGAAAATGTACACGGCATAGACCAATATTGCAATGATAATTATTTCATCGATTGTTACAAGTATGAACTTTGTAATAGGTCTCATGTGTTAATTTCGTCTCTACCCTAATATTTATGTTTCGAATTTTTCTTTTTCTCCTGTTTCTCTTGAAATAGTTTTTCAGCTATTGGAACTTTATTAAACCATTCTGCAAAGGTCTTAATTTTTACTTTATTCTCTCGTGCAATAGAGTAAATGGGTTCCAATCTCAATCTAAACCTTAAATCTCTTGTCAAGTGATGATCTAAAAAGATGATCTTTGACTTAACACTCCTGACTATCGCTTCCAAGTTTTTCAAAGTCCTTCTAAAGTTAATTAGGTTAAGCGTATACGGAATCATATATGTCGCCGGGCCATCGATGAAAAGCACATCTGGGTTTTCGTTTACTATCCATTCAGCATAATCCTCAATGATAGGGCCGTTCAAATCAGATGAGTAAAGAATTTTTATATCGCCGATCTCTATAACAATTGGTAATACCCACCCAACCCTAGAAAATTCAATTCCATGAAACATAGGTTCCTGAAAGTGAATTTTCAAGTTACCGAATTTAAAAGTCTTACCATCAGCAAATATGACCTCCGTATCTTCATACTTAATTTCGGGTATGATTTTCCAATTATTCCATTTCTTTACCAATTTCTCATACCATTTAAAACCTTTTTCGAGTAGCTCTTTCTTCCTACCAGCATAGTCACCATAATCTATACTCATTGCCATGGGAAGCTTTTCCATGGGATCTTCTATTCTAATGATCTCTTCCCTTTGCCCAAACTCTAATTGCTTTTTCATTAGAAATTCAGATAGTCCTGAGTAAAATTCTAGGGCTCTTTCTCTCTGTGACTCATTGATATATTGATTCGGATCTTTTGCGAGAATTATTTTCCCCTTATAAATATCCAATGCGTCTGGACTATAATGGTCGTAGTGATAATGAGTGATTGTAACTACGTCTGCCATTTTAACAAACTCTAATATCCTCATCCATCCATCATCATAATATTTCATAATTTTATCAGCGTCTAGAGGAAATGAGGGGTGCATGACGGCTATTCCAGCATCTATGAAAATAGATATATCACTAGTTTTAATGAAAACGGAAAACGATTTTGCACCAAGAGAATCTGACCAAATGGGAAATATCTCGACATCCGAAATTTTGAAAGCTCTTATCTTTCTTGTCATTTTCCTCACTAAGCAGAAATATCTCAATAGGGCTTTATTCTTTCAGTCAAAGGCCAAATCACTTATCTTATTATTTTTACATGACTACTTAAATTATACTAAAATGTAAAGGAGTATCAATTAATTATGTTCGCTAATCCCTTGAAACCCTCATCAAAAGTCATTATGCTTAAGTTATACTCATTTGCTAGTGAAATTAAGACACAATCGGTGAAACTTAAACCCCTTTGCAATAACTTTTTAAACGTAATCCACACTTTATTAAAAATTTCTTTATTTGTAAAAATGATTTCAAATACCTTAGGAAAACCTTCAAGTTCTCCCAATAAGAATTTTCCTGCTCTCAGGGCTATTTCTGGTCTTTTCGTTCTCTTTAGTAGATATGTTACTGTTTCATCTATAACATAATCAGATATAAAAAGCAATCCGTAGTGCTTCATCATAGCATCTTTAAGTAGACTGATTGCCCTTTTATGATTCTTATCTCGTTTATTAAAAAAGGCTATGATAACGGAAGTATCAACTATTACTGCCAATTAGTCACCCCCATATAACGCCTTATCTATGTCTTCTTCAGAAGTCTCGACATCCAAATCCATAGGTATTTCTGACAAAATTTTTTGGATATCCTTTTCAGATAGCTTTTTTCTTTTCGAAAAATGTTGAACTATTGAATCAAGGTCTTTTAAACTCTTATCTATGATAACATCCATGATTTCTTGAAGAGCTATTTTTTCTCCAAGCGTGAGTGTAAGTAAAGCTTGAAGTTTTTCAAGTTTCTTTTTAGTTTCCGATGTGATTTTCACGCTAGTGTACATACTTTCCACCATGATACTTTTTACCATTTTCTACTAAAAATAATTTTCTACCAAAACTCTATAAGATTCGTTTTATGTTTCAGAGCATGTTTAAGTAATTTTCATTTGTAAAACATTGATTAACTTAGTCACTTCAAACATTTTTATGGCTTATTTTTATCGTTAAAATGAAAGTTTAACATCTGTGTTGGAAGTCTTTATAGTAAAACTTTCATGAGTAGATAGCGCTAAATCAGGTGATTGGTGTTATTTCATACTTGATAAGTAATTAACTTCTTCTAACTGCGATTGGTATTAAGCTCATGGCTTATAATTTATGATCTGCCGAAAAATAGTTAGAGGCTAGGGTTATCGTACTATTAATAAGTAAGGACTTACAGATTTTGATTATGTAAGGATTTCAAGACGACTAATATCTCCAATTGATGAAATCTCGAAGCTAATGGGTGATCTCAAACATGGATTATTTTGAAATCATACTTCTTGTTGTTATAATTCTCCTTTTTGTAATTCAAATTCTAACATTATTCAAAATAAAAAATACAGACACAAAAACGATTTCTGAACTAAATGAGGTTTATAAAAGATTTTCTGACGTTCAGGAGCAACTTTCATTCTTAATCCAGGGATATGCAAAAGTTAATGAGTATATTACGGGGGAAAAGTCATCCCCAGTTTTAAAAGGTCAAAAATTTCAAGAGGTAATTTTTAATGAGTTGTTGGGTGCCTACCCTGAGGACAAAATAGAATTCACAGCAAATACGCCATATAAAGGAGATATAGTGATATATCCCAGAGTTAAAACACCAACAGGAGCTATAGTGGAGTCTTCTATTCCCATAGTAATTGATGCTAAAGAGTACACCACACGCCTTCCAAGAGAACAAATTGATAAGCTATTTAGAGATTTGGATGCTCTGAATTCCCCGTTCGGCATTCTTGTTGTTTCTGATGATGCTGCTATCACAAGTTATCCCAGCCGGTACATATCGCGAGCAAACAAAACGATATTTTTGGCAAGTTATCAAGGAAAGGGACACATAACAATTTATGCTGCAATTAGAGCAGCATTGACTTTGCTATCAATGAATGGTACGGATATAAGAAAATTAGCGGATAGTATCTCACAAAGTGGAATTATTCAGACAATTCTGTCTTTAGAGAAACTCAGTGAAGAAATAAGTAAATCAATTGATAGTTGGAATAGACGATTAACAAACTTGAGAAATGAGATACTAAGAAAAATTTCTGAGTTGAAAACAGCAATTCAATCCATAGAAGACCAAAATGATATTAGGAAGTCTCAAAATTAGAAATAATTTAGCTTTGTCGCTATATCCATATAGTTTCTATTTTCAGATCTTCCTTAAAGTGAGGATCGTCGGTGAGTACTTTTGCATTATACTTCTTGGCAATAGCTCCAATGATGCAATCTCCGATAGGCACATTCGGATTTTTACATTTTAGAATCCCTGCATGAATAGCGATTGATGCATCCACATCTACAATATCAAAATTAGGTACTATGAGTGTATATACTATTACTTTCGCATCGTCTATGCCTTTATATTGACAGATGAACTTGGTTAGTTCAGAAACTACAATAGTTGGCACAATACCAGTTTTCCTTTTAATTAATTCCTTAATTCTTCTAATAGCCCTCTCTCTAGTGTTTTTATCAGAAGAAAATAAGTATTCTATGAAAAATCTAGTATCTATAACAATAGGCGATGACATCAATATTCGCTCCTCATGCTCTCAATTTGCTTTTTTATTTCAGCAACATCTGCAACATCAGCAAAAATTCCTGCTAAATCTTCAACTCTTTTTAGAGGCATAAAAATTATTTTTTTCCCATCAGTCTCAACTAGTAAGTAGTCCCCTTCCTTTATGTTTAATTCCTTTCTTATATTTTTAGGAATTGTTGTTTGTCCTCTCCTAGTAACCTTAACTATAGATGCCATCTTTTAATCACCACTTTCAGTATTATTTTTATAAAATCCTACCAATATTAATATTATCCTACAATTTAAATTTTTATCCTAAATCTTATCATTAATAAACCTTAAAATTGCCGTTTTTCATTAGATTTTTTAATATGTTCTCTTATAAAACTAAGTAGCGAATCCAGATCAAATTTCTCATAAATTATTTCATGAAACTCTTCTATTTTTGGAATTACTCTTCTGAAGCTTATACGTGGGTCAACATAATGCTCGATACCCTCAGTTATATCCGCTAAAACCTCATTCTCATTGATAACATCATCAATTAACCTTTTCACAATCTCTAACATATCGGTTCTATGTTCCTTTAATAGCTTATAGAGGAACCTCCCTTGATTTGGATACATCTCCTTGAGATATGTCATTGCCCATGATGTTTCTATACATCTCCTATAAAATAGAGAGAACCCTTTGAACAAGATTCTTATATTTTCCTCCCACCACAAATCGCCAAGAAGATGTATAGCAATACCAAGAGCCTCGTCTTCTGTTATTCTTGCTTTTATATCCTCTATTGTTTCATAAACGGATTCCACTGTTGGATTGCTACCAAAATATATCCTCCCATGTAAAAGTCTCTTAACTACTTTAGTATCTGGAATAAATGAGGAAATGATGATCACTACGTTTTCTGGATAAAGTTTATATGCAGTAAAGCTGTGGAGCAAAGGATGCATCATATCACCAGTTAAGGAAACCCATACTCACGAACATTTTATGTCACTTTAAAGATAAAAATTTAAATGTTATTTATCTATTTATAAGTAGGAAAAAATAAGGTTCGAGCCATGATATCATCTGATAAGGCAAGACAAGAAATCTGGCATGAGTATAATAGTGACCCGATAGGCTGGAAAATATATGTTGGAAAGGATAAGAGTGGATTCTATGATGTATTAGTTGTTCATAAGGATACAGTCTGGATAATTAAAGAATTTTCAGTCAATCCGTATAAAACGGTTGGGTTTGCACTTAAGGAGAAATTAGATCCATTTACAAAACTTCCTAAATCGCAATATCCTTTTGGTTTACGTCCAGTGTCCAGTGAGAAAATATTTAAAATTTTAACTCAGCTAAGAGATGGAAAAGCAGCCACTGAAATTGTTAGAGAAATTCTTAGAACCGAGCCTAAACCACTTGATGAAGTTGAAGATAAACCTGCTATCGCTGGACCTATATTATTGTCCAAGAGAACACCATTTGAATATTTATCGGAAAAGCAGCGAGAAATTAACGTGAAGCTGAAAAAAGAACTTGAGAGACTAATTCAAAGGAAATATTCATACATTTATATGGATTACACATAACCTTTTTACAACTAAAAGTTATATACTTCTTTTATAAGTGAAATGCATATAAGTAAAACTGACTTATAGTGTATAAATCTAGATGTAGGGAGTATTGATGCTTAAAAATTTAGAGAAGATAAAAAATATTCTGATAAAGATATTTGATGATGACAAAAACGTAGAGTTTGCCTATATTTTTGGATCCATGGTTAATGGTAGAACCCATCCTTTAAGTGATATTGATATTGCTGTTTACCTGAATGATGATTCTTTAAAAAGCATAATGCGATTAAACGCAAGAATAATTGATAAACTGGGTGAAAATATAGACTTACTAGTTTTAAATAGAGCACCTTACAGTCTTCGATACATCGTAATTAGTAACGGAATTCTTATTTTCTCACGCAACGAAGAACATAGAATAGAGTTTGAATCCAAAGCAATGCTTCTTGGGATTGATGAGAAAAATGCCTTGGACGCAATAGAAAAGAGCTTAATAGAGAGGTATTTGAAATGACAGTTGATGTTGTTATTGACTCTATCCAAAAGTTAAAAGAGATATCAAAAGCTGATATTAATGAATTTTTATCCGATTGGAAATTACATGCGACTGCTTTGTGGTACTTGTACACACTCATCCAAGGATTACTTGACTTAGCTGGAAAATTAATTGCAAAAAGAGGATTCAGAAAACCTAAATCATACGCAGACTACATATACGTATTGGCTGAGAATAACATAATTCCGAAAGAGAAAATAAATAATTTCGTTGAAATGGCAAGGTTTAGGAATGTATTGGCTCATGCTTATGCTAATATAAATTTAAGATTAGTTTATGAGTTTTTGCAGCAAAATCTACAAGATGCAGATCAGCTTCTTAAAATACTCATTAAAGAATTAGAGAGATCTTGACTCAAACTTTATATCCACCACTATATTTTATGATATGTATCAAGTTTATGTCAAGGTTTTAAAAAGAAAGAACTAAGCCTATATAATTTACTCATAAAGCCTTAAGTTATATCTCTTCTATGAATGTCCTTATCATCTCAACTCCAGCTATGGATAAAATAAGCAATGCAAGAGAAAAGACATCTGCATAAAAGCTTGATGGGACAGATTGCTTTATAAGTTGAACAAAAATCCCAAAAATTGACGGAATTAAGGAGACACCCATACTTATTAAAACATGCTTGTTTGTTATTTTCTTCCTTGTTCTTCCAGCAAAAAAGTGTATTAGATAAACTCCTAGAAATACGAAAAGCAGTCCTAAAAGAAAGAGCGTTACAGAAACCTCAAGAGTTGATGGAACCGAGATGTTGAATAAAGATGATAACACAAACCCGAGAATTGTTTCAAAGATTATTATAAACGTTGAAATTGTTGCATACTTGTTGGTTTTTAAAAGTATGCCTTCACTCAATAACTCCACCTTGTCGCTCTTACTAGCTAAATAATTATAGTCGTTTTGGAATATAAAACTATCTAATATAGCGACATATTAAAATCGTAAGTGAGTAAAAAACTCGCTTGTCCTTCATATCTTCTAAAAAATATTTTGAGACGTTATTTTGTTTCCCTAATTTTAATAATTATCGTAGTTATTGTAAAAAGAGTGACTATCGTGCTGATTAGGAACGGTATGTTTGCACCAAATCGAGTATAGATGTACCCTGCCAGGAGTGCAACAAAACTATTTATGATTCCAGTTAAAAGGGTTAAGACTGAATTAACCCTCCCTCTAAATTCTAAAGGTATCATATCAGTAACTATCGCGTTGTAAACTATGAAAAATATAGAGGATCCAATATTAGTTGCTACTAAAGCTATTAATACCAAGACGAAAATGTTACTCGTCATATACGGAGAAATGAAGAAAATTAAACTGCCAAACATAAATGAAAGGGTAGAAAATAGAATAACCGGCTTTCTCCCTATTCTATCTATCATAACTCCTGAAGGTAATGTGGAAGCAAGAGCGAAAATTCCTCCAACAGTCCATATATAACCCCAATCAACTTCGCTTAATCCCAAATAGTAAACCGAATAATAAGCTGCTAGAAAATTCATAGTTAAAGCGCAGCCAAAAAGTATTTCAACGATTAAAATGTATAAAAGATTATTCTTTATGAATATTAGTGCGTCTTTGTAAACTTTCTGAAAAGACATCCCCTCCTTCAGAATTTTATTTCTCGTAATGAGTGTTTCCTTTAAGAATGTTAAACGAATCAAAAACGCCATCAGACCACTAGCAAAAGATAGAAAACACATAAATCTCATTGCAGGGACAAAAGTAAGTGTTTGAATGAAATATATTGCAACAAGAGGGGCTATTGAAGATAGAACACGTGGGATAAAATTATATAAGGAAAATATCTTTCCACGTTTTTCCTTAGGAGTTGAATCAGACATTATGCTCCAAAGTGCTGGCTGGTATAAAAGAGCCACGCTCGATAAAAATGCTCCTACCAGAAGCCAATCCCAACTCGGGGCATATGCATAAATGAGGTATGAGAAGCTGAAAACTGCAGTCATATAGACAACAATTTTCTTTCTTCCGTATTTATCAGCGACATATCCCCCCAAAATTCTTGAAAAACTGATAGTAATATTTGAAACAAAAGAAAGTATAGAAAGAATAATCGGTGTAGCTCCTAGCTCCTTTGCATAAAGTTGAAAATATGGCTGAGCCATTGCTTGGAATGGAGACCAGACAACCCAGCTTAGAATAAGTCCCACAACATTCCATTTGTATATTTTTCTTAGTTCCTCTTCATAGTCCTCTGGCTCACTCAAATGTAGACACCTTAGCTCCCTTTTCTAATACTACTATGTGATAAAAATGGAGCACCATAAACTTTTAGGAAATTTCCATATATATTGTAAACTACTTTTTCTCACTCTAATAAAAATTATCATCTAAACTGGATTTAGAGATAAGATAAATAAATATAAGGTTAAATGAGATTTTGCTGCTGATACCACCCAATTGTAATTTTCATTCCTTCTCTAAAGCTATATTTCGGACTAAATCCTAATTTCTCTTTCGCCTTTTTATTAGTGTATGCTCGATTCTTAGTCATATCCCTTACAACCGATGTGTGCATTACAAAGTCGTTAACTCTCTTAATTTTGTTAGCAGTTTCCACAAACCAGATTAAAACTTTTGCTAAAGGAACTGGTATTGATTTTTCTGGTGGTGGAGCCCCAAGTAACTCTGCCATAATGGTAAAGGCGTCCTTGTATGTATAATAGTCATCACTTGCTATGATAAATGTTTCACCAATAGCTGCTGACCTATTTTCGAGAGCCTTAATAAATCCCTGGATCACATCTTCAACATACGTAAAGTGGACGTATTTGTCTCCTTTTCCGGGAAGATATTTCATTTTACCATTAGCGATGGCTTTAAGAACAGAGTATGTAACATATAAATCTCCAGGGCCATAAACCCCTGTTGGTCTCAAGATTGTTACTGGAAAACCATTTTCCTCATGAAACTTATTTAGTATTTTTTCTGCCATCATTTTTGAAATACCATAAGTATAATCTGGATTATATGGATGCGTTTCATCGGCGGGAATTGTTTTTACAGGGCCTATTGCTTCAGTTGAACTTGTATATATGAAGTAATCAACCCCGTTTTTCATAGCATCTTCTGCGATAACTTTCGTAGCCACAACATTCTGCATATAGAGTTTTTCCCATTTTGCATGGAATCTCATGAGTGTAGCAAGATGAATAACCACATCCACATCCTTTGTTATGTTATCAAGAGTCTTAATTTCTGATAAATCGCCATACCTTGTTTCAATTCCTAACTTCTCAAGCTCTTTCACCTTCTCTGAGTTTCTATACATCACGACAATATCATATTTATCTTCCTTTAAAAGGGCATTCACAAGGTGTCTTCCTATGAATCCAGTAGCCCCTGTCACAAGAATTCTCACTATATTATCCCTCCAAGCTCCAAACACCTTTATTTATTAACTTATTTTTTCATCAATTAAGTATTTTATCTCTTCGTCAATTGAAATCGTGTTAATGGAAACCATCTAACAATATCTGGGATGTAAAACTCCGCTACTGGCAGGTTACCATCCCAACTTTCACCTAATCTTGGAATAGTTTAATCTTCGAAGAGCTGAATTTTGTTGAGCCACTAGAGGTTTATGGAAAAGTGAATGATATGATGGGATCTAAAGTGTTAAATATACCTAATTTGCCAAAATAAAAACATTAATCTTAGATTTGGTGAGAAGGATGAAAAAGAGATTTTTATGGGGTGCTTCAGAGAGTGGTTTTCAATTTGAAATGGGTAATCCAGAAGGGAAATTCATAGATTCGAATAGTGATTGGTGGGCCTGGGTTCATGATGAAGAAAATATTAAGAAAAAGTTGGTTAGCGGTGATCTGCCGGAGCATGGAATAAATTACTGGGAGCTTTATAAGAAGGATCATGAGCTTATAAAGAAACTAGGGATGAATGCGTATCGTATAGGTATTGAGTGGAGTCGTATATTGGCAATGTCAACACGCGATGTTGAAGTTTATGTTAAGGAGAATGAAGACACAGGGCTTTTTGATAGTATAGTTGTTGAAGAGGAAGATATGAAGAGGCTGCTTACCCATATAAATAGAAGTGCGGTGAACCATTATAGAGAAATCATAAAAGATTTACGAGAGCAAGGAATAAAAGTAATAGTTTGTTTGAACCATTTCACATTACCTATATGGATTCATGACCCGATTGTTGCAAGAAGAACAAATTTAGAAGAAGGACCGCTTGGATGGGTAGACCCAGAAACAGTTATCGAATTTATTAAATATGTATCAGTTGTGGCAAATCTCTTTGGAGATCTCGTTGATATGTGGGCTACACTTAATGAGCCCTTTGTTGTTGCAGAAGCTGGATATTTAGTACCAGAGGCTGGATTTCCTCCTGGCGTTGCAGCAGCAGAGGGTTATTTGGCAGCTATAGTTAACCTGACAAATGCCCATGTTTGTGCATATGACACTATAAAGAAATGGGATACCATCAAGGCAGATGATGATAGCGACGAGGCTGCATTCGTTGGAATAATTCATAATTTTACACCAGTACATCCGCTTAAAAAGGACGACGAAAGAGACATTCAAGCAGCAAAAATAGTTGACTATATGAGGAACAGATGGCTCTTAAATTCGATAGTTAAAGGCGAAGTGGACCTAGATTTAAATATGGAAATCTCTGACGATGAAAAGCTTAAGTCATTTAGAAACAAATTGGATTGGATTGGTGTTAATTATTATGTAAGATTTGTTGTAAAACATTCAGAAAAGCCTTTAGTTCCAGGATTTGAACTTGCAAGTTTTGAATTTGTTGCTGGATATGGAGGTGAGTGCGAGCCACGAAGTAAATCCCTTGATAATCGCCCAACAACAGATTTCGGTTGGGAAGTATATCCAGAGGGATTAAGAGAAAGCCTAAATATTGCAGCAAAATACAATAAGCCTATAATAGTAACTGAAAATGGACTTGCCGACGCCGAAGATGTCTTAAGATCATGGTTCATAGTCCAACATGTTCATCAATTAGAGCTTGCTATTAAAGAAGATAAAATTGATGTTGATGGATATCTTCATTGGGCACTGACAGATAACTACGAATGGGCTCACGGCTTTAGTAAACGTTTTGGGCTTATCGAAGTAGACTTAAAAACTAAAGAAAGAAAGCCTCGTAAAAGTTCAGAGGTCTTCAGAGAAATTGCAGAAAATAACGGTCTCACCGATAATCTAATTAAAAAATATCTTCAATAAGTCTGACATTTTGCAATTTCTTATTTTATCTTCTTTTTGATAAAACAATATTACCACTTCTCATTTCTATCGTTTATTTATCCAATTATTTTTCCAAGATTTTCTAAATATGCTCAATTATCCAAATATATACTGGTTTATTGTGTAGTTGAAGCTTATTATTTGTGCATCTGGTGAGAGGATTATTGAGTATCCGAGAGAATGTGTTGCGTTATATTGTTTCCACAGCCAGATCATCCATATAAAGCTGAATTCCTTAAAATTCCCATTTAGTAAATAATTAGGGATTAAGCATATCAGATTAACTCTAGAGAAGCCGTAATAATTCTGAGTCACAAAATGAGCAGCCTTATAAAGTGCGTTAGCAGGATTATACTGAGAGTAAATATCTTCCGTTGTGATAATAGTCCAGTTTATTGCACGCCAATTGCGATTTAAGCTATTATAAAAAGGTGTCTGCGAATTTGTGAGATTGTCAGCTTTGAACCATACAATAAGCTGTTCGAAATGGTGGCCTGTATAGTTGACTGAGAAAACAATTGTAAACCTTGATTCATTACCTTCTATACGCCTGTATTCGAAAAGCCAGAAATTGTTATAATAAACATGCTTCGTGCCATTAATGTCACAGAAGGTAAAGTTGTCAAATATGTTATTTTTTGCTAGTGTTATATTCATGTCGTTTATCTGAATTACTCTCATGCCGTAATAGTCATCATCGCACAGATATCTTACATTTGGTATATTAGAATCACTATAAATGAAGAGAAGAGGTAACGGCAAGAGAAAAATACTCACTATTATTGCCAAGAAAACTAAATTTTTTCTAAACACTTTTAGTAGTTGATATATTTTAAAATTTGATTTCATATTACTCACCATTATTCGTGTGACTATCAAGTTTGGACTATTGATTACACATTGATCGCTCTATTTGTAGAATTACTTACATGGATAATATTAGGAGATTAAAGTAAATTCGCATGTGGCTCGGATAAAAACAATAGGAATGGAAAAATTATGCGAAAACGTAGCGATGAATATGACAAGTTATGTTTAATATTCTTGCATTTGGAGTAGCTATTATAGTGTATTCCATTGCATGCGTTCCATTTAAAGCTTTGCCTAAGAATAAGTACCACAAAAAATCATAGCTCTTATAGTTTTCCAGAAGGAAATTTGGAACAAGATAAATCCCAGTCACATATTCGCACCCATAATAATACCTTTTTAAATATAGCATCACCTTGTAGAGTACCTTTGACGGATTATATATTGATGATACATTCTGACCTACAAACAGTGTCCAATTGATAGCTCGCCATGTGGTAATATTGCACTGCAATGGCGTTAAAGGCTTTATGTAAACTTTTGGACTGTATGTGTTGAAGAATATCACGAGTTCGTCGAAATAATTGCCTGTGTAATTACTCAGAAGTGTGATGGCAATTTTTGAGCCATTGTACTCAACAAATCTTAGAACTGTTCGCCAATAGTTATAGTAATGATGTGTCCTATTACTCAAATCGTGGAATGTGAAATTCTTCGGTACATATGGGCCTAACAAAAGTATTTGCATCCCATTTAATGTGATGTATCTTTTATAACTTGTTTCATCATTTACGTCATACAGATATTCAACTGTAATCCCTTTATAACTTGTGAAATATATCAGATAATACGGAGAAAGAGCAAGAAGCATAATTAAGGCCATTACCACTAAGTGAGATAAAATGTCATCTATTTTCATCTTGTGACAAGTCACCACAAGCAAAATGTATATCCCTCGTCTGTATTAGGGCATCTGATCACCAATGTTAATTATGCAAAAGATAACCTTAATCTATTAAAATATTTTGTAAAGAAATGTTGATTATGGAAGTATAGAGTGAATACTAATTTTTTGATTACAAAATCTTAAATGTGTACAAATAAAATATGGACAGAATGAGATTAAATTAAATACTTATATGAGAGAATTTTAGGGAAACTCTAGTGTTTATGCTTTTCTCTAGTTATTCTGACGTAAACTACTACTAGTAGAGTTGCAACCATAATGCCTCCTATGCTTGCATAGAAGTAGAGACTATAATCATATTGTTTGGGCGGTTCGCATCCATGACAGGGAGACACGCCTTCTACTATTCTCAAGATTAAGTGGATGTGTCGGATTATTGTTGCGTTTGGAGATAATATGAAATGGTTTAACTCAAGATCAGCACCTTCAGACGAGTTTAGGTCATGAAGGAATATCATGGACCACACAAACTCGTAGTTCTTATACTCGTCAGTCAAATATTCCTGAGGAATCAAAAACACTTTTGTCACATTATCAAAAACTAAGCTCTTATTATTCAAAAATCTGATAGCATTCAGAATAGCAAGAGACGGGTTGTATTTAGAGCTGGCATTTTCACTTGCAATTTCAGTTCGTTTCTCCTCATATATCACACGATAGGCACTATATGAGATAGATGGAATAGATCTGTTAACTGCATCTAATGGAATGCCCCACACTGCTGTTGCTTTACCCTCGATGATGACTTCCTTATAATGGGTACCATTATAATCTGCTGCGAAGATTAAAGCTCTACCTCTTGAAAGTAATTCATCAACAATATCATCACGAACTGGTAAAAGGTTATTACGGTACCTGCCTAATGCCCTTTCTACCCAAATCGAGGGGAACGACATTTTAGTAGCATTTAGGCTGTCCCATGTTGCGTTTATGTTATACGTGAAGCCGCTGATGGTTATATTGGTTCCGTTTATGGAGATGACGGTCAATTATGTTCCCATGGATTACCTCGCCGAAATATTGAACATCAAGCTTAGGGTGGGCTATAGTCAATTGGGGTATTAAAAATGTGGAAAAAAATAATAGGACAAAAAAATCATTGCACCTCATGAGAGACCTTCTCATTTAAATTTACCTCCAGTGGACAATTGCATGTTCATTTTATAGTAGGTATATTATTTCTTTCTTTGTCTTTTCCTTTAAGCACAATTATTAAGACTATTGTATGAGGGCTCAATTCTAAAGTTCAATTTTTTTGTAATAAGACATTGCATTTAAAGGATTCACTCTTATATATCTTAGGGGTACGGTGATAATATTTTCTTGCACATATACTATTTATTGTCGTACCCTCTTTTTAAATGTAAATCGCTATGTTAAAAGTTCCTAACTTCAATACAGTTTTGCTTTATTTTTTCTGTGAGAAATTGGAATTGCGATGACTATAGTGCTTATTAAGATATTAATAAGTATGGAGCAATTTACTTTTGTTAAAATGTCTTTCCTATCGTAAATAATATCTACGTTATATGTGTTGTTTTCTTCCTCTTGGGCAAAGATCACGTTAAAAACTGTCATAGGTCCCATTTTCTTTACCATGATCAACTGCCCATCATCACTAATAAAGACAAAAAATGCAATAATTTTTTCAGGTCCGGAGTAGAATGGAAGATGACCACTACCATTTATGGATAATCTTTTGATGATGCGAATACTCCAGATGAAATTAAAGTCTCCTGCTACTGTTTTGTTGATTGCTTCTCTTGGAATTATTGCTATGCCCTCAATAAAATCAGACCGCCACGACATATTGAAATTAATGGGATATCCGCTACTTTCTAGAAATTTAATTGCCAGCTTTATTGCTCTAGAAGGGTTGTATTTTGACGATGTATCGCATGCGTGATATTCTATCCGTTTCTCTTCAATCCACTTGCTTATCGGTTTATACGTGTATGTCCCATTTCTGACGATAGGCTGAGGGGGCGTTATGTTATGGCCTATGATTACAACTTGATGGAATTCATTTCCAGTGTAATTTGAAAGAATAACAGCAGTATAATTATCTTTCACCAGATTAAGAACATACGTGCAATTAACCACATATTGATTGCATGATATATTATAAACGCCATCAGATATCTTCACCAATCTTATAAAATCAAGGTTCAAGAACATATAGTAGCTCCATAAGCTTTTGAAACTCATTGTCTCGTTACTTTCAGTATACCATATAATTGGATCATAAAAAATCTGTCCTCCATAGAGAGTAACTAACTGACCATCTAAAGAAATATAGCGAAGAATGACTCCAAAAAATGGGTCGTAATCATCTGAAATATGTGTCGCGGAAATATAATTTTCCTCATTCATTGAATAAATAGTGGGGCTGGATAATAATAAAATAAAGAGGATGATAATTCCAGATGTGTAGAGTTTTCTATTTCTAAGAATTATAGGTACTCTCATATCCATACTTATCTTCCCTCTAACTTTATTTTTGTTTTGAGTTAATAATTATCACTCACTCATTTCCGTTAATGTATTCTTCATAATTTGGACCGTTATATTCGAAATAATATAGTATATCGCCACTCTTCCACCAATTTTTATCAATATAACCATTACGATTTAACATATCCACATTAGGAATTCGTGTACCATAATGAGTTAATGCTACTATACCAGGGCCGCATTCCTCGTCATAATTGCTTAAATCATCATCAGCTCCTTGTAAGACATAAATGAATCCTATATTATAACCATGTTCTTTATAGTAGTCAGGATCGTCAAAGAGGTAATTTGTGGCATCTACATGAACCCATGTATTACCATCCCATATTTCCGCAAAAATATGCCCAAGAGGGCCTCTTGTTCCATCCAACACAATTTGTCCAGAAAAATAGGTTACAAAGAACACAGCAATCATTCGCGTTGGTATATTCATTCCTCTAGCGAATGAAATATAAAGAACAGTATACTCATCACAAACGCCTATGTAATATTCATTATAAGTGTTCGAAAGCAACCATATATCCGACGCCGTATAATTTAAGAGAGCAACATTACTTGTATAGTATATGAAGTGGTAATATATCCAATTCATCAGGTCTTGTGCAGCGTTTCTGATGGATACTCTATCTTGGTATCCAGCATCAATAGCCTTAGCTGCTTTCTTTAGAACAGACCACTGGTTGAAGTGAAAGAGATCTGACAGTTCAAAATAGTTCTCAAGGCTATTCACCTTAGTCGGTGTTCCCAGCTCATTTGTATTTACCTTTTGGACGAAATTGTATCCCAAATCGAATGTTAGTTGTAAAGTGCCCGTAATTTCAACAACGACCTTCTTCAAGCCAACTGTTGTGTACCCTATGTGAACATATAAGGATACTGTTTTTCTGGAGTATGGTGCTATTGTAAATGAGACGTATTTCTGAGAAAAAGCTTCAGTAACCCAAATCCTAGAAGAGCCAGAGTAATAGGTGTCCTTTACATAGCACTTGATATAGCCACTGTAGTGAAATGGAAATGGCATATGATTCTCAAATCTAACTTTCACACGAATAGTTGAACTTCTTTGCCAAACTGATGGAACCAAGGGAATCACAGATATAAGTCCATTAGACATAACGTATTTTTCCTCCTTGTTTATAAATGTAGCAGTAGGAGCCTTTAATATTTTTCTAGCCGATATGTAATAATATGGTGGCTCACTGGATTTAACAAGTTGTATGTCTTCCGTCCCATTTTCTTCGGGTAAAATGATAATTGGTCGATATGGCCTTAATTCTCCTGAGGACTTAACAGTAGCACTAAGTAAGTTACTTTTAGTTCCAAACATAGCATGACTATTTGCTAGCGGCTTAAACTTTATATCACTACCTCTTATATCTGTTGCTTGAGAAGATATTACTGCGTAGTTTATCAACAATAATAAGAATAAAAATACGCAAAGCAATATACTTTTCCTCTTTAATCTCAAAATTCTCACCACACGTAATTTGTTAGGCAGTAGACTTTTTATTTCTAGAAACGTTTATATATATTCTTAAAAAATGAGTTATATCATCTTTTCTTTTTAAAAATAACAGCTAACAGCTTAATTTCACCAACAAAGTAATCATATTCCGAATTTTGAAAAATAAAAAAATTCTTTCTTTCTTTTTACCAAATGCAATTTTAGATCTTGTGAAAAAGTAAAGTAATCATAATGATAAAGATTAACTTTTTAAAAATCAAAAAGAACCGTTAATGGAATATATGGTTGTTACAATAGTTAAATTCTGAAATCTATAAAATATTTAATTAGCAAAAAACCACCTAGTTAAGTAGTTTCAAATAAGACGACACTGTTATTGTTGTCCCTCTTAGCCATTAGTGCAAGCATACATATTTTCTTTAATATTTGTTGATTTTTGTACTTCTTATTGTAAAATTTTCAATTTGTAATCACTATTTATTCTAATAATATCAAAACAATAATATACACCTTTTGTACCTTATTTGTTGAGTGAGACTATGAACCAAAACATATCCGTAGAAATCAAAACTCTTAAGAGAACGTTGCAAACATCAACAGATAAGACATTATTTGAGACCCTAATAGAAAATGGAATTAGAATTAAAACTTTATGTGCAGGTCATGGACTTTGCGGAAAATGCAAAATAAAGCTTATTAAGGGAGAGGTTACGCCATTAACCGATTCTGAGAGAAGATTTCTTTTAGAAGACGAAATCAAAAATGGGTATAGACTCTCCTGTCAAGTCAAGCCCTTAAGCGACTTGATAATAGAGATACCTAGGGAAAGCCTGGAACTCAAACCAAAAATAGTAATCAAGGGGATATCAGAGAAATTTAAGATAGATCCCAATATTGTTAAAGTCGCAGTAGCTATAGAGGTCCCCAAAGAGGAAACTGGGGTTGCTATTTTTGATCTAATTTCAGATGGAATAAAACGTGTATATCCCGATATTTCGATTAAAATGATACCGCTTGATATAATAAGCAAGATATCGAAATTATTTTCCGAAGGCAAAAGAAGTTTTTCTGTTACTATTTCTCAGGGCACGTCAGAGATTATTGATGTCGAGGATATCGAAAAAATAAATGCAAATTATGGTATCGCAATAGATATTGGTACTACAACTCTTGTTGCATCTCTCATCGATCTAAGTTCTGGAAATGAAATAGATGTGGTATCTATGCTTAACCCACAAATATCTCTTGGTGAGGACATAATTTCTAGAATCTCATACGCCCAGAAATCAGAGAAAAATTTGAAGCAAATTAACAGTCTGGTTATTAAAGGCATTAACGATTTGACAACACAACTTATAAAAAGGAATAATATTGAGCTTGAGGATATTAAGGAGTTTGTTGCTGTTGGTAATTCCGTAATGATGCACCTTTTTCTATGCATAAACCCAGAAAGTTTAGGAAGAGCCCCATTTATGCCGGTCTTTAGAGGCTCTACATACGTTAGTGCTAAAAAGCTAGGGCTAAAAGGGAATGAAAATGCAAGAGTATATACACCACCGCTAATAGCTGGCTACATAGGTAGCGATATCACAGCAGGAATCATTGCGACTGGAATATATAAGCATCCAAACAAGATCGAGTTTTTGATAGATATAGGGACAAATGGAGAAATAGTGCTGAACAAAAGAGGAGAGCTCATTGCAACATCGTTTGCTGCTGGTGCAGCTTTTGAGGGAGCAAAGATAAAGTTTGGAACAAGAGCATCTGACGGAGCAATAGAAGATGTTGAGATAGATCCTAACACGTTTGATGTAAAATATAGTGTTATTGGTGATATGAAACCGATTGGACTTTGTGGAACTGGAATTATCAATGCTATAGCAGAAATGGTAAAGGTTGGAATCATCGATAATACTGGTAGATTTAATGTGAACCTAAACACTAAAAGAATTAGAAAAGGAGATGACTACATGGAATTTGTAATTGCTTACGCCAACGAGACAGCAATTGGAAAAGATATCGTTTTAACTCAAAAAGACATAAGAGAGATTCAACTAGCTAAGGCCGCAGCTTTTGCTGCAACATGTTTGCTTCTAAGATATGTAAATGTCAAACCAGAGGATATTGATACAGTATATGTAGCTGGTGGATTTGGAAGCAACCTTAGAGTTGACAGTATAAAAACAATCGGCCTTCTTCCAAATGTTCCAAATAAAAATATAAAGCCTATGGGAAATACAGCTCTTGCAGGTGCTAAAATGTTTCTCTTGTCAAAAAGGTTTAGAATGAAAATTGAACCGATTTTAAGAAAAATAAGATATGTAAACCTTGGTGGTCATAAAGACTTTTATAAAGAACTTGTCGACGCAATGTATTTCCCACATAAAGAAAAAGAAAGATTTCAAACATAAATATAATAATCATCTTTAAATTATTTTACTATGGTGTTGATATTAATTACTACCTTTTCCAAATCTGTGCTCTCTCCAGTATCTTAGAATTTCTGTTGTATCCCAGCCCTTAGGAGCCTCTTTACGAACTTTTTCATTTAGCAGAACTGCCCTTGCAAGATTTCTACCCTTTTCTTCGTTTATAGTCCTTATTATAGCTTGCCTTATTATCTCATTCCAATTAATATGCTTTAATCGATCCATTTCCTTTTTCAACTCATCATCTATTCTGACGCTAATAATTGTCATTTTAATCACACATACATATGCATGTTTTACAGTATTAAAAATATTATACTCTCTCTTTATTATTGAATTGTAAAATCATAATTTGGTGAATCAAAGTTAAATATTTATTATTCCAATTGATATACTACACTTTAAAGTAGAACAACAAATTATAGTATAACCGAAAGGTGAGAACAGTGTTACAAAGACAGGAGATAACTTTAAAAGAGTTAGCTGAGCAGTGTGATTTTATTATCTCCTTTGATTCTGTTAGTTCCCTTTTTTCTTGAATATGGTAGATCCATAATACGTTTCCCATCATATGGTTTAGGAGATTTCATTTTTTACCCATGCATTCTAATAGCGATTCCCTCTCTTTCTATAGGGTTTTATATGGTGACAATGCGTTTTCAGAGAAATGCGATAGCTCTGGCTACATTATTAGGCTTTGCATTTAACATTGCAATTCTCTTTCTTCAGAAACTATTAGAAGGAGAATTAGCATATTTCTTAACTAATTCACTTGAGTTTTTCGTAGGTCTTATAATAATAGCATTGCTAATAGGGTTTATAGAATATGGTATATGGAGCTTTAGCTTCGAAATTTACTGGAAATTTGTTAAACCCTTAAAAAACTCTCAACATAATACTCTAAATTACATAACAAAAAATTGAAGAGCTCAAGCGAGTTATTGTTCTATTATTTAGCCCAGCTAACTCATCTGGATAAATGATAACTTCTCGTTTGCCTAGCTAAAAATATGTCTTATGGTCTTTTGCTTCACTATTTTTCTTCTACCAGATATATTCCTAACCCGACGAGAATACCACCAAGTATAATATATAACGTTAACACCTCATTTAGAAAAATAACAGAAATTAAAGCAGCCACAATTGGTCCAACAAGCAAATAAATAGTCGATGTTGTAGCTTCTAACCATTTCAACCCCTCAAGCCATAGGAAGAATGATATTATCGTTGTAAAGAGTCCCGTGTAGGCTATCAATATTAATGCGTAATAGAAATCCAATACAATAATCTCACTTGTAAATGCATATACGATGTGTATTAGCTGAAGAGTTATTGTTGTCCAAACGATTATAACAGTCATAAGAGATGTTATATCGACGTTCTGGCTTGTTTTCTCTTTGTTCAAGATAATATAAAATGACCAGATTATTCCAGCAGAGAGAACGGTAACATCACCTAAGATAGTTCCACCAGTCAGAGCATATATGTCACCATTTGTAATTATCAAGAAAATACCAAAGAGTGCTGTTATTATGCCAAGAGCTCTTTTTAGGGTAATCCTTTCAGATAATAAGAATGCCGAAAATATCGCAACAAAAATCACATTTGAATCTGTTATTATAGCTGCTTTTGTTGCAGTGGTCCATTGCTGGCCTATAAATTGAAGAAGAAAGGCTATGCCATTCATGACACCCATGATCATTATTGTCTTATCATGTAAATATTCCAAAAATGTGCTTCTGTGTTTTTCATTAAGAAAGATCAGCGGAAGCAACACGATTGTTGAAATCCAAAATCTACCAAGCACAAATGTAAATGGGTCAATTATATTAAGTCCCCACGCAATTACTGGAAAGCTAGTCCCCCATATTACTGCAGAAATTATAGTAATTATTCTTCCAAAGAGCTTTTTGTCCACAATGAGCCCTCCATGTATCCCATATGTGTTTATTTTTCATTTGCAATACTTTTGAAATGATAATTTCCTATCCTTTTAAATTTTAGTAAATCTCTTAAGAGAAATAATTTTTCAAATTCTACTTATAATCTTGTTTCAAGTAAGGCTATTATAGCTTCATTTTCGAGAATTCATAAAGAAAATAATTAATTT
The DNA here is from genome assembly GCA_040225955.1 of Candidatus Asgardarchaeum abyssi. Taxonomy (GTDB): domain Archaea; phylum Asgardarchaeota; class Asgardarchaeia; order Asgardarchaeales; family Asgardarchaeaceae; genus Asgardarchaeum; species Asgardarchaeum abyssi. The sequence goes on along the minus strand of JBECUL010000005.1, from coordinate 1,068 downwards.
TAGTATAATATTTATATTTGAAGCCCATTTCAATTTTTAAGTGACGCTTACAATGTACACAGTTGAAATTGAAAACTATAATTGGAAGTATGAGGAAAGCAAATTCTGGCTTGATATGTGTCTCAATGCAAAAAAGGAATTAGCCGATAACAGATTACTAATTGATTAACGGTGAAAAAAATGCCTGCAAATGCGAGTATGAAAATGCTTAAAATCCATTCTCTCGCAATAGTATTTTTCATTCTAATAATTCCAATGTTACTCGGAAAAGCAACATATGAAACTTATATTAGACTGTTATTTGCAATGCCAAAGACCATGTTTGATTTTATGATATTCTTATTACTTGTCTTACTTTCCATATCAGAGGTGATAATTGGATATCTAGTTGTGAGTGGAAAAATACTTAAAAGTTCATCAGAGAAAATAAAGGAATTAATCCGGTATAACACTTATACGGCACCGCTATTATACGCACTCATTGTCGAAATACTAACCATCACATCAATCATCAATGTGGGTCAATTGGCTTTATTCCTCATAATAGCAGCAATAGGATACTTTGTCTCAATAATCGAATTCGAATAGTTAAGGGGATTCTTCCAGCCAGCTCTTAATATCCTTAATTATCTCATCCACTGCACAATTGAATATTTTCTCTCCTGTCTCATAAGATGCTTCAGGTAAAGTTTTAATCAGTATTCCCTCAATCTCCGTTGTTAGCCATGGAGATAACTTTGAGATCTTAACCTTCCCAGTAACTTCTTTTTTCTCCTTTAATATCTGTTCCTTGTCTATCAGCCCAAAATATATTGCCAAGCTGTTTTCAATTATACAATAGTCATCAAATGTCTTTGCATCAAAGCACTTTCCCAGATAATCCCAAACTTCAATGTGCCCAATTTTGAGCTTAGAATACCAGCGTCTATATTGAGTCACAGTTGCAATAGCAAGTCCTCTATTCCCAACATGACAATTAAGCAAGAGAAAACCAGAAAAGTTGCTTTCTAAATATGAATCAATGACATCATAAAGAACTCTAAGATATGTTTCTGGTTTTAACCAAAT
>JBECUL010000004.1:0-72296 GCA_040225955.1 Candidatus Asgardarchaeum abyssi | reverse complement strand
GTTCATGCATTGCTTACTAGAGCCGAACTGCACTAGGTAAGGCGTACTCAGATATATTCGGGAAACGTGGACGGGAGGTTCTGGAAGTAATAGTTTCAACAGGCGATGTAAACAGTATTGATGACACGGTTAGAGAGATTATTGAAAACGCATTTTTAGAACTACTAAATAAGAAGGCAATAAGTATTCTTATGGGGTTAATTGAAGAGTTGGATGAGCGAATTAAGAGGCTGGAATTGATGATAGCTGCGTACATGGAGAAGCATGAAAACATAAGGCGATGATTCGTCAAATGATGACGCTGCCTGGTATAAGTTTAATGACTGCAACAGTGATAGCTGCCGAGGTTAGGCGACTTTACTCGATTCAAGGATAAGAAGAAGATTTCGAAATGGGCGGGTTAGTACCTGCTACTCGGGAACCAGCAGGTATTCAAAAGGGATATGGTATTACGAAGAGCAGTTCACCCTATTTAAGGTACGTTCTTCATGAGGTAGCGAATATAATAGTGCTTCATAGGGAGCCTAAGAGTTTATATGCGTTATACATACGGATCAGGCGTAGAAGCGGCAAGTACAAAGTCATGACTGCGCTTGCGCATAAGGTGCTTATAGTGCTATGGGGTATGATGATAAGCGGAACTAACTTTGAGATGAATAGCGATAGTTATCGGCTTTATGAGAGCAAATTGAGACAACTTGAAAAGGTGGCTGAGGCAGGAAGATGGGAAATATTGGAGGTGACGGGATAAAAAATAAAAGGGGCGAACACGATAAATTGTTGAGCGGCGAAGTTTTTCATAGAATAAAAAATAAATTAAATAAAATAATTGAGTTGTTTCAATAAATTACTTCAAAATAAGCTATATAAAATGAAGTATTAGGTGAAATTTATGAAGAATATCAAAAAATTTCCGAGTAAAAATCTTCTACTGTTTTTGACAATAACTTATATAATTATATCGTATAAGTTCATATTCTACGCTCATCCGCAAGGTTTTGATATATCTTATTATTATATGTATATATTAAACCGAGAATTACTTAATTTCCCTAATTTACAATTGGAGGCTATCTTTTATCGTCCGATAATATTTTTTCTTATTTTCTTATTACAAAAAATAATGTTCTTTCTACTAATAGAGCAGATATTTATTATTATTCAGTTTCTTTTCTCTTTTTTTTATTTAATAGCATTTTATCTTTTCATAAAGGAAGTAAGAAATAAAGATATTATTCGTTGGAGTTGTCTTTCTCTTTCTTTATCATTCTTTTTTATTAGGTTATCTTATGATTTGCTAGGTAACTTCCTTGTAATGTCGTTTATTTTTTTATTTTTAAGAGAATATATTCGACATATTTCGATAGAGAAATATAATTTTTCTATATACAATGTTCTAAAATTTATCCTTTTATCAGTAATAATAATAACAACGCATATTTGGACATGGGCGATTCTTCTAATATCTTTATCCATTCTCATTATATGGAATACCTTAGATGTTTTTCTTTCAAAAAATAGTAACTTAACAATGTTTAAAAGGATGCTACGTTTATATTTATTTATTGTAATTCCAAATATCATTATAGTTATACTATCTGATTTATTACTTGGTATTTCACTTTTGGATATTTTTAACTTTGGTTTTTGGGGGCTTGACGATTTTTGGCTTTTAAGTAGAGAATCCGTTATAGGATACCTACTAGCAATTATAGGAGTTATTATAATAATATCTAATCCTTGTTTTAGGAGGTCGCTTTTTGTACGTTTGATATTATCATGGTGTTTGACTCTATCCTTTATTCTACTCTTCGTGAGATTTGATTATCCATATAGATTATACATACTTTATCCTGTTAGTATCCTCATAGGATATGGTTTTTACGGTATTACGATTATTGTTAAGGTTTATTTATTGAGAGTTTATAGCTTCAAAGACGCTTTACCTTTTCATAAAATGATACCCTTTCTATTGTGGTTAGCGCTTTTCTCTTCGATTTTATACCAGGCCTATATTCCAGAATATGTGTATTACCCAGACGAAATTACTATGAGCCAGATAAAATGGTTATACTCGCGATATGGATTTGAAAACGGAAGTGTGATTATTCTTACCTTTAATCCTAGAGCTAAACCTTTAAAGAATAGGTCATCACCGCATGTTGATGGGTGGGTTAGAGGCTATCTTGGAGGTTCAGCATACTTTGGTCATTTATTTTCACTGCTTTATGGTCTTCCTGATAAATTTTCTCATATTACTAATTATATTAATAAAACCATAGTATTGGCAGATCGTCTATATACAATGACGCCGATAGAGTATGAGCTTTCTGAGAAGATAAGTGATTTAGGTATTTATGTTATAAGGAATGTGAGTTTAGTAAGAGCTATTGAGCTTTTAGAAACGTATGGTTATAAACTATCAGTTAATTACATGGATATTATTGCTCCGTTAAGCATGGGGGAATACTGCAGTCTAATGCTACGAAATAGATCTATTCTTTTAGAATACTCTTATGTCATGTCTGGCTCTCAAAGATCAATTTATATGAAATTTACGAAGAACATTATCAACTTCACGGCGACTTATTTATTTTTCCATGTTTCTTTAACTCTTGCAAATGTTACCTTGAGGATTAGGGCTTATGATAATGACTGGCACGTTATAGGTTCTGTCAAACAGCCGTTGTTCTCAAATATCAACCTTTATAATAACTCGGTATGGCTCGTTTTACCGATGAAAGAAGGCTATAGTGATATCTCGTATTTGGAATTTTCAGTGATAGGCAAATCAAATACTGAAGTATCGTTTAAGATGGTAATAGATACTATTATCGCTATTTAGCTATATTGAGTTATTAAATCGTGTTACAGTAATTTACTTTTGAATTACTAAACTTTTTCAGTGGTAGTTTATATTCAGAGCAAAAACATCGATGTAAATAGTAATCATGTCGTCTGGAAAACATTTATAAGCATCTATTGAAATTATTTTAATAACAAAAATAATAATTAATTAAATATAATTAAATAACATTACAGTTAAAAGTAACACATTTAATTGTTTAAAGGGAAGCAGAAAAGTGATGTCTGATGGTTAGGTCAAATGAAACGCAGGCAAGGAGCTTAGCGAAAACAATAAGCTATAGGCTGTATCAGAGCTTTTTAGTGTCACCTCTGATAGTTTATTTTTTATCTGGTGATTTGTGGTTATCGTTTAAGTTCGGCATAACTGAGTTTATTGTAAAAATACCTGCGTATTATTCATTTTACTTTTTACTTTTATTTATTATTTATTTTTTACACGGCACATACTCTCAAGTAGGTGAGTGTCATGTCTTATATGGTTGGTGGCTTTGATTATATATGGGAAATCTTTTTTCTAACACTACTTGTTGGTGCATTTGCTCAGCTTATCGATGGAGCATTAGGCATGGCATACGGAGTTATATCAAACACTTTTCTTTTAGCAATAGGGATTACCCCGGCAGTAGCAAGTGCTAGTATTCACACGGCAGAAGTGTTTACGACTTTAGCTTCAGGAACGAGTCACCTTAAAGTTGGAAATGTAGATAGGAAGCTATTCAAACAACTAGTTGTTCCAGGGTGCATTGGTGCAATTGTAGGAGCTTACTTGCTTGTTGATATGCCAATATGGCTCATGAAGCCCGCAGTGAATATATACCTGTGCACAATGGGAATTGTAATCCTGTTTAGAGCTTTCAATATAAACCTCATCGTGAAGAAAGTAAACAAGCCCTTCCTTGCTGGAATAGGCGGTTTTATGGATGCAATTGGAGGCGGAGGATGGGGGCCGATAGTAACATCAACTCTGATTGCAGAAGGAAATGACCCTGTTGAAGCTATTGGTTCCGTAAACTTAGCAGAATTCTTTGTTACTTTATGTGAGACACTAACCTTTTTTGTACTAATTGGCTTTCAGAACTTCTTTATCGTTTTAGGGCTTATGATAGGAGGAGTTATAATAGCACCATTGGGAGCCGTTGTTTGCAGAAGAGCCCCAAAAAAGTATTTAATGCCAATAATAGGAATACTAATAATGTTTTTATCAGTTAGAAATCTAATAGTATTGAATATATGAACAGGTGGTGTGAAAATGAAATTCTTAGTCACAAGCAGAGGAGCAGAAATATTCGCCATAAACATAGTTAGACATCTGAAAGCGATGAGCTATGGAATAGCTAACAGCCTTGAGAGATTTTGGGCGTTTATAAAATATGGTTACAAAAGGTAGATGGTGATGGTAAAAAGTTATTAGTTTATGATGGTGATCCTTATGTCAAAGAAAGCTGAAAAGGTAAGAAAATTTACCACGATATCAATTCCCGTACCTTTATATGAGAAGATAAAAAGGATGATAGAGGGGACGGGTTTCACATCGGTTTCTGATTATGTTACTTTCATTTTACGTGAAATTCTTGCGAGCATTGAAGAAGAGCTCAAAGATAAAGCATTTTCAAAAGAGGATGAAGAGCGTATAAAGAGGCGTTTGAAGGCGTTAGGATATTTATGATAAAGGGGTGAGCAATTATGGTGGGTCTACCTAGACCTCATGGTGGTAGGTTAGTGAATAGGGTTTTAGAAAGGCGCTCTAAGGAAAGTGTATTGGAGCAGGTTAAAGAGTTTCCTAGGATAGAAGTATCAAAAGATTTAGCTGTTGATATTGAGAATATTGCCTACGGCGTATTTAGCCCACTTGAAGGATTTATGACGCAAAATGATTATCTTGCTGTACTTAAAAGTATGCGTTTAGAGGATGACACGCCGTGGACGATTCCGATAGTTCTTGACGTATCCTCAGAAGAGCTTTCTAATAAGCAAATCAAGCCAGGAGATACAGTAGTTCTTACTTATAACGGAAAAGCGATAGCGCTGCTAAATATAGAAGATATTTATACCTATGACAAAAAAGTGCATGCTCAGAAAGTATTCAAGACAACTGATAAGAATCATCCTGGTGTTTTGAAGACATATCAAATGAAGGATCGCTTGGTTGGAGGGAGAATAGATTTCATAGAAGGCATAGAAAATCCGTTTGAGCGTTATACCCTAAGACCTGTTGAAACGCGGGTTCTTTTCAGAGCTAAGGGGTGGAGGACTGTTGTTGGATTCCAAACAAGAAATGCGCCCCATATGGGTCATGAATATATTCAGAAAACAGCTCTTACATTCATTGACGGCCTTTTCATAAATCCTGTAATTGGTAAGAAAAAGCCTGGCGATTTTAAGGATGAAGTAATTCTTAAGGCTTATGAAGAGCTAATTGCTCACTACTATCTAAAAGATAAAGCAGTGCTTGCAATTTTAAGAACAGAGATGAGATATGCAGGACCAAGAGAAGCTATATTTCACGCTATCGTTCGTAAAAACTTTGGTTGCACACATTTCATAGTTGGGCGTGACCATGCGGGTGTTGGTAACTACTATGGTCCTTATGAAGCTCAAGAAATCTTCAATGAATTTCCAGATTTAGGCATCGCGCCTATATTCTTCAAAGAGTTCTATTACTGTAAGAAGTGCATGGGGTATGTAAATTCGAATATATGCCCTCATTCTGGTGATGATATAATTCGCCCCAGTGGTACAAAAATAAGAAAAATGCTCTTAGAGGGAAAGATACCCCCAAAAGAGATGATGCGCCCAGAGGTTGCAAAAGTGATTCTTAGTTTTAAGAATCCATTTGTGGAATAATTTTGTTCTATGGAATGGTGATTATAATGGAAACAAAAGTCAACAAAGTGTTTGTTATAGGGCTTGATTCAGCCCCTCCAGATTTATTGTTTGGGAAATTTTCAGAAGATTTACCTAATATAAAGAAGTTGATAGAAAGGTCAATGTATGGCCCAATGGAAAGTTGCATTCCCGCTATCACAATACCCGCTTGGATGGTAATGGCAACCAGCAAAACTCCTGGTGAGCTAGGTCTATACGGATTTCGGCATAGGAAAAGTGGAACTTACAACGAGATATGGATCGCACATAGTAAAATGATTAAAGAAAAGGCAATCTGGGATTATTTAGGAGAGGCTGGCTACAAATCTATCCTTATAGGCGTACCACCTAGCTACCCTCCTAAGAAAATTAATGGTTGGATGATTTCATGTTTTATAACTCCTAACGCACAGACCCAATATACTTATCCCGCTGAGCTTAAGAAGGAAGTTGAAAATGTAGTTGGAGAGTACATATTTGATGTTCCATTTAGAAGAGAGGCGCGTGATGAGGTAAAAGAGCAAATTTGGGAGATGACAAAACGGCGTTTTGAGGTAATAAGATATCTTATTCAAGAGAAAGATTGGAATTACTTTGAATTCGTAGAAATAGGTCTTGATAGGATTCATCACGCTTTTTGGAAGTATTTTGACAAGGGGCATCATCTATATGAGCCGAATAGCAAGTATAAGAATGTTATTCCCGATTACTATAAGCTTCTAGACGAAGAAATTGGAAAAACGCTAAAGTTACTCGATGAGGATACTGCTGTGGTTATGGTATCGGATCATGGTATAAAGAGGATGAAGGGTGCATTTGTTATAAATCAGTGGCTAATTGAAGAGGGATTACTAAAAATCCGAAATCTGGAAATTTTAAAATCTGGAAAGCAGGTGAAGTTTGATGAACTTGATGTTGACTGGAGTTCCACAATAGCATGGGGATGGGGCGGTTATTATGCACGTGTATTTCTTAATGTGAAGGGACGAGAACCCAATGGTGTAATTAGTCTATCTGAATATGAGAGGGTTAGAGATGAAGTTGCAGAAAGAATAAAGTCAATCAGAGGTCCTAATGGGGAAAGATGGGACACAAAAGTCTTTTATCCTGAGAGAATCTACCCAGAAACACGTGGCGATAAGCCAGATATGATGGTTTATTTTGACAATCTTTATTGGCGTTCTGCTGGAACATTAGGATATCCCACACCATACTTGTTAGAAAATGATACTGGACCCGATGATGCGGTTCATGCAGTTGATGGAATATTTACTCTATATTTTCCTGGTATGAGTAACTCCAAACAAGTTAGACTATCAATCTATGATTTTGCCCCCACCATTTTGAAGCTATTTGGAATACAAAGAGAAGGATTAAGGGGGAAAAGCATAATATGAGTTTCGTTATCTGGCTGACTGGACCTAGTGGTGCTGGTAAATCTACACTGGCACATGCCTTGGAAAAAAGATTGAAGGATATGGGGTATCGCGTAGAAGTATTAGATGGAGACGTTATCAGAAAGACATTGTATCCAAATCTAGGATTCAGTAAAGAGGCAAGAGAAATGCATAATCGAGTAGTGATTCACATGGCTAAATTACTCTCAAGAAATGGTGTTGTAGCAATAGTATCATTAATATCCCCTTACAAAGCAGTAAGAGAGTTTGCCCGTAAGGAGCTTGGCAAGTTCATAGAAGTATATCTAAAATGCCCTTTAGAGGTAAGAATACAGAGAGACCCCAAAGGGCTTTATGCAAAAGCAATAAAAGGAGAAATAAAAGGATTAACCGGTTACGACGGTGTATATGAGGAGCCTGATAATCCGGAAGTTGTGGTTCAATCTCATATTATGTCTATTGATGAAGAGGTAGACGCAGTTCTTTCTAAGGCAGAGGAATTAGGTTATTTGAGTAAAAAATAAGTTCCATTCCAAAATAATATGGAGGTGTTTTCAATGAGTGATGAAGAAAAGGTAAATGTTCCGATTCCCAAAAGTTTGTACAAAAAAATTGAAGAACAGATAAAGGATACAGAATTTAAGAGTGTTGAGGAATATGTAACTTTTGTACTTCGGGAGGTTCTCTCCGAAGAGGAAGAAGAGGAGGAAGTATTCAGCAAAGAGGAAGAGGAACAAGTAAAAGAAAGGCTTCGGTCTCTTGGGTATTTAGATTAAGTCTTTTGAGGATGTGAAGGATACTATGGACTCCATTGTTGCACTGCTTTACATCGTACTTGGATTAGTAGTAGGCATTCTCATAGGCTTAACTGGGATGGGCGGTGGAGCCATTATGACCCCTATTCTTATTTTTTTAGGAGTGGACCCTGTAGTTGCTGTCGGCACGGACTTGCTATATTCTACTATTACTAAACTCTTTGGATCTGCTCTATTTTATTCTAGGCATGAGATTAATATGCGACTAGCGATGTTATTGTATCTTGGGAGTCTACCTGCAATAGTTCTTGGTGGTCTTGCACTTCATTTTTTGAAAAGCAATGGTATTAGTATAGATTTCTTCGTATCAATCGCTCTTGGAGTAGTTTTAATTGTTGTATCACTGATAACGATATTAGGGAATCATCTTTATAGAAAACATGCTGAAAGAAAGATAACTTTTCTTAAAACTTTAATTATAGGATTTATAGTTGGATTTACTGTTCAATTTACTTCAGTGGGTAGCGGCACATTAGTGGTTTTTTTCCTTTTGGTTTTCACAAATTTAAGTCCTCATAACATTGTCGGAACTACTATGCCTTATAGCTTTTTACTGACTTCAAGTAGCACATTGGTTCACTCAACACTGGGTACTATCAATTTTATACTTGCATCCCTACTAATTCTTGGGACTTTACCTGGAACTTTTATAGGATTTAAATTAAATTCAAAAGTACCTCGAAAGCCTCTTAAAACGTTATTGTCTCTGATTGTTTTATTATCAGGGTTGTTTATTCTTTTGTCTTCATTTTCATAATTCCTTGGGTATGTTGAACTCAATTGGTCATAAGTAAAGGTATCATATCGAGAGAATATCTCTATGATAATAAACTATTTTTAGTTTTTAGTTGTGTATAACACTCCTATATGATATTGCAGTAGAACAAATAAGATAAATGATTTAGGTATTCTAACAATTATTTTAAAAATATATTGAACGGAAATATCTTTTCAGATAATGATCGGTACTATTATTGCAGTTTGGTCGAATTTAATTATTTTTTAAATCTACCAATTTTCTCAGCAAAATCTATTAATTTCCTAGCTAATTTGTTTTTGCCAAAACCTCTTTCCAGAATACTTATTTCTCTTTTCGTAATAACTTTAGTTCTTACAAGAAAGATGTATGTTATCAAACTGTGAATGAGAAGTAATGGTATTATCAAGAATGAAATGTGCGAATGAACTATTATATCCAAACCTACTAATAATTGTTCAAGCGTATCAAATGAGACTTTTACTATTATGATGCTAAGTACTGATGATATTAGAGTATTTACATATCTCTTAAAATTGATTCCAACCCTCTTATGTGCTGAAGCAACCCAATATATTGTTCTTAAGTATTGTGAGGTAACGTATGCTATTGCTGCGCCGATTATATTTGAGTATAATGAGAGCACGGGGAGTAGTATTAAGGATGAGCCTAGCAGGATAGAGTTTGCTTTAACTAGCTTATCAACTTCTCCGATTCCGTTAAAATAGGGTATTATTGCTACATCCAATGCGTATGGTATTAAAATCAAGCCGAATATTGCTAGGATATTTGAGGCATTCACATATGCGTACATTTTCTCTATGAATACCGATGCTAAGATTATTCCTTCTTTAGAAAAAATGGCTACAAATATGGCTATTGGTGTACTGAGAACCAGGGATATTATGTTTCCTGCTTTTAGGAGTTTGTTCATGGTGTGGATATCGGAGCTAGCTTCTTGTTCTGAGAAAACTGGGTAGAGCAAAGCATTAACTTTCGTGAACAAGAATCTTACTCTATAGACCAGATTTTTAGCGAAGGAGTAATATCCAATCAGTAAGCTGTCATGAACTATTATTGAAACTACAAAGATATCCCATCTTATGAAAATGTAAGCCAAGCTGTTTCCCACAATAAAATATTTCCCCAAGCTAAAAGTTTCTTTGAGTAGTGTTTTTTGAAACGTCACTTTAAATGCTATTTTTCTTTTTCTTGTTTCTGCAATTGCCAAAAATACTGTTACAAGGCATGAGAATAGTAAATATACATCAGTTCCTATAACAATCGCTAGAACTGTCCAATCATAAACTAGAACCATAGCGTATATGCCTACGATGTAAAATAGACCGTCTGCCAATCTACTTAATGCCAATTTTCTGTAAGATTTTAGACTTAAGAGAAAACCTCTGAACAATGCAGCTATTAGTGATGTGACAATGTTTATCGATAATAGTTTCATATATTCTATGACTTCTGGATAGCCTAGTATGTATACTGCAATGAATGGTGAAGCTTCAAAATGTATTATTGCAATGATTATGGAACTTATTAAAGCCACTATTGTTGAGAGACCATACACATAAGAAATAGCAGTGAAATCCTTTTTACCTAAATACCTTGAAATTGTTCGTATGAATGGTAAGACAAAAAAGCTCTGCAAAACCGACGTTATGACAAGGTAAGTTGCCGAGGCTATACTAAAGATGCCGTAATTCTCAGGTTGAAGATTCGCGATTATTAGCAATGAAAAAACAAATGTAGAAATGAGAATTATATAATCTAAGCCTGTGAGAATTGTTGCCCACTTTGCTATTCTTTTTCCGATTTCTAAAGCCATGTGATGAATCCCTTCTGTGATGCTTAAGGCGACATCTAAAGAATTGTCAAGCAGAGTTAACTAAATTATCTTAGGCGATTCTTAAAAAAATTATGATGAAACATATTTATTGATGAGTAGTTTATTTTGCAGGGAATAAAAAGAAAAATTTGGCAAACAAGAGGGTATCCTGATGATGCATTAAAACTTATTAAGGCTCTTCATTCAGCGATTTGTAATTGCTATATTTTTTATCCTTATAATCTTCAATGAGCCCCTTCTCAAAAGCTTCTCTTATCTCATTAATAGCCATTTCTATTGTATATTTTGGTACAAACCCTAATTTCTCTCTGATTTTCTTAAATGATACAATATAACTTCTGCTATCTTCTTTTTCCTTTATGAACTTCAGTTCTGCATCTGGAATTTTTTGCTTTATCTTTTCTGCTAGCTCCTTTATGCTTATATTTTGTTCGTCCGATCCAACATTGAAAACTTCCCCACATACCACTTCAGATGGGGCTTTTAAAACTTTTATTATTGCCCTTGAAATATCTCTTATGTGCACAAATGGTCTATACTGTTTTCCCTCCCCGAACACTGTTATCTCCTTATCTACAAGTGCTTTTGCTATTAGTAAGTTAACAACTAAATCGAATCTCATTCTTGGGGAGAGTCCATATGCGGTTGCAAATCTTAATATGACCGGGCAAAATCCATCCCCTTTTGACTCTAATAATGCCTTCTCCGACATTAGTTTAGTCTCCGCATATAAAGAAAGAGGGTTTGGCTCGGTCTCCTCTGTACATATACCTTCTCTAAATCCATAAACACTGCAGCTTGAGGCAAATATAAATTTTGAAACACCAAGATATTTGGCTATGTCCCTAAGCACTCTTGTTGAAAAGTAATTTATTTTCAATGTATCTTTTGGTTTTATCTTGCTTGCTGGATCTCCCACTATACCCGCTAAATGAATTACCGCATCTACGTCATTCATAGCCTCTAAGGCATCATCTATGTTTGTTAGATCTCCCTTAAAAAATTCAAAATTCTCTCTACCATACAATTCTTTGATACCATGATCCCCATACAATAAATTATCCATAACTTTTACGCGATATCCTTCCTCTAAGAGCATTCTCACCAAAACCGAACCAATATATCCCGCTCCTCCAATTACTAACACTTTTTGCGGGCTCCGGACTTCTTTAGTCGAGTATGATATAATATACTCACCCTTATTGATATCTCTATACACAGCTCTAATTCCAATAATCCTATTGTCCTCTGTTAGTACTGGTACAATTAATGCTTTAAACTTCGGAACTCTTTTTCTAACTTCTGGAGATTCCAAATAGCGTTTAACTTCTTCTTTCTTCCAAAAGTTGTATATCTTTATTGGGCTCTTGTTCATGATTTTGGATATTTTTTCATTTAAGCTTACTCCTCTCAAGAGTGCTCTTCTTATATCTCCATCTGTAACTAAACCTAGAAGTCTATCTTCTTTATCAACAATAAACGCTATTCCTAAACCGTGTCTATTTATCTCTTCCATAGTTTCCCTAATGCTCTTATCTGGACCTACTTTTGGTATATCCAGATTCATAAACATCACTTCTCGAAAAATTCTTTGATGCTACTAATTATGTACTCGAGCTCTTCCTTTGTCATACTAGGATACATAGGTAAAGTTAAGACTTGAGAGGAAAGTTTTTCCGTATTAGGCAATTTGATATGTTCATAGCCAAGCTTCTTAAATATCGAATATTTATGGAGAGGATCAAAATATATTCTAGTTGTAATTTCTTTATCCTTAAGAAATCTCATTAACTTATCTCTAACTTCTTTTCCTCTTAATACTCTAATAGTATACATCTGATAAACCACATAATAATCTTCAGAAGGGGGTTCAGGAACTACGATATCATCGATTTTTCCTAGTTCTTTATTAAGAAATTCAGCATTTTTCTTTCTCATAGCTATTGTTTTATTAACTTTCTTCAACTGAGAAATTCCCAATACTGCTAATATTGTGGACATTCTAAAATTATAACCGATTTCAACATAATCTAAATACTCGGGATTTACGAAGTAATCGCCTTTTACGATCCTTCCATAAGATCTTATTAGTTTAAGTCTTTCATATATCTCTTTGTTATCTGTTACTACGCACCCACCCTCGCTTGTTGTAAAAACTTTATTGTGACAAAAGCTAAATATTGCAGAGTCGCCAAAGGTTCCTACATATCTCCCCTTAAACTTAGCTCCAAACGATTCTGCAGCATCTTCAATTAATATTAAATTATAATCTTCTGCAACCTCTTTAAGTTCTTCAATTTTACACGGCATACCGCCATAGTGAATAGGCATTATTGCTTTTGTCTTTGGCGATATTCTTTCTTTAACGTCCTCCGGGTCCAAACCAAAGGTTTCAAACTCAACATCGGCAAAAATAGGTTTAGCTCCCACATATAAAGGGGCATATGCGGTGGCTATAAATGTAAATGAGGGAACTATTATTTCATCTCCTGGCTTGAATTTGTATGCTAGCATTAAGGCATAAAGCGCAGAGCCTCCTGAGTTGAATGTTAAGCAATATTTTACACCTAAATAATCCCTTAGCATATTTTCAAACTCTTCTATTTGGCGTCCTACGCACCAGTTCATACTAGAACGAATTATCTCTTCGACTGCCTTTATGTCCTCTTCATCCCAATAAATTTTAAACAGAGGAATTTTCATCTTCAATCTCCTTCAATAATCTTTTAATTTCCTCCTCTGTCAACTTTCTAACAATTTTAATAGGAATTCCAAATGCAACTGTATTATCAGGGACGTCTTTATTAACGAAACTAAAGGCACCAACAATCGCATTCTCTCCTATTGTCACTCCGGGCATTATCACGCTATGACTCCCAATTCGTGCATTTCTTTTGATTATGATCTGTCCTTTTTTATTGTCTATTGTTGATTCAGAATATATAGAGCAATGAGAACCTATCTGAACGTAGTCTTCTATAATTACCCCGTATTTTGCATTTATATATGTGAATGCGCCTATGTCCGTATACTTTCCAAGCTTAAGGCCATCAGGATATTGAACCATCCAATTCCATTTTGTCAGCTTTCCGTGCTCTATTTTGGGATATTCCCATTTTTTAAAACGGCTCATATTATTCCTCCAATTTATAATCCTTAGGCTTAATGATATCTATATCACTAATAGAAATTAATTCATCTTTTCTAATATCTCTTTTAGCTCTACTCCCAACTACGATATCCCAAAACTTAGGACTTAAGCCAGTACCTGGTCTTTTTAGCCCTATGTCTTTCTCTTCTATTATTTTACCTTGAGGAATATCCGTAACTGCCACAATGCTTCTCCTCATCTTCATTCTCTGCTCAATTTCTCTTTTTGATAATGTTCTTCTATAGTGTCCTAATGCACGCGCTATCCTTTTTGATTCATATACCAATATCTTCATATCTTCCACATCTGCTGAGACTTTATGATCCCAGCCAACCATATTTTTATCGATCGTAAAATGTTTCTCTATCAATGCTACGCCTCTTGCTACACTAGCTAGAGGAATAGATATGCCAATTGTATGATCCGAATACCCTATAGGGTATTCATAAAGGGACATCAACAAATCGATATTTAACAGATTGACTTCTTCTTCTACAGGCGGATAAAGGGATACGCAGTGGAGAAGTATTAGATTATGGTTATTGTTTTCTTCAAATATTTTTACAGCGCTATCTATCTCACCCAATGTTGCCATACCGGTAGAAAGGATTATAGGTTTTTGGCTTTTTGCCATATGTTTTAACAAAGGATAATTATTAACATCCTGAGATGCTACTTTTAAATATGCAACATCCAACTCATCAACTAAGAAGTCAACACCCTTTTTTGTTGTTGCTGTGCACCCAAATAGAATACCAATCTCATCACTATATTTTTTGAGGAGCTCTAAATCATCATAACTTAAGCTCCATTCATCCAATTCCCTTTCCAGCTCCTTATTATTCTTGTATATGATTGAGGAGAATAAAGTTTCCTTAGTCCATTCCTGAAATTTAACAGCATGGGCTCCTGCATCTTTAGCCAGTTTAATCAGTTTCTTTGCAAGATTTATATCACCATTATGATTAGCCCCAATTTCCGCAACTATAAAAGGCTCGCTGAAATTTTTCACAACATAATTTCCAATTTTTACTTCTCTTGACATTCTAGCCACCTAACTCTTTCTATTGGTTCCCACCACAGATATCTTGACTGTTTGTATTTGTTTAAAATATAATTTACATATCGTTTCTCAAAGCTTTTATCACTTTCAAGTTTCTTGTATAAGCAATTATATTCCTCATACAATATTATAAATTGTTGCCCCAAATCAAGTAGATTTTTATAATGTATTCTCTTCACATTTGCTCCATGAATTATTCTTTCTTTATTTAAATTTGAAAAGCCCGCTATATTATCCTCATATAATCTATAATAAATAAAGGTTCGAGGAACAAATTTTGCTGTAAGTCCTTTATATAATATTCTTGTAAAAAACCACCAATCTACAGCAATTATATCATCTGGAAATGAGATATTCTCATCAATTATATCCAAAGATATTCCCGTATTCCCAAAACCTAAACAATTTTTTTCAAGTATAAATTTTAAATCAACCTCATCTGGAATCAGTCCTGAAAAATAATTGTAAATTACTCTTTTAGTTTTTTCATAATAAAGGGTGACATCTGAGAAAACTACTTTATATCCTCCTTTTATAAGTTCTTCTGATAACAGTTTAACAAAGTTTTCGTCAACAAAATCATCACTATCTGTAAAGATACAGATGTCACTGTCGGTTTTTTTAATATATTCCGTAATAAATTCTCTAACTTTTGGTATTGTCAAGTCTTTTCTAACTTGTTTGAAAATCACATCTAAGGTGTCATATCTATCTAATTTTGAAGATATATCATCCTTATTAACACCATGGCCAAATAAAATTAGTTTAAAATCGCTAAAAGTTTGTTTCATCATAGAATTTAAATAGCTATCGAGGAATTTTATAGATGATGGATGAACAACACTCACGACTGATATGTTCTCCATTTCTTTTACCTCATAAACTTAATTAAGATCATTTCTGTTTATTTCCCTTACTAAGTATATACTCAGCCAATATAAAATCAAATTCGGTATCTATGTCCACGCTTCTTTCTGGAGGCATTATATATGCTAAGGTTTTTGGGGTATAAAATGTTCTGTAGCGATATAAGACTTTTGGAGTTGCCATAAATATGGCTCCATTTGGCTTATAGGTTTTTGGTAGTTCTTGTCTCATCATTTTAAAATATTTTTCACCAAATACAGGCGATATATATCCATTTTCAATTTTTAGTGCCCAAAAAGGTGGTTTCTCAAATTCTGTAACACTGATTAAAGATAAACAATCTTGACAGTTCAAAAATTTTTCAACTGCACCATCTATATCCATACTCGTTCTAAGAGGGGATGTAGGATGCAGAGCTATTACAACATCTGGAATATATTTTTCTCTTTCTCGAAGAACATCCAGAACGTGTAAAACAACATCCACCGTTGGTACATTATCTTTGGCCAGTTCCTGAGGGCGACTTATTACTTCAGCACCCAAATTTTTTGAAATTCTTTCAATTTCCTCATCCTCAGTAGAGATAATCAACCTTGATACATACTTTGATCCTCTAGCGGCTTCTATAGAATAAGCTATCAGAGGTTTACCCACTAACAATCTAATGTTTTTCCTTGGGACTCCTTTAGAACCACCACGTGCAGGGATAACAGCTAATATATCCATCTGCGTTGAACCACCTTAATTTATGAGTCCTTATAAAATCTACAAAATCACTATACTAATGAATTTTTCTTTAAAATTAAGTGTTGCCTATTTGTCGAATCATGCATCATTGTTATGATAAAGAACTATTTAGTAAATTTTATAAAAAGCCTTTTTAAATCAAATTATAATGTCTCTTAGTCACACATAGGTGTCTTTAATGGATAAACTATTACATTGGGTACATGAAATTAGAAATAGAAAAGTCATCCATGATAAAACTTTACTCGAAACCACAAAGTACCGAGGTTTTGCTTTATGGTGGATCCTTTACATCAGGCTTTATTATGATCTACTTAAGTTTTTTAAAACTAATAAGCCATATCGTAGGATTTCTACTAAAATTTTAATTTCTGCAAGAATAAAAAGTCTACTATACTTCTTTTTATATATTCCATTCGTTGCTTTCATATCAAGATTACTTTTTCCAAAGACTAAAAGCAAGAAGCGAAGGAGAAAAATACTTTACACTTCTCAATTCGGCATATGGCGAGACTTATACGACCCACGGACTAAGAAGACTCGTAGAGGAAACTTAATGTTTGACTCTATCATAAGGAAATTACGTAAAGTAAATTCTGATTTGCAACTCTACTCAACTACTTCTTTTGGACTAAGATTCTTTAGATATCTTAAAACCGCTATTGAAATACGTAATAGACACTCCCTAGGCGAATTTAAACCATTAGAATGGTATTTTTCGTGGGATATCTTTATTAGAGTTATTAAAGCAAGAAGGCATTTTATTAGAACTTGGAGATTATTAAGTAAGAATAAAGTTGCAAAGAATAAGCTTGTATATCGTAATGTTGATGTTCTTAAAGCTTTTAGAGATTATTTTGAGTATTACTACAAGATGTTCCTTCCAATAATGGCACTTTATTATGAACTCTCTCTAAAAATTCTAGAAGACAAGAGACCAGATCTTGTTATGTTAACTAATGAGTATGGTGGATTTGAAAGGTCGTTAGTTTTTACATCACGCCTTATGGGAATACCAACTCTTGCACTACAACATGGAGTAATTAGTAAATATCACCCAGGGTATATGTATTTAAAGGATGAGATTTCCGAAAGCGAAGCTCTCTCTTCTGAATACGTTCCAATTCCAACAAAAACTGCTGTGTATGGTCCTTATTATAAGTGGCTACTTACTGAAGTTAGTGCATATCCTAAATCATCTGTCGTTGTAACTGGAGCGTCTAGATATGACATTTTAAAATTTTCCAATGAAATTTATGACAGAACAGAATTCTGTAAGAGATACAATTTAGATGTAAAAAAGAAAATTGTTTTAATAGGAACTCAACCCTTTCCCTTAGAAGACGTTAGGATTCAATTCTTTGACAATGTATTACTCGCATTAAAGAAAATACCCAATATACAGATAGTGATAAAACCTCATCCGAGAGAAAATTCAGAGTGGCACTTGCAAAGACTAAAAGAACTCAAATGCAATGCTACTGTACTACCACCAAAATCAGATACGTATGAAGCGTTATTTGTTTGTGACTTGTATATTTCCTTAACTTCAACTACCATCTTAGAGGCTATGATATTAGATAAACCAGTCGTAGTGGTAAACCTATTCAATTTACCAGAGATTCTTCCTTGGGTCAAAGAAGGAGCTGCGTTGGGTGTTTATAAATCCGATGACTTACTTCCAACACTGCAAAAGGCTCTATTTGACGAAAAAATTCAGAAGGAGCTAGCCAAGAAAAGGAAACAATTCCTTTATAATCACGTTTATAAATTAGATGGTATGGCGACAGATCGTGTAGTTGAAGTAATATATTCTCTTTTGAAAAGTTGTTAAAAAGCATTCCGAAATGAGCTGATTTTAGCTAGATAGCAATTATCTTTTTATTCTTAATAGAATAAACTTCAAGAATTATCCGAAATAGGAATTGAGGTTGTTAATTCTTATGATTTTTAAGTTATCTCGAAAATGTGTATATAAGTGTTGAAAGAGTTCCATAGAGTATAACTCTTTTCTCTTCAAGTTTAAAGTACTTCTTTGCTAATATCTCCATCTTTTTATTAGCAGTCATTATAACTATTTTTTCAATACTACTATTTTTTGACAATTTATCCACAAATTTCTCATATAATCCTTCAACGCCGCATTTTCGTCCTAGCCTTCTTCCATAGGGTGGGTTTACTACCACTATGTTAGGTTCTACGGGTAAAAGCTCATCCATTTTTGTTCCATCTCCTAAAATGAATGTTATTGTATCAGAAACCTTAGCGGATTTTGCATTCTCAATAGCTCCGTTAAAGAATTTCTTATCAATTTCTATTCCATACAATGGTGCTGTTGCGTCCCATTTTATTTTCTCGTCATATTTCTCCTTCAGTTTGAAAAACCTATCTTCGTCATAGAATATAAGTCTCTTTAATGAATAATCAGACCTGAAATATCCTGGCGGTATATTTTTTAAGAACAGTGCAGCTTCAATTAATATTGTACCTGAGCCACACATAGGGTCTACCAATACCTTATCTGTTTTATCTGTCCAATTACTTATTTTTACTAACGTGTAGGCTATTGTGGGTTTTAGTGGAGCGATGTGCTGAGAAACTCTATATCTTCTTTTATGTAGAGACTCGCCAGATGTATTTATACCAAGAATAAATTTATCATTGATCAGCTTTCCTTCAAACTCCACATCTGGATTTTTAAGGTTAACCTTAAGTCTATGACCAGTAGAACTTTTGTACGATGCGATTATTGCGCTACCTACTCTCGCACTCAAGTCAACGCTTGTAAAATCGTGTTCACCAACTCTATCAAATTTGACAGCAAAGCTTTGATCCTTACCTATGTATTCGCTGAAATCGAAGCTTCTTACAAGGTTATATGCATCATCCAAAGTCTTAATATTTTCCTCCTCGATTAGTACAAGAATTACTTTATGCCCAGTTCGCATCAAGTAATTCGCTCTGAAAATAAAATCAAGATCGGCCTCCAGACTTATTCTCCCTCGAGCTATTTCAGTAACCCTTCCTCCGAGATTCTCTATTTCCTCCTTAGTTATGTCCTCAATTCCTGTTGTTGTCGTTATGTAGAATTTGTAACTCTTCATTCATGAACACCCGATTAACTTACTCATTACCACATATATTTCAAAATATATTTTCAGTATCTTGAAGTTGTTTCATCGCTAACATATGTAGTCATTACTTTAAAACAAGTTCTGTTAACTTATTGAAGGAGCCGAACAAGTATATAAATCCATATAAACCGTAACAGTTTCAAAAGGCGTCTCGAAGGGCAAAATTTCTTTCAGAGAAATTTTGAGTTTTCGAGGGCTCGCGAATTTTTATATGTTTGGTACGACGAAAGCATTTTTAACCTTGCACCTTACAATATTTTTTAATCGGACATTCTTCACATTTTGGATTTTGTGCTCTACAAATCTGCCTCCCAAATTCTATTAATATTAAATGGATTTCTGTCCTCTGATTTGGCGGTATATCTGCTTCAAGTTTTGCTTTCAAACTATCATAATTATCTCTTTCATCGGCTATTCCTAGCCTTTTCATTATTCTGAAAATGTGAACATCGACAGGTAAAACTTGTTCTCCTCTAATCGCCATTAAAAAGACATCCGCGGTTTTTGGTCCAATACCTTTTATTGAAATCAGTTTTTTCTTAGCCTCATTATATGGAAGAACCAATATTTTATCCAGCTTCCCATCATATTTTTCAACCAAATCTTTGGCGATATTTTTAATTATTCGAGCTCTAACCCGATATAAACCCGCCGGTTTAATAACTTCCTCAATTTCTTTCACGCTTGCATTTGCAACATCTTCAACACAATCAAATTTCTTGCTAAACCTTTCGGTTGCGATTTTAACATTTTTCCAGTAAGTTCGCTGAGACAAGATTATGCTGACCAATATTTCAAATGGAGTATATTCTCCCCACCACTCGTTGATTTCGTATTTCTTTGATAGAATTTCCACTATTTTTTGAAGTTTTGTGCCCATACTTATCACTTGGCACCACTCGCCCAAACTGGTTCCTTATCGTATAGTTCTTGTTTTTCCATTTTACACCTCTTCTTCTTGTTTTCCATATTATAAGCACATATTAAATAATAAATTATCCATCCTTTGAATTTGCCCCATCTTTTCGTGAACCTTCTAACCTCATCCCCAGATTGAAGTTTTCTGTCAAAATAGAAATATGAAACCGCTTTTCTGGCTCCGAGATCGTCAGGAACACAGAGATCCATTCTCCCCAATGTTGTTATCAATATCAACTCGGCCGTCCACCTTCCAATTCCCTTAAACTTCATCAACTCATCGATTGCTTCCTCATTATTCAATCTTTTAATTTTTTCCAAATCGTATCCATTGACAACCTTCAATGCGAGTTCTTTGATGTATTTAGATTTCTGGCGAGATAATTTACACATCCTCAATTCATTTTCATCAGCGTTTGCTAATACTTGTGGTGAAGGAAAATCGTAATACAACTCACCGTTAATTTTTACTCTCTCTCCAAATCTTTTGACTAATGCCCCTGTCATGACATATGCAACCTGTAAAGAAATCTGTTGCTGGATTATTACTCTGATCGCTCCCTCAAATATATTCGCTCCTATTCCTGGCGGTCTCAAACCGTAAAGTTTGTTCTTTACCCTACGAAGTATCTTATCTTGTTCCATAAAGTCATACAATGCTTTAAGATTATCTCTTAATCTAAAAATATCTGTGATTTTACTCAATATATATTTCTCTTCTTTTGTATTGAGTTTGGAGAATACATTGATTTCCAATCTTGGTTTTTCTATCGTACCAGTAGAGGTAACTGCCACTGGAATTAATCTATCGTCGATTTTAAAAGCCCGTCTCCAGATACCATTCTTATAAATTTCTGGTTGTGGTTCTTTCGAAGAAGAATAAAATTTCCATTGTAGATCAAAATCATATGGTGCGGTTGGTACGAGCTCAAATGAAGTTTTCTCCATGATAATCACTTAGATTAAGTTTATTCGATAGTTATGGTTAAGAAAATAATGATAACTGACCAAATCGATTTACATGCCTACCAAACAACAGCTAATGCTATGAATCTCGCAATCCAGTTTTTATTTTTCATATCCTCACTTACTTTAAATTCTCTCTGATTTATAAATCTTAACTGTTAGTTGAAGATGAGATATGTAATACCTACCAACCAGTAAACCAACTGTTATATAGGTTATAGCTGCAATTAAAGTACTAATAGTTATGCTGAAAATGAATGAGGAAACTTTCACCTTTAATTTTCCGAAATGATGATGGTTATTATTACGACTGTAACAACACCTCCTAAAATGCAACCAATAAAGCTATAAGTTTTGAATTTGAGAGAAGAGCTGGAATAAGAGCGAGAGAAACAAATATGTTGTTGAAAGATCGTATGGTATTCTAAAAGATAGTTAAAATCTTTAAAAGAGTTGAAAAGTAAAAACAGCTAAGATATAGTTAGATAACTAGGTTGTTTACTACTTTTAAGATCTCATTAAGCTTAAAAGGTAAAACATCAGTTGAAGTCTGTGGAATTAATTTGAAAATAGAAAATGGTTAGGAAGATTTGATAAGAGAAGCAACGTATTGTCAAACTAAGTTGACAAGGTTTGTTTCTAATGAGGCAGAGGCATAAACTCAATAATCTTTTTATTTTTCATTTCACCAACAATAAGTTAACACTGCTTAAACACTAAGTTTATAGATTTTTTCTATTATATATACATGTTTTTAATTAGAAATTTCTACTTGGTGATGATAAAATGAATATCTTTAGAGTGTTAAAAATTAGTAAACTAGCTGGAATAGCGTCTTTTTTCATAAACCTTTTCCTAATACTTCTTATAGTTTCTACTGTGATCTCCGCCATGAGGTTAAACGTAACCTTTAATGGTCTGTCCATGTACTTTGAAAGTGGCCAAGTGCATGTAATTGCTAATTTTACTATTGAAAACAATGGGTATTACGAATTTAATGATGTTATGGCACGATTCGTTATATTAGATCCTCAAAATAATGAGTTATTTGACATCAATCACACAATAGGTGATATCCCAGTTGGGATTAAACACATCACAATAAACTTCTCACTCCCAATGATTTTTAATTTAGTGAAAGATGAAACCTATATTCTACTGGTCTCAGTATCTGGAAGCTATGCATACCATCTAATGCGTTTAGGTTTCAG
The DNA here is from genome assembly GCA_040225955.1 of Candidatus Asgardarchaeum abyssi. GTDB lineage: Archaea > Asgardarchaeota > Asgardarchaeia > Asgardarchaeales > Asgardarchaeaceae > Asgardarchaeum > Asgardarchaeum abyssi. The sequence goes on along the minus strand of JBECUL010000004.1, from coordinate 49,679 downwards.
GTTTCCGAATGATATTCCATGGGATGCTCCACTAGACAATTTGACAATAAATGTTAAGACGGCCAGCATATCGGCAACTACTGCAAATTTGACAGCAACATGCACCTTTAATTCGCCAGATAATTATGATTACTTTTTAACAATAACAATGAATGTCTATGAAGGGGATGTCTTTATTAACGAGGTAACGCACTCAAACTTGTTAGTTCAGCATAGTACTAAATTTACCGACACTTTATGGATAGAGGTAGATAGAGGTAAGACTTACAACTTAATTTTTGCATTTAATGCAACATCCTTCTTTAATTATACTTACACAATTTTAGAGGTGGAGGTGCCATGAGCAGCAAGCCTACAATTGGTAATGGAATTAAAGCTTCAATTTTCATGTTAGTCTCTTATTTCGGAGTGCCTTACTTAATATTTAATTTCATAGCTCCTGAAACTCTAGGAGGGGCTGAGATAGGGAATGCCCAAGTTTTCACATCATGGTTCCTTAATTTTGGTTTGATAATGGCCGGAATAATCTTTATAAGGGAAGTGTCAACTAGAGGTTCGTGGAGATACCATCTAGCAGACTTTTTAATGAGCATTGTTGGTTTATTTTTCGTTATCAAAATTCTTGCAACATCTCTTGAGCTCACAGTGGGTGGCATTACATTTTTCATGGATTTTCGTGGTTTCTTCAACTTATATCTGCTTGCTATGCTTGTAGCACTTTTTGGGAAGTTTATGAAAATATTAGAGAGCATAGGTAAGGAGGGAACGTAAATGCAATATAGCCAAGTTTTAGAATACTTAGATAGGTTTTTCATGTGGTTTAGCCCTTATGCAAAAATGATATTAGAATGGCTGTCAAAATATGTAGATCCCTATGTTTCAAAAGTGGCTGAGTATCTCGAGAAAGCCGCTAATATGCTTCCTGAGGAAAATATATATTATATTACAGCAATGATTTGCCTCATAGTAATTGGTATAATATTTAACAAGGTCTTCGAAAAGTAATCTACATATATTTCATTCTTTCTCTATTTTTAGTTCCATAACCGGCAAAAGGTCTACATTCAGATCCGAGTCGATAATAGCTATTTTTGCATCAACTTTTCGACCAACATAATTAGCACTTGAGAAGAGGCTTAAAAGTTTATTATTAAAGAAGAATTTGTATCCTTCTTTAAAGAATTCATGGGCTCTAACAAATAGCTCAAACCCATTTTTCTTCATGAATTTTTCAAATGCTACTTTCCCAAAGTAGAAGATTCCCGCTCCTCTCATACTGGGAGCAAATGTATCTATTAGTTCATTAGGATCGTTCCATAAAAGTTCCATCAATGTAGGATTAGTTCCCTCAACATCGTCTCTTGGTAGCTCATTTATAGTATCTATCTCCTTAGCTACTAGGATCGTTGGTAAGCCTCCGTGAACAGCGAAGATTTTGGAATTTATTATAGCTGAAACTGGAAGAAGTGCAAAGAATTTGTTATAAGTCTCGTACATGTCTATTAAGTCTCTGTTCATTAAGTCTACCTTAAATCCGTAGAATCTATTTGCCAATGTAGTTTCATGATTACCTCTAAGAAGAACTATTCTATCCGGGTCGAGTATTTTAAGCAATAGGGCCAAGTTTAATGTCTCTAATTGGTAATTTCCTCTATCAACATAGTCTCCGAGAAACACAAACTTATCAATTTCCTCATTCTTCCAAATATACCTCGCAATTCGTGCTCCTGCCATCAAATCTCCGTGGATGTCACCTATAAAGCATATTTTATCAGCATTAAATTTCAATAGTAAATTCTCCTTTTCTATTATACCTTTTACTTCATTAAGAATCTCAATCAAATCATTTTGGCTAAGTTTCCTTATATCAATTGGGCGTTCGATGAATTTCTCATAATTCTTCATTATACATTCCTCAACAAATAGGTATTGTACTGGTGCTATTGAAACATTAATTTTTTCTTACTAATAAATTATTTTTAAAAACGCGCTTTATCGGTGTCCTATTAAGTAATTATTGCAATTTTTCATTAGTTAAGTTTATATTGTGCATACTTTATTCTAAATTCGATTAACGATACGTGGTGTGATATTATGTCCCTACCAAAATATGTTGGTATGTTTGAAGGAAAAGACTGGATGACAGTTCAAGATTGGACGCAAGAGGAACTGAAGGCACTAATTGATGCAGCCTTAGACCTCAAGAAAAAGAAATATAATAATGAGCCTCATGAATATCTAAAGGGAAAAACACTTTTCATGATCTTCTATAACAGATCTCTAAGAACTAGAAATAGCTTTGAAGCTGGTATCTTCCAATTAGGTGGACATGCTCACTTCTTAAGCCCACAAGATGTATACACACCAGTTTTGCCAGGAGATGATGTGGCCTATACGACTGAAAGAATTGCAGATGTGTCTAGAGTTTTAGCATCGTACGGAGATGCCATTGCAATCCGTATTTATGGAAAACATGCAAAGTGGGAATATGGCCGTGGCCATAAGGTTCTTGAAGAGTTTGCTAAGTGGGCTAGACGATCAGATGGTAAAAAGATACCAGTAATAAACATGGAAGATGATGTATTTCACCCATGTCAAGCTATGGCTGATATTCAAGCATTATGGGAAAAGTTCAATGGAAAATTAGAAGGTAAGAAATTTGTTATGAGCTGGGCATACTCAGGCAGCCCTGAAAAGCCTCTTGCGGTTCCACAGAGTTCCATTTTGATAGCCTCTAAGTTCGGTATGGATGTTGTATTGGCTCACCCGAAGGGTTTTGAATTAGACGATAAAATCATTGAGTGGACGAAGAAGAATGTAGATCAATACGGTGGGTCATTTGAAATAGTTTATGATATGGACGAAGCAATCGAAGGCGCTGATGTTATCTATGCAAAAAGCTGGGGTGTTAAGAAGTTCATGAGACCCTTTGTACCAGAGCCAGACTTTGAAAAAGCAAAAGAACTCTTTGAGAAGAATAGAAGCTGGATAATGACTCAAGAAAGAATGGATAAAGCCAATAAAGGTGCTGTCTACATGCATTGCTTACCAGCGGACAGAGGTCAAGAGGTTACCGACGAAGTAATAGATGGTCCTCAATCAATAGTCTTCTTAGAGGCAGAAAATCGTTTACATGCTCAAAAGGCTATTATGGCTGCCATTATGGGTCACAAAGAATAATAACCTTTTCATTTTTTGTTTTCTTATTTTTTGAGGCTGGTCTATAATAGTTTTGCTGTTCTTAAATCTTAATTAAATATTCTAATGTCATTTAGAGCAAATTATAAAAAAGATCTTTATAAGCCAAAATATAAGCATTATAATAATTAATTGCTGATAACCACTATATATGGTGTTTTTGGATGAAATTTAAAATCTCTGAGAGACAAGCTGTGGTGATTGGTTATGCGATTAATATTTGTTTAATTATCGGAATAATCTATTTCATAATGGTTATAATTGGTATATATCTTAATGCTTTTGGAATACATCTAGAGCCCTTTTATACTGCGAGTCAGCTTTTTCTTAATTTTGACAGATGGCTTAAGCGAATGGGTGTTTCTCTTTTTCTATTCTTCGTGTTTTTTATATTAACTCTTATTGCTCCTGTTATTATATTCTACAACGAAGTTTTAAGGGAGAAAGTTGAAGAAATTGCGAGAGAGATTGAAGAGGAAGAAGAGGAAAATGAAGGAGAAAAATGAAAAGAAAGAGAACGATTATGTTTATAGAATGCTACTAGAGCCAAGATCCAGAAATGTTGCGAGTGAAAAAATTTCTGCTAGATAGAAAGAGCTATTTTTCGTTAAAAGTGTTTGTTTTTTGTTTTAAGGTTGTAGCCAAAAGATCGTGTTTTGTTTCTATGTTTTTTGAGCTGTTTTTGTGTTTTCTGTAGCAAATTACAGAGCGATTGAAATATGTGGTCACATAAAATGGGAAAATCTCAAAAAATTATCTCAAGGAACCGTTCCAATAATTATAAGAATCCCTATAATCCCAAGATATAATGATCAAGAAGAAAATATTAAGTCCACTGCTGAAATTATCAGTAATTATGGTTCTTCCACTGCTAGATTTATCGCGATTTCTGCTATATCTGCTCCATAGTCAGCTATTCTATGCAAACTCTCCAGAATTAGCTTTATACTTGTTATTTCTTTTATGTTTAATTTTTCATTACTAAGTATTTTTTCAGTGATATCCTGTTCGTATCGGCTTATAAGCATTATTTCTCCGATTAATTCATGAGCAAGCTTTACATCTAGTTTGAAAAATGATTTAAGAGCCTTTTCGAAAATATCCACAGATTTCTTACCCATTTCAATGATATCTTCCAAAATAGCTCTACCCAGTGGCCTTTCAAAGCCAGAAATCAACTGGGCTATTCTTGTAGCGTGATCAGCAACACGTTCTACACTTTTAACAACCAGTCTATAACCTAAACAATCCCTTGGATTTCTTAACCCCATTTTATTTACTAATGTTATGTTACGGACAGCAAACTTCAATTGTCTAACGATGAACAGGTAAAGTCTGTCCACATTGTCGTCTCGTTGAGTAATTTCCTGTGCTAAAGATTGGTTAAACTCTTCTAAAGCCTTTAAAACATCCTTTATCATAAGTGAAGTAACTACACCCATTCTAACTAAAGCCTCTCTAAGTGGAAAATCCGCGTAACTAATAAAAGATCTAAAAACGATTTTGTCTGCACTTTCCTCCATAATCTCCATACCAATAATCTTCCGTCTAATAACAGATTTAACAAACTTACGATGTTCTTCTGTTCCTCTACCGAAAATTACTCTTATTACGTTATATCCAACGAGATAATGTGCTATTATCTCTCTAACAACAGCTTCCACGTCTAAGGTTTGATCAACCTTTATTATAGCTTCTTTTTCTTTTTCCTCTTCTTTAATTAGTTTTTTCGGGGTTATGAGAATAGAGCCGTCGGGTTGAGGGGTTAAAACTACAAGATCTCCTCGACAGAGTCCAATATTTCTAGCCCAGTTTTTAGGTAATGAAACAATTAATGACGCGCCTCCTGTAACTTGTACACGTCTAGTTTCACTCCACATTTTTAAACCTCCGCTATATAGATCTATATAATCTAATTACATATATATTTATTATTTCGATAAAATATATATTAAGCTTTTCCCTCTTTTCAATTGGTGAAAATGTGATGAACATAAAATTTTTGGGAATATTCGTAATCGGCCTGTTAATAGGAATGGGAATTGGAACATGGATTACTACAACACACCCAGCAACTATAGAAGCACCCGAAGACAGTGCATGGAGAACTGAGAGCATACGTATTATAGGTTCCACTACAGTATTACCTATTGCTAATGCTGCTGCAATAACTTTCATGCAAAAATATCCCGGCGTGGATATAAGGGTGGAAGGAGGCGGCAGTGGTCATGGCTATGCATCACTAATAGACGGTGCTTGTGACATTGCAATGGCTTCAAGAAAACCTAAACCAAAAGAAATTGCAGATGCAAAAGACAAGAATGTAAGTTTAATTTTACACGAAATTGCTATGGACGCCGTAGTAATTATAATTAATCCAACTGTTTCCACAGTTCCGCTAAATCTAACCTTAGAACAAGTTGCTAAGATATTCAATGGTACTTATACAAAATGGAGCGAGGTTGACCCTAGTCTACCAGACAAAGAAATAATTGTATTCACCAGAGAAGCTGGTTCTGGTACACGAGGAACATTTGAGGAGTTTGTTATGGAACCGTTTGGGTTGACAATTACTCCAGATGCTCAAGAGGTCCCAAGTAACCCGGCTATGAGGGAAAGTGTTAGAAATACTCCGTATTCAATAGGGTATGTAGGTTTAGGATTTGTAACCGAAGACGTGGTGACCGTTAACTTGGCTGTGAGTGAAAACGGAACTTACTATGAGCCTACGCCTGAAAACATATATGCAGGTAAGTATCCGATCTCTAGGTACTTATATTTGGTGACCAATGGCTGGCCGGAAAGTGGATCCTTGGTAGATAGATTCATAGACTTTATTAGAAGCCCAGAAGGACAAAAAATTGTTGAAGATCAAGGATTTCTGGCTCTTCCAAAATATCCGCCCTCAACTTAAGTAACAATGTTCTATTTATTCTACATTTTTTAGCTAGGAGATGTTATACGATGAGGGTGAAGAAGGAACTTGAACTTAACCACAGAAAAATGGTTAAGGCAGAGAGGAATGTTAAAATATTACTTTTTATAGCTGCAAGTACTACAATTATTTTCATTACGTTAATTACATTATTTATTTTTATGGAAAGTATTCCTGCTGTTCTCAACGAGAATTTAAGGGCAAAAATACTGTCTAGTCAAGTTTGGGCTCCAGCTTATGAAAAATACAGTATTCTTCCACTTATCATGGGGTCTATCATTGTTGTGATGGGAGCACTGGTTATATCGGTTCCAGTGGGATTATGTACTGCAATTTATATAGCGGAAGAAGCACCCGGACCTTTAAAAGATACATTTAAGTCTGCAATTGAAATGTTTGCCGCCATTCCCTCGGTGATCTACGGTTTTGTGGGCTTAGTCGCACTTACTCCGATAGTAGCTAAAATTTTCGGTTTAAGTTCTGGGAAAAATGCTTTTTCTGCTTCCATTATACTTGCAATAATGATTCTTCCAACAATTATGAGTTTATCTAGCGAAATAATTTCGTCTGTTCCTAAAGAATACAGAGAAGTATCCTTTGCTCTGGGTGCGTCAAAATGGCAAACGATTAAGAATGTTATCTTACCTACAGCTAAACCTGGTATTTTTGCTGCAATTATTCTTGCCTTTGGTAGAGCTATTGGAGAGACTATTGCAGTTTTAATGGTTTGTGGCGCAGCTGGAAGCATGCCTGAGTTCCCATTTTTCTTTGATGCTGTTTTTCCCATGACTGCAGCAATTGCAATGTACATGGGCGAAGCCCCGATGGGCGGGGAACTTTATCATACTTTGTTCTTTTTGGGCTTAATACTGTTCACTATAACGTTTATCGTGAACACTGTAGCCGATGTTATTCTTAAAAAATCAAAAGGTGCTACAAGTGGAGGTATAGAAATATGAATATGAGCGGTAGATGTAGAATTAAAGACGATATTATATTATCGTTTTTTGGTATTCAATTTCTTATGCTTTTGATTATTTTGTTTTATATGATTGGCATATTGATGATTGGCGGGATTCGCGTCATTTCTTGGAAAATCATCTTTACTAGCATGTTGAAAGGAGGCTTATTTGAAACTATTATAGGTACCTTTCTATTATTCAGCGGCACCGCAATCTTAGCAGCACCAATCGGTTTAGGTGCTGCCATATATCTTTCTGAATACGCATCCAAAAACAGCAAAATTGTGAGATTAATAGATCAAGCCATAAATAACCTTGCAGGAGTACCCTCAATAGTTATGGGTCTCTTTGGTTACACTTTCTTTGTGAAAACACTTGGATTTGGAGTTTCCTTAATGTCTGGATGGCTTACACTAACCATAATGGCTCTTCCAATCATAGTAAGAGGTTCAGAAGAAGCAATAAGAATGGTACCTAGAGAATTCAGAGAAACAGCCATGGCTTTAGGGGCAACAAAATGGCAAGCAATAAGGGACAATATTCTTCCGACAGCTATTCCAGGTATTGCAACTAGCATTATTCTTGGGATGGCAAGAATTGCTGGAGAGACAGCAGCCATACTATTTACAGCTTGCGCATTAACAATGAGAGGATTGCCAAGAACACCATTTGACCCTATTATCTCTCTAACTTATTATCTATTCGTGATTTTAGTTACGTCTCCTGGTACATCTCAAAACAAAGCTTATGCAGCTGCCATCATTCTCCTTAGCCTAGTGCTTCTACTTAACTTGGTAGCAATAGTTTTGCGCGCCCATTATAGACGTAAGTGGGGGAGATAGTGATGAAGAGTAAAATAGAGACAATTAATCTTAATGTTTGGTACGGAAATCTTCACGTATTAAAAGATGTAAACATTCAAATTCCTGAAAGGAAGGTAATTTCAATTATAGGGCCCTCTGGGTGCGGGAAAACTACGTTCCTAAAAACATTGAATAGGCTTATTGATTTAATAGATAATGCCCGAGTTGAAGGGGATGTCAAACTGGATGGAAAGAGCATCTATAATCCAGGAATGGACGTTATAGAGTTGAGAAGAAAAGTTGGTATGGTTTTTCAAAAGCCAACACCTCTGCCAAAGTCGATATATGAAAATGTCGCATATGGTCCAAGAATTCATGGAGTAAATAACAAAGATGAGTTAAATGTTATTGTAGAAGAAAGTTTAAGGAAAGCCGGCTTATGGGATGAGGTAAAAGATAGATTGGATGACTCTGCATTTGCTCTTTCACTTGGACAGCAACAGCGACTCGCAATTGCACGAGCACTTTCTGTAAACCCAGAGGTTCTGTTAATGGATGAACCAGCGTCTGCTCTTGACCCAATTTCCGTAACTAGAATCGAAGAACTTATAAAAGAATTAAAGAAGGAATATACTATCGTCATTGTTACTCATAACCTGCAACAAGCATGGAGAATTTCGGATTATACTGCATTTTTCTATTACGGCGAGTTAATAGAATACGGACCAACCGAAAAAATCTTCAAAACCCCAGAAAAAGAATTAACCTTTAATTACGTTAATGGAAAATTCGGATAGCACTCTTCTTATTTTCCGTAAGCGCGCTTGGAGAATGTTGGTGAAAATGAAGGTGCCTCTTCATCAGCGGTTTAGTTGTGACTCTCATGGTGTATGATAGGATCGGCTATTATTACGACTTGCCTGAGAATACAGGTCGTGTTACGATTCGTCGTGAGGTATACAGAAGGTACAGGAAGAAGACTGTGAAGCTGTTACGTCCTACTTTTGAATTTCCCAGTACGTAGTAATTAAGAAAAATTTTGTCCATATATTGAGATGTTCCCTGTTTCGATTCTTAGTGGATGATTTTATGTGAAAGCGTTGCATAAAGCAGCGGGATTATAGATATAAATAAGGAATTTCGCGGTTTGTCTTCCTAAAGTGAGGACCCCTATTGCTAACAATTGAAATAAATCTTACACTCAACAACACACGCCTCGTAAATCATACTCCATCCAGCTCGTACTTGTACAGGCACTAAAAATAGGACAATATCTTTCTGAATCACTACGGATGATAAAGTGAATTGAGCAATCTGGGTACGCGATAATATATTGAAAGCAAATTACTTATAAATCAACACGTGCTTTCACAAAGCCAAATAAGAAATAAGATATTTTAAAATACTAAAAGAAACAAAAATTATGATAGTGGTGCTTATTATGGCGACTGAAACTCTTCAGAAAGTTTCTAAAATAAGTAAAGAAAAACTTAAAGAGATAGCAGTGCGTCTTAGCAAGAAACATGGTGGCGTAGCCGCCTGTATTCTTAATCTTGTTGATAAAACGATTCTTGCTGAAAACATACCCGAAGGTATTGATAAAGAACGTTTTCTCCGTGTAGCTTTTGGATTCGGCTCTATTTTAAGTAAGCATACACCCGAATTGGGTATTGGTAATTTTGAGGAGGCCATAATTAAGGGGAACCGTGGGTGGTTGGTAATAATTCACAGAGATGGTTTAGCTGTTGTTGGTGTTTTTTCTATGGATGTTAATTTAGCGTTAGCGGAGACCGCTACAAAAAATTCAGCTCTAGAGTTATGGGGATTACTAAAGTAAATTCTAATAGTTAGTGTGATGGGTATTTATTTATCTACCTAATAGTATAGTATGTTCTATTTTTTACGTTCTTTTATGGATTTAGCTGCATCGATACATAATTGTGTCTCGTAATCTTGCGAAGAAATATATTCAACAAACTTTTTATATAGGCGTCCTCCTTTCATTCGATAGGCCTCTTGATGGAATAAAACAACAAAACAATCAGCATTCTCTTTTTCAGCACTCTTTAACTTCCACATAATATACTTCCATGCAGTATTCTCAGAAAACTTAAAACGACCGAATATATCGGCATCCATCAGTGCAAGAGGGATCTCTACTAAATTATTTCTTATATTAAAAGGATTATATGAGTTCACAGTTTCAGCTCTAAAGGATGCATCATACAATAATCCTTCTTTCTCAAATAAATCCAATAGAAAATCATTGATAAATAACATGTGTGATCTCAGACCATACAACTCACCTATATGCTTTTCAAAAAAGTCCCTTTGTAATTTAAAAAGCCCCTGCGGTTGTATTGATTCATATACGAAATGTAATTGAACCTCCCATCCCTCTTTTTTAATTTCCTTAAGAGTATCAACTATTTCAGTTACATCAAAGAGAAAAACAGGCACAAAAAAAGTTGATTTGTATCCATATTTATCTTCGAGAGCTATTATGTCTTCTATATTATTATATAAATTCCTTATATGTAAAGCACTCAGAACTATATCCCATCTCGAGAATCTATTTCTCCTCTGCCATATGTGGCTAAACGGTTTCTTTATAGAGTCTATATCATGCGTTAACACGATTTTCATAACTTTCACAACTTTTTGATTTTTATTATAGATCCCAAAAATTGTTTTGATGATTTAAAACAGGGAGCACCTATTTCATAAAACTGCTGAACTCTATATGGTTTTGTTGAAACACCTATGGGAAAAAGTCCCATACGAGCTCCGGTTGTAATATCAATAATTGTATCCCCCACGAAGAAGCTGTGTGGTGGGAAAATACCCAACTTTTCTATAGCAATAGAAATTTGTTCCATTCTATAAGCGCTATCATCACGACCAACATAAACATCAAACAAGTCAATAACCCTAAGCTTTTCTAAAATTGCTTTAATTATTTTTCTTGACTGTTTTGAGACTATGCCTAAAGAGACATTTCTACGTTTAATCCGCTCAAGTGCGGCTCTCATCTCATCATCACGTTTTATTTTTTCTATCGCTTCAAATTCAAACCTCTCAACGAACATATTCATCTCATTAAATTTTTCAATATTTTCGTTTTTCCATTTATAAAATGCTATAATAAGAGAATCCCAGGGCCTTACTAAACCCTGAGCTACTAATTTTTGCTTGACAAAGGACCAATTAACATCAAGATTTATAAGGGTACCATCAAGATCAAACAAAATTCCTTCTATTTCCGTTGAAGTGACATACTTAATGAAACAACGTTTGATGTTCTCAATCAAATTTCTTTTAAATCTCCTTCGTCCTCTTTTTAAAATCAATAAATTAATAGTTCTAGTAATTGCTGAAAATGCTAATTCAGTAGGATCATCAAAATGAAGATCTGTAAAAAATGCGCCATTCTTTATGCCATACCGAACAATCATCAGCCATATCTTATAATTTTCCCTAAGGTAGTATAATCCTGAAAGAATCCACGAAAAACATTTTCTTGAAGGAATTCTATTAGGCTTAGGGGTTTTATTTAACAGGAAAAGTTCTATTAAATATCTAGTGAAATCTACACCACATGCAGAAGAAAGTTCCAAACTACCCCAAAACTTTGGATTTAACTCGATAAGATAATATTTTCCAGTTTCATAATCCCTTCTAAACTCGGCCATAATAACGCCAGTCCATTTTAAATGACTCACAATCTTTCTACCAATGTTAATTAATTCCGGGTCGTCATACGAACAAGCAACAATACTGGGTCCACCACTTGGTTTATCCTCGATTATACGTCTATGGCAAAATTCCACGTACACTTTCCCATCTCTAGCTAACGCGAAATATCCATGACCCTGCCCAGGAATAAACTGTTGAACAATTAAGTTGCGTGTGCTAGAAATATCTAATGTATGTAAATGATATTCATTTAATGCATAAATAGGTGCCGATGCGTCGGATATTCCTTTAACGACAATGGGATACTTAATATCACTCTTTTTTGATATAAAGTCTTTAAAAATTAAAGTCTCTGGATAATTTATTCCTATTTTAGATAATAGTTCAGATAATTTAGATTTATTTGAAACGGTCATGATGCTCTCATAAGATGGAATTGGTATAATAATATCACCGAAAAGATGTCTATATTTAGCAAGAATCACATTATCAATAAAACCAATAGGAATTATCATATCAATGCTCTCTTTTTTAGCTATAAGTGCAATCTGATATGCGTATTCTTTTTCATTGGTATACGGGTTTGCGACTAAATACCTTTTATAAACATATTTAGAGAAAATAGGAGAGCTTAACCAGTGATAAAAAACAATGATAGGTAAATAACCCATTTTCGATATTGATTTAATAACTGGGTATGCCTTCTTAAAATTTGCAGAGACCACAAGAATCCTTTTTTTATCCATTCACTACACCACTAGTAGCAGGGCAATTTATGCGCTTTTTCGAAAAAATATGATACTTGGATGTTTTTAAGTTTACTTATAGCAATACCTAACTGTCTGTAAATTAATAAGAGACAATAGATAAAAACATCATGTATGGCTAAAATTAATACTTAATCTAAAGAAAAATATTTTTTAGCCATGGATTATGTGTCTAGCTAATATTAATTATTAAAGTTTAAATTCAAAAGTCTGAAAACATAATCAAAAATTAAAATTATTGGTGCTTATAAAATGTTTATGAAGATAATAGCTCCAATTTCTTTCTTTCTCGCAGCCTTTTCAGTAGTATTTCTTAAGTTGGAGTATAGTATTCTTAACTATATTTTGTTCTCTCTCTTATTATCAATAGCTTATATGGGATTGGGAGTTTTAAAAGCTAAGAAGTTAAAAGTCCATCCGCTTAATGAGGGGCCTAATGCACTAAGATTGTTTTTAGCAATTCTAGGAGGCTTTATATTAGGGGATGTATACCTAACAAATATGCTATTAGTTGAAAGAGTAATTTTTGCGTTTTTGCTGTTGTGTATCTCTCTATTATTAAATGATGAATGGATGAGAAAAGAAATAAGGAGAATATTTCCCAAATGGGGATTCGTATTAGCTCTATTAGGAATTGATGGTTCTGGGAAAAGTACATATTCTTACTTCTTTAAGAAGATTTTTGAAGAGAACGGATTTGATGTCGAGATAATTCGTTATCATAAATATCTCTTTGTTGAAAGGTTATCAAAGCTGTTGCGGCAAACAAAAAGAGAAAAATTTGACAAAATAAGATATTTTGACTCGAGGTCATTTTATAAAGGAAACAAGATGCTAAAGTTACTAAGAGCGTTATTAAGCTTAGTTGATAACATATTACTTTATCTTTTTAAAGTATATCCTAAGGTCGCTAAAGGAAAAATAGTTATCTTAGACAGATTCATTTGGAGTACGTATATTAAATATTCGGCTTTGGGGTATCCTCTTAAATTTTTAGAACCCATTTGGTTCCTGATAAAGCCACGATACGCAATAATATTTGATATACCTGAAGATGTATCCATCCAAAGAGTCATGAAGCGTGATGAGCCGATAAGATATGCAAAAGAAGTTCTTCGATATGAAAGGAATATGTATTCAATAGTTGCAAAAAGGTATGGATATCCAATAGTACCTACAACATATCCACGCACTGTTACAGATAAAATTTGTATGAAACTGGCGGAGCAGATGATTAAAACTAACAAAAAGTTAAGGAAGAGTGATGTGGTTTAAGATGAAAATAATATACTTAGCTTGGGGTAAAATAAGTGAAAGAACTAAGATATTGTCTAAGATATTAAAAATCCCAGTCTTTGTCTTTAAGGATAGACCACCATATATTAAAGCCCTCATAAAAACAATTGCTCTTTTCTTTAGAATCAATCCGAAAATAGTAATTTTACAAACGACTCAAGGCCCGGCGGTTCTTACAATTGTATTCCTAAAGCTTATTAAGCGGTTTAAACTAGTATTGGACATTCATCCCAATTTCTTAGTATACACGAATGTTAAAGGAATTCTTTTGAATAGATTCTTTAGAAATTTTATAAAATATGCCGATGTTGTTCTATCGCATGATTATACGATTACAGAAATCGTTCCATGTGGAAAAACTGCAAAACACTTAGTTTTAATAGATCCTCCTCCTACTGTAATAAAAAAAGGCTCTATTAGCAAAGTAGATAAATTAAAGCTACCCAAAGGTAAGAGGCTCACTCTAGTTTTGCCTTCAGGAACCGTAAGCATAGAGAACATTAAACGGTTAATTAGTGTTGTTTCAAATTGTAATGTAGATTTAGAGCTTTATATAACTGGTCCTCATGCAAGGAGAAAAATTGGGAAAGTAATTTTCACAGGCTTTCTAAGTGAGGAAGAATATTTTGAACTTTTAAACAAAGCCGATTTGATTATTTCATGGGCAGAGAGAAAATATACTGTGACTAGATCGTCTCTTGAAGCAATATATTTAGAGAAGCCTTTGATAGTACCAGATACATTCTCATTTAGAAAAATGTTTATGGATTCGGCCATTTATTTAACAGACATAGATAGGCTTTGTAACACTCTTCAAGAAATGGATTCTGAAAAATTAGAAAATCTAAGGAAAAAAGCATGCAGTAGAGCAGAAATACTCAGAAAGCTTTTTAATAAACAGCTAGAGATTTTTAAAGAGACATTAGGTGAGCTAAATGGGTAAGGAACTAAACATTGCAGTTCTGACAGATAGTTCGCTTCCAGATATGCGAGTAGAAAAGAATTTGTTACTCCATATGGAAGCTAACAGAGAAGGAAACATATATCTTATTGGTCGGGGAAGACCCGCTGTTTTGAATGATATAATTAAGTATCTAAATTTACCCTTATCCTACAAGTTCATATCTTTAGAAAGTTGGCCATCCTATGCTAGACTTGGTGTTCGACCATTTTATGATTGGTTTAAGAAGAAGATAGGAAAAATTCTCAATAAGGTAAAGCCAGATTTTGTTTACGCGCATAATATTTTTGCAGCTAAAATAGCTTATGATCTAGGATATCCAGTCGTGCTTGATGATCATGAGCTTTTCCCAGTACGATATAGATATATAGCTGAAAGGGGCACAAAAAAGAACCTTTATCGCTTTAGAGCGAGGGTTAAAGCATACATATGGTATAAGTGGGAACAAGAGCTTGCTAATAATGTGTTAGCAATAGTGACCGTTAACAACTACATTAAGAGATATTATGTTGAGAGGCATAATCTGAAAAATGTATTTGTTATTCCTAATTTTCCTCATTCGTATGAGGTAAAAACCTCTGAATTATATCCTATACCAATTGACGTCAAACAAATTATTGATAAATACAGAAACAACAAGTTACTCCTTGGATATATTGGTCCGGGTGTTTTACCACCTGTGGTTCCATATCGGAATCTTACATTCATTAAGGACATTATTAAGCCTCTATCTGATAAAATGATATTATTTTTATTAGGCACTAAAAGAAAAGCAGCATATTATGACTCAATTATCGGCCTTGGATATGTGTATCACTTGCAACTATATAGAATAATGCAGGAAATGCATATAGGATTATGTTCCTGGACGCCGCACCCATTTCACATATTCTCTAACCCTAATAAGGTATTTATTTACATTCACGCAGGACTTATATCTCTTCTTACAAGTAGTCTAAAAGAAGTAATAAGATTTCTAAAACCCCCTCATGCTATTATTATTGATGACCCTATAAGTGAACTTAAAGACATACTAATAGATCTTTACAGAAATAAGGATGATATTGAAAACACGAGAGATGAGAGAAAAGCTTATGCCGCAGAAAATTTAGTATTTGACAAATTTATTGATGTCCTTCAAAATATATACAGCAGAATTTAAATCGTTCATTAGATTATTTGGACTTCTTCTCTTTCTTTAAAAATGCCTATTCCGCCCCAGTATCTTAAAAATTTAGTTCCCCAGTTAATTTCAAGTTTCGGTATTTCCTCGCCAAGAGCATATTTCACCGCACCATATATCAGATTTGCTCCAGCTAATGTACTCATAACCATGGTTCCTTGTATTCTTGGGTTGCACTCTATGATTTTTGGTACACCCTCCTTATCGTTTTTAAACTGATAACCAAAGGCATACTCCAATCCTAATTCTTCAGTAAGGATTTCTACATGTTTAATTATTTCTTCGTGCTTTACAATTATGCCTGAAAATGTAATTCCCGATCGTATCTCCACTCGCAATCTTGGAACTATAATAATGTCATCTTTCGTTTTTAATACATCTACAGAATATTCATCACCTGGAAGGTATTCCATTACGATTAGTTCTGGAAAAGTATCACCAATAACCCTATATAAGTCATCCATTCTTGTAGTAATTCCAGTTGGTTTTTCTTTATAGAACTGCTCTTTATAGTTAATATTCTCATTTATTATTCTAAGTCCTCGCATTCCATTTGAAACAGGCGGTTTTACAACCACAGGATTTTCAGGGTATCCCAACTTTATTGCATATTTTTCTAAATCTTTAAAATTATTAACCAAGAAAAACTCTGGAGTTGGTAAGCCTAATTTTTTAGAAACTTTCATCAATTCGTACTTGTTGTTGGAGTGGATGATTGCATTATAGCTTGATATAGCAACTGCTGTACCTGTGTTTTCAAAATCCTTTTTATGTTTAGATAATTCAAATAGCTCAGCGGTTACTTGAGGTAAAATAACATCCACTTTTTCTTTTTCACATATAGATAACAGAGTTGGAATGAAGTCTTGTGATGAGGGTGGTGGTATTCTATAGAATTTATCACAAAGATATTTGCCAACAACATGCTCTCTTATATCCACGCCAACTGTTTTTATTTTTCTACCATCAAAGTTTTCATGGAGAGAATAAAGGGTGCCCTTTATTCCTGGAGCTCCCGCACCCGTTATCATAACTATAAGATCCATCTAATCACCTCAAAAGCCTCCGCGTATTCTGCATTACATTGTACACCGTGCGTCCTCGCCCAGCCATAAATAAACTCCTTATTGAAATACCTTCTTTTTTTAAGAATAATTTGTGATTTATAATGGCTAAGCAGATTAATTTTCTTATCAATATGTCTTTTTTCCAATTTTACAAATAATTGTGTATTGAACGTTACGTGATTCCAGGGTAGTTCATAATTTATTATGGACGCATTCATTTTAAATGCACGAACGATTTCATTAGCGACAACTTGATGGTCTTGGTGGAAATCATTTAATGACGGCCCTATTACTAAATCTGGGTTATACTGATTTCTAACTTTTACTAGCTCCTCTAGTATTTCTTGACGATGCTCGTGCAGATGTCTAACTCGAAAATTAAATATTTTATAGGTATCGATATTTAGTTCATTCACTACCGCAAGAAATTCTTTTTTTAGTGTGTCTGGGGGATAGCCTTTTGGTAATGTTTCCTCAGCAATAGAAAAAACAATCCACATAATAGAATGCCCTTCTTCAAGAAATCTTACTATAGATCCACCAGCACCAAGTTCTGCATCATCCGTGTGTGGTGAAACTACTAAAATTCTCAATGTACCACCTCAACTTTGCATTAGTTTTATGAAAATATGATTATTATTTTTTCTATTTCTATTGATATAAAAATTGGATATTTATATTGATGCACAATTGCGATATGAGCTTTTCTAATGCAGTAATATAAGAAAACGCAAAACTTAAATTAGGGAAAAATATGGGTTAATCAATATTTAAAAAGTTGTTAAAGAATCTTGTAAAGTCAGGATTGAGGAATGTAACATGCAAGGAATTCCAGTTTTAATTTTAAGTAAAGAGTCCAGAAGGACTACTGGAAGAGAAGCAATGACGTCCAATATAATGGCCATTATGGCTGTAGCCGAACTCTTAAGAACTTCTCTTGGTCCTCGTGGAATGGATAAGATGTTAGTAGATTCAGTAGGTGATGTGGTAATAACAAACGATGGTGCCGAAATAGCTAAGAAAATAGAGGTGGAGCACCCCGCTGCAAAGATAGTAATTCAAGCAGCTAAGACCCAAGATAGTGAAACTGGTGATGGAACGACAACAGTTGTTGTCTTAATAGGCGAACTTTTAAAGAAAAGTAAAGAACTCTTAGAAAAAGGTATACACCCAGCACATATAGTTAATGGTTACCGATTGGCATCAGAGAAGGCAATTAAGGTCATTAAAGAAATTGAGATATCTGTTAGGAGTGATGAGGATCTGAAAAATATTGCTATGACTGCAATGGCAAGTAAGGTAGTAAGCGCAGATAGAGAAGCCTTAGCTAAGATAGCTGTTGAGGCCGTTAAATCTGTTGCGGAAAAACAAAATGGTAAGGTTACCGTGAACTTGGATAACATAAAAGTTGTTAAGAAAGAAGGGGCTAAGATAAGTGAAACAAAATTAGTAAAAGGGGTAATTTTGGATAAAGAATTAGCCCATCCAGATATGCCTAAAGAAATTAACAATCCAAAAATCCTCTTAACTAATGCACCATTAGAGGTTGAAAAAACAGAGTTTGATGCTCATATCAGAATAGATTCTCCAGATGAGATACAATTGTTCAAAAAGCAAGAAGAGAAAATGGTTCTTGACATGGTCGAAAAAATAGTAAAATCTGGAGCCAACGTAGTTCTATCTCAGAAAGGAATTAATGACATAGCAAAGTCATTTCTAGCTAAAAATGGAATTATGGCAGTAGCTCGTGTGAATAAAAAGGATATTGAACGATTAGCAAAAGCTGCTGGTGCAAGAATATTGACAAGCTTGGAAGAAATACCCGAAGATGCTCTCGGCGAAGCTGAGAAGGTAAGAGAGATCAAAATAGGTGATTCTAAATTTGTTTTCATTGAGGGATGTAAAAATTCTAAAGCAATATCAATACTTCTCAGAGCTGGGACAAAAATGGTTGTAGAGGAAGCAGAACGAGCTTTGCATGACACGCTTTTTGTGGTAAAGGACGTTGTTGAAGATGGCACATTTGTAGTTGGTGGAGGAGCTATAGAAGCTGAAATAGCTAAGAGAATTAGAGATTATTCCGAATCCGTTTCTGGTAAAGCACAACTCGCTGTTAAGATTTTTGCCGATGCAATAGAAGTAATTCCAAGAGCGCTTTCTGAAAATGCAGGGTTGAGCGTAATAGATATCATTTCAGAATTAAGAAAAGCTCATAATGAGGGAAATATATACGCTGGCATAAATCTTAAAACGGGTAAAGTTGAAAATTTACTTGATGCTGGAGTAATCGAACCAACAAGAGTTAAAGTACAAGCACTTAAGACAGCTAGTGAAGTTGCAAGAATGATCTTAAGGATAGATGATGTTATAGCTTCTAAGAGGAAAGCGCCTCCAAGGCCACCCGGTGGGCCTGGTGGATATGGCGGGCCCGCTGGCATGGGTGGATTTGGTGGAGGCATGCCTCCTGGTATGTAATCCTCTTTTTATCTTCCTTTTTGCTTTTTAATTTCCTCATAGCGTAGCACTAAATAATTTTATTTATTTTGTTAATTTTTTAACGAATGAAAATGAAGAGATAATATATAGAGGGGTTAGCAATTCCACTAATCACTTGGTTTGACCCTTGGAAAAGCCCCTTATGCACTTGTCCTAAAAAATATTCATTTAATCCGTATACGGGTTGCGATCATCATTGCTTATATTGTTATATAACTTCATATATTCCTAATGCTTTTAAAGTTAGGGAAAAGAAAGGCTTGCTGAAAAACCTACGTAGAGAACTAAAACGTTTGGATTATCGCTTTGTGATATCAATGTCAAATAGCTCTGATCCCTATCCAACAATTGATGAAAAGTTGAAGATTACAAGAAGGGTATTACAAATTATGAGTGACTTTCCTATTAAACTATTGATAATTACTAAGTCTAACATAATAACTCGTGACATTGATATTCTTAAAAATATGAAAGTTGCTGTAATGTTTACAATAACCACGATAGATAATGAATTAGCTAAGAAGATGGAAATAAATGCACCATCTCCAATAGAAAGATTAGAGGCTATTAAAAAACTCTCCTCCTCTGGAATACCAGTTGGGATTAGACTAGACCCTATAGTTCCTTATATAAATGATAGTATTGAAAATATAGAGGCTGTCATAAAAGCTGCTAAATCTGTAGGGGCCATTCATGTTGTTTCTTCTACGTTTAAACCAAGAATTGATAGCTGGAAAAGGATGTTTGCTGCTTTTCCTACTGAGATGAAAAAAGCACGTTTTCTTTATACCGAAAGAGTAGGTAGAGTTACGTACATTAAAAGAGAGATTAGATTAAAGCTTATGACTAGAGTAAAAGAGATTGCTGAGAATTATGGATTATCATTTGCTACGTGCAGGGAAGGTTTTTCATTTCTTCATACTTCAAAAACTTGCGATGGTTCGCATTTAATAGATTTGAAAGATTAATCTATGTCTCAACGATTTTTTTATAAAATTCTGGTCGTCTATCACTAAATAGGTCATTCTCTGGGGTGATCTTTTTATCCAGAGCCTCCTCAATATTAACTTTTGCCGTTATGATTTCTTCTTCGTCTCTGCTTGCCTTTACTAATATCTCTCCTTGAGGATTAGCAATTATACTCATTCCAGTAAACTTTACTCCATTTTCCTCGCCTATTCTGTTTGCAGTAATTGTAAAGACTCTATTCTCTAAAGCTCTGATTGGCATAGCTCTTTGAGCATAAGGCAAAACTAAATTTGCAGAATGGGCAAGAATAGTGGCACCTTTAAGTGATAAAACTCTTGCAACTTCTGGAAATATCCAGTCAAAGCAGATTAGGAGCCCTATGTTTACATTCTTCTCTGTTTTATTAACCCATAGATCTTTGTCTCCTGGATCGAAAATTTGTTTTTCCCTTCCAAAAAGATGTATCTTCCTATAAGTGCCTATAAATCCATTCGGCCCCAATAATACACTTGCGTTATATATTTTATTTCCATCTCTTTCCGCGAAACCACCAACTATAAACACACCATATCTTTTTGCCAGTTTCTCCCATTCTGTGAGGGTTTTTCCTCTTGGGGCAGCCTCTGCTACCATTTCTAGTTCTTTCCTTGACGGAATTACATACCCAGTATTCGCTAATTCTGGCAAAACTATAACTTCAGAGCCCATCTCTGCAGCTTTTTCAATAAATTCGCTGGTGGCTTGAATATTAAAATCAACATCTAAAAGTTTTGGGTTCATTTGTATCGCTGATAAGACAACATCCGTCATACTGAACACTCCTTTATTTTGATGCATATTTTACAACCAATAAGCATATTAAATGTTTTTCATAAAATCCTAAATTTTTAGAAGGGTGCTCATAACATTATTTTTATAGTAATTAAGTTGCAATTTACTTGGTGCCCCTTAATGGTAAAAAGAGACCTTATAGAATCGAAACAAGAAATTATTAAAGAGCTGGAGAGAGAAATAAAAGATAGAAGTAGGCTAAGAAAAATAAAAAGAGATGCTCACACAAAAAGGATACCAATAGCTTGTGGAATAACAGTACATATGGGTTTTCATTGTCCATTTAATTGTGTATATTGCTATATAGAAGAAATGGGGTTTAAATTCAAGGAAACAGAGCCTTACCCATTGAGTGGAAAGGAGCTTGCATTGGCCCTCTTGTATAATCCCTCATTTGTGCCTGGAAGAAATGGAACATTTATAGCTCTTGGAAGTATTGTGGATCCTTTCTATCCAACTGTGAAGGAAAAAACATTTGAATTTATAAAGACTATTTCTACCTTTTTGGGAAATCCTATACAGTTTTCTACGAAAATGTATCTTGATGAAGAATCTGTTAGTAGATTAAGGGAAGTTGTCGGGAAAACCCCTCTTTCACCTTTAATAACTATAATTACAATAAATAAAGCAAAGCAAATTGAGCCTAAGGCTATTAGCCCCGAGCTTAGGTTCAGAACAATAGAGAATCTCAGAGATTTCGGGTTTAAACCCTTTGTTTTTATTCGGCCAATAATACCTGGTATAACGGATGAAGAAATAGATTTGATTCTAACCTCTAGCAAAGAATATGGTGCTGAGGGCATTGTTGCTGGATCATTAAGAGTAAATAAACGGATTTTAAGTAGATTGGAAAAAGCTGGAGTAGAAATACACAAAATAAAAAATAGGATAAAGGGAACTTTAGGAGATCACCAAATAGTAATTGAAGAAGCAGACCTCAAAAAACAAATAGTACAAACTGCATTAAAGTTGGGTCTTTTGGCATACAACTCTGCGTGTTGCGCTAATGCTTATGTTGCAAATGTGCCATGCTATAATTTATGTTTCTTTACAAATAGATGTGTTAGATGTCCTAATGACTGTATTTCAAAACTACCAACTGTAGATATCACAGATGTGGAGTATTGCTTGAAAGCTGCCTTTAACGTTAAAAACTTCTCTGTGTCCTATAACAAAAAGACAATACGTATCACACTAAAAGAAAAGCTAAATCAAGTCAAACGAAAACAAGTAAGCACTTTTATAAAAACTATTTTTAGAAGATTCGTTAAAGTTAGAGTCTCAAAGTATTAATAAAAAGTAATTAAATGATAGCCCGGGTGGGATTCGAACCCACGTCGCACGGTCCAGAGCCGTGCATGCTTGGCCTGCTACACTACCGGGCTACTTTAACACTTCTGTTCTAAGTAAAAATGCAAAATTGATGCTTAAAAACTTTGCTCTCATAAGATGTTGTTAAAAATATACTATATGATGTGAAATAATAAAATAAAGAGGTATTGTTTATCACAGGAACCATAGAACTAAAGTCCCTATAAAGGGTATTGAGAAATTATCATATCCTGCTGGGGAGATAGCCTCAATAAGAGTTGTAGTCACAGCAGCAACCAATGATATTAGGAGAATTTCGTTAAATGATGAAAATACACCGAAATTAAGAATTCCAAAAAACCATGATGCAAAAACAGCTCCAACAAAGGAGCCTATGAAAACTGCAATAGATCCTTCTATAGATCTTGTACCGCCTATCGTCTGATATTTATGTTTTCCATATTTTTTGCCTATCGGAGCACCTAATCCATCGCCCCAGTACATCGTTGTTAAAGCAATCATGGGGACATATATCTTAGTGAAAAGGCCTGGAATTATAGTGAAAATTGCTACTAGTACCGTTATACTTATAGAATAATATACTGGTCCTAATATGTGCCCTGCTTCAAGTTCAGACTCTCTATCTGCCATGACCTCATACCAATCTCTAAGTTTCTTTATGGGTGATTTTGGCGATGAGAACCATAATAGAACTACGAAAGTGAATGCGACAATGATTGCGACCCATGGATGTTCGTAATACGGAACCGTATAAGCAGCAAATCCAGCAAATAGGTGAATGAGTTTTCTAGTAAATGTTATGTCATAGTTTAGTTTTTTTCTAAGCAGCTCTCCTATAGAAATGACTAAGACGACATAGATATAAGCAATTGCCATTATAAATAAATCCCATAAAGATATCGTTAAGCTGATTTCCATAGGTATCACCATGTTGAATAAAAATAATATAGTATTGTAATTTTAAAAACGAGTATATATTTATAATTTTATTACTTAGATTATTCTTTGATAAGGTCTACCCATCACATGTTCAATCATATCCTTTGGTACATACTTAAAGAGACGATATTTACGTTTTTCAAGAGCCAAATCTATTGCTAGTTTATAGAATCGAATTATCTTTCTTGCTACTCTTGAGAACGTATAATAGCGCCTAACATCATTATATGCGCGATTGGCACATCTTTCAGCAAAATCCTGGTCCTTCCAAAGTCTATATATAGCGTTAGCTAGCGCTTTAGGATCATTTGGAGGAACTATCAAACCATTAATCTCATTTTTAATTAATTCTGAAACAGCTCCTACATTTGTAGTTACTACTGGTGTTTTAAGAGCCATTGCCTCTAAAAGTACTGTTGGCATTCCTTCCCAAAGAGAAGGTAATACAAATACGTTAGAATACGTGATTTCAGTAAGTGCATTATTATGTGGTAGATAACCTGCAAACCACACAGGTAGCTTATTTCGTGTAGCAAAATCCTCTAGGTTTTTTCTCTGTGTCCCTTCACCTACTATTAAAACTCGCAAGTTCCTTATTAATTTGGTTAAGATTTTTGTTGCAATAAGTAGATTTTCAACACCTTTCCAAGGTTCCAGATCACCAACATAAATTACTGTAAATGGAGGTCCTGTTTCATCAACTTCTACGAATTTTGCTCTCTTAAGTATTGAATCATCAACAGCGTTTGGCAATATTATATGGTTATCGTACTTTAGCCTAAAATACTTCCTTAGTAAGTTCCATTCAAGCTCGGACATTGTCACAATGAAATCAGATGCTATTAAAGTTAGTTTTCCAAAAATTAGATCATAAAATCGCTTACCGAACATTTTATATGGCTTAATTTTCATGTATTTGGGAACACCGATTCCTCCATGAATCTGTAAGATTATAGGTGGATTTTCCATATTTATATAGCTTCGATATATTTTAGCTAATATTGTTTGATTTGACGTAAAATACAAGTACGAATGAACATGAACAACATCAAAATCGTCTAAATCAGCAAGTAAGCTAGGAAACATAAGCGCTAAAGGATTAATCCCCCATATATTTCCCATCGTTAAGAATCGTCTAACACGAAGGTTAGGTAACATGTAATAGTCAGCAGGAGAATTATTACTTAACCTTGAAGTGAAAACAGTAACTTTAACTCCAAGAGATGCCAGTTTTCTCGTTAAAAAATAGGAGTATCTCTCTGTTCCACCATATCCTTCCGCGAAAAATGGGGTTACATGTAAAACTTTCATCGTTTGTCCACATAATTTTTTAATATTTATTACACAATTTCGATTAAAAATTTAATGTTTTGTAATTTTTCATTTTTCATTCGTAAATTATATTAATGGTGCAACAATTATGAATAAAATTCCAATACTAGTGATAATGGAGCCCGGATTCAGGAAAAGAGATTATGAGAGTAAATACTATCCTTTACTCAAAAAATTAATTGACGAGTCCATTTTTGACGTAGATATGATTGCTTCGGACACTCCTGCAGGTAGATATTTGTTAGAAGAACGAAAAAAAGGTGTTTTTTTAATAAAATTTGCAAATTTGGGTAATGTTGGATTAAGATTAATACCAACGTATTTAAGCTATCTTCTTCTTGCGTTTTTGAAAGCAAACAGACTTGTTTCCAAAAAGCATTATCTCATACTTATGAGCTTAGGAGGACATACATATACTGGGTTAGTAGTCTCTCTTTTGTCAAGGATTAGAAATAAAATTAGTATTATTAGGGTTGCTGGTCTCTCAAGAAGAACTGTAAGGTATCGCTATTCTTGGGGTATCATTTTAGAAAAAATATTGTACCTTTTAGAACATATAGCTTTTAAGACTGCTAACTTGATAGTTACGAATACTGATCTCTCTAATTACTTTCCATCGATAGATAAACGAAAAATCATATACGTAGTTCAAGGTGTTGATACAAAAATCTTCCATCCCAGAGATACTAAAAAAATGGAGAAAGAATCAATTATAATTACGACTGTTTCTCGATTATCACCCGAGAAAAATATATTATCTCTCATAAAGGCTTTTGCTTTGCTAAAAAGTAAGTATGAGAATATCAAATTATTTATAGTAGGCTTTGGTCCAGAAGAAGATAAACTGAAAAACTTAGCTAGAAGTCTTAAACTTAATGATGTTGTTTTTCTTGGATATAAACCACCGATAAAAGTCGCAGAGATTTTAAGAGATACTGATATTTTTGTGATTCCAAGTCTTTCTGAAGGTTTTCCATCAAGCATGTTAGAAGCAATGGCATGCAAGGTTCCTGTTATTGCTGGGCCTGCGTTTAAGGAAAAGAAAGAATGGTATGAATATGTCTTATTAGCTGATGGGGATGAAATAAGTATAGCCAATGCTATTGAAAAATTAATCAAAGATGCTGAGCTGAGAAAGGATCTTGCAGAGAAGGCATTTCTGAAAGTTGTAAATGAATACAACTCAGAGTTGTCTAAAGATGTGATGTCTAAAACTATTCTTAAATATCTGAGAAAATATGCTGCTGAAAACAAACTAAGAATTAATGTGCCACAATTAAAGTAACTTGTTTTAAAAGCTATAGGATAAATTTAAATTATAGCATTATATAAGTCAAAGGAATAAGAGTTGACGTACAAAACAGGGGTATTTATATGCCTTCTAGATTTAAAAGAGCCTTGCATATGGCCGTCATAAAAGTGCTTAATGAATACTTCTGGCGAGAATACTTGGAAATTAAAAAGATAGAAAGTTATGATGACTTGATTAACTTTCAAAATAATTATTTAACTCGTTTACTTTTACATGCATATCATAATGTCCCATATTACTCTAAAATTCTTCGTGAGTATGATGTAACTGATGGGAAAACGGTAAACTTAGAAAATTTTACAAAAATCCCTCCATTAACAAAGGACGATATTCGAAATAATTTTAATCTTTTGCTTTCTAAGGACTATACTTCGAGAGATTGGTACTATAATTCCTCTGGAGGATCAACTGGGGAACCAGTGAGATTTGTTCAAGATAAAGAGTACAAAAGATGGGCAAAAGCAACAAACTACTATTACTACTATGATATTCTTGGTGTCGATGAAATATCTTCCAAGAAGGCATTGATATGGGGATCGGAGAAGGAAATTCTAGAATTAACTGGCAGTTTTCAAGGAAAAATAATCAATTGGCTAACAAACTCTATAATGCTTAATGCATTTAAAATGACAGAAAAAGATTTACATCAATTTGTTACAACAATAAATAAATTTAAGCCAGATATTATACGTGCTTACGCTACCGCTTTGTATGAGTTAGCTAGATTTGTTGAAAAAAAGAGACTAAGTATACATAGTCCAAAGATAATTGTAAGCACAGCTGAAATGTTAACAGATTTCATGAGAGAGAAAATTGAAAGTGTATTTGGGACTAAAGTTTTTAACTTTTATGGCTCACGAGAATCATCGGCAATAGCAGGAGAGTGTTTACATCAAGAAATGCATATTTTTTCATTTAATCAGTATGTGGAAGTTGTTAATTTTAATGACCCATCCATTAAACAAATAAACTCTGTGGGAAAAATTTTGATAACAACACTTCATAATTACTCCATGCCATTAATACGATATGAAATAGGTGATACGGGTATTCTCTCCTCGGAGAAGGGTATATGTGGTCATTATCTACCAGTTCTAAAAAAGATAACTGGACGGATTACGGATAATTTTATTCGAAAGGACGGTACCATCATTCATGGTGAATATTTTACCCATTTATTTTATTTCAAAGATTGGGTTAAGAAGTTTCAGGTTGTGCAAGAAGATTTTGATAAAATAAGAATACTTATTGTTCCAAAAGGTGTGCCCATTGAAAAAGAGAAAAATGAGATTGAAAAAGGGATTAAGAAAGTTATGGGCCCTGAATGTAGGATAATTTGGGATATTGTCGATGATATACCCGTACCCCCTAGTGGCAAACACATATTTACAAAATCTCTTCTCTATGAGAGGTAGTACTATCATGAAAATAGGTATTGTGGTTACACACCCACCTAAAGAAAGTATGGGCTCTATAGTTCGAGTTAGAGAGTTTTCAAGAAATCTTTCAAAAATGAACCATGAGGTTCATGTGATAAGTCCCTTTTCTTTTAGTGAGAATTGGGGAGAGAATGTATTTTTTCATCAAATAAAGACATTTACTGGAGGATCTGCTTTTTCAGAGAAAATGTATAGTATTGCTAGAAAAATTTTGAACATCCCCTACTTATCACGTTTGATTATGCTAAGAGAGAGAACGATAAGAAAAATAATCAACTCATTGGGGTCCAGTATTTATGATTTCATTACAAGCTGTAAAATGGAGTTGGATATAATTCAAGGTGAGCAGGAAATAGCGGCTGCTGCATTAGTGTCAATAAAAGAAAAACTAAAAATCCCCGTAATTGCTGACATTCACAATATTTGGCCAGAAGAGCTTATTGTAATGGGTATCATTAAGAGGCATGATAAAAGATACAATGTATTGATGTCTATAGAAAGCGAAATAATGAGCGGCGCAGACTGTATTATAAGTGTTAGTAACTTTATGTATGATTACCTAACAAAATCATTTGATGTTGACAAATCAAAAATTCATATAGTTGAGCCTGGTGGTACTTTAAGGCGTGAGGAACCAAAAGAAAGAAGTGAGAATCCAAGTGCTGTTTATGCTGGGCTTGTTGCTTATCGGGAGCACGTAGATTTGTTTGTAAAAAGTATGCCCTATGTTCTTAAAAGAGTCCCTCAAGCAGAATTTTACATTACAAAGAAAGGAGAACATCTTGGTAAGATTCAAAAATTAGCGAAAGAAATCAATGTCTCGCCACATTTCTTTTGGATACCAAATGAAAATGAGTTCTTTGAGTTTTTAGCTTCATTTTATGTCGGTGTGGTTCCGTCAACGAAGGATTTACCTAGAAAAATGGGAACTCCTGTTAAATTATTTGATTACATGTCTGTTGGTATCCCTGTTGTTGCTAATGATATAGGCTCTTGGTCTGAGATCATAAGAAAAGAAAACATAGGACTGCTTACTGAGGATGATCCAAAGGATTTTGCTGATGCTATATCCTATTTTCTCGACGATCCAGATAAATCCTATAAGTATGGAAAAAGATGCATAGAGCTGATAAAGAATAAGTATAATTGGAAATTTTCAACCGAAAAGTTAATTGAAGTGTACAAAAGTATTCTAACAAAATATTAGCAGTGATTCCAATGGTTGAACAGCGAATAACTGCAACAAAATTGGAAGTCACAATATATGTCTTAATGATAATTGCAATAGTAATAGGATTATCATCGGCCCTCTGGGTATTTTATGATAATCCATTTTTCGAATCAGCATTTTATTTATTTGATTTCATGAAAAGGCATCGTATTGATAATATCTTCAGTATTCCCCTCTTTTTTGCATACCTTATAATTTTATTAACTGCTTTCGTAATATATGAATTGGAAATAATTTTGGAGAGAAAGCCATCATTCATTCCAAGTGAAATAGTAGACCATATATCAAAGCTCTCGCAAGCTTTCTTTATAGATTATAAGGAAAAGGTAAGGAAAATATCTGCTTACAGGCTATTTGTAGCATTTGTGTGTTTATTTATTGTAGAGTTGCTTGTTGTTTGGCAAAGGTTTTTTGACGTTGTAGGAATTGTTGGCTTTGATACACCGTCTTATGTTTATTATGGGGAATATATTGATAAATATGGCATCTTAAGTGCTCTAAAATTGAGTAAACCACTTCCATCGTTAATAATGTATGTTATTTACTTTTTCCTCAGAGATAATTTTGATATAATTGGGTTAGTAACACCGATAATTTTTGGTTCCTTGTATATAGCTCTGGCTGCCATATCATCATACCTTGCAACAAAGGATTTTAGATTATCCTTCTATGTTGGACTTACAGCACCCCTAAGTTTATTGTTTATAAGAGTCTCCTATGATTTATATGGGCAATTGATAGCAGATGCCCTCCTTTTTATCGCTCTTCTTTTCTTCTCAAAAATTTTCATGATTGAAAGCAGACGAAGTGTCATAAAAGATTCAATATTTCTCTCTATAATTATCATAACACTTTATTTGACACACTTTTGGACAGCAATTTTAGTAGCTCTTTTCTTGTTTTTAGTAATAATCCTATCATTAATTAACTCATATATTAAGCACCGAACAGCTACTTATAGTACAATGTATATCTTAAAATTGCTCCTGATTTTGAGCATTCTTTCTACGTTATTCTTAGTTTATGATATCGACGCGATATACTGGTTGCTTAATCTCGTGGGAAAAGAGTTTCACTTCTTTTCGCTACCTCCTGGATGGCTTTATCACCCATCAGTCGAAAATCCCCTACTATGGTTGCTAAGCGTATTTGGCACAATTGCTTTATTAAAAAGAAATAGAAAGTTCGGAATCTTGTCAACATTATGGGTGCTGTACATTACGTCATTCGTCATAATTTTAGGATATATGCAAGTATATAGAATTTATCTACTCTATCCTACTCCTCTCTTCACAGGTGCCGGTCTTGACTTTTTGCACGAAAATATACATAAGAAGAGTGCAATAAAAATCTTCTCAAAGTATAAAATACTAATTCCCTCAAGAAGAAGGCTATTCACACTTTTATTTGTAAGTCTTATTTTTTCACTCTTACTTGGAGAAACCATATCTCGCGCTTATTATCCCGCATTATCGTATAGACCAAGAGATGCTGTTATCGAGCAGTTAACTTGGATTAGAGAGAAGTACGGATTTGAAAATCAGAGCATATTGGTCGTTATTTTATATAATATGCTAAAAGCATCTTATTATTGGCCTATAATGATCATAGGGTCAAATATTTATCTAGGATCTTTAAGAGACCTTGTTGAAGGTAAAAAAGATTTTCTTGGAAAAAAATTTGACGATTGGAAAACCCGTGATATAATTATTACCAATGAAACTTATCCGATAGGGCCTATTGAAAGAGTATTATCAAAAGAACTATCGCCCGGAATATACAAGATAAAGAACATAACTTTACTGGAAGACTTTTTCACAAGAAGATACAAGCATTATTATTTAATGAAAGAGCTAATCAAAAATACATCTAGTTTGTTTCAGGATCCCCCTTTAGTTTTTCAAGTTGTCAGAAACGATATTATTGAAATGATCACTAACCTAACATATACTGAAATATTAATTAACAGTACAAGAGATGACGCATTTGCGCTTTTGGAGATTCCATTAAATATGTCAATACCACTTAGATTTCTCGTTATTGGATATAAAGCAAAGCTCACACACTCGATAGCTCGGATGGTTATAGTTTCAGAAAATCAGAAAATACTTTCTCTATTCTTGAAATCAGAAAATCGCTTTATAATAGATACCTTTTATTTTGGAAGATTAAACGTAACAAGCGTTCAAATAATGATTTATGTGTACTATCCGACATTTACAGACGTTGATAGCATCACTATAGATTTCATGGCTCTAACAAAGTGAGGCTATGTCATGATTTTTTGTGCATTCTTTCTACAAGCTTTTGTTCGATTGCCATAATAAATATTGCAATAACACCTACTGGCTTAATCTTTGAAAAGAGGCTCTTTAAGAATATTAATTCCTCAGGGGAAACAATATACATAGCAGCTCCTAATATCAAGAAAGATATAAGATATATTAGAGATGAAAATAATAATCCAAGGAAAACTGAAAATACTGGTTGCAAAAAAATTAATACTTCAAAAATTAAGGAATATGTATAAAGTGCGATAAAGCATGATACACCTGCAGTAAGGATTATCTTCATTGATTCATAAAAGTTCACAAGAAGCTCTTTGCCATATTTTCTATAGACCCAAATAATAAAGTATATCTGACCTACAATTGAGCCTACTAGCAGACCTACAACAACACCTACTCCTCCTATACTAATAACCAAAAGATACGCAAGAGAAGCTCCAGCAAGCAGACGAATAAGTTCGCCGTAGAAGACAATAATTGTTTTTCCTTGACCATTGAGAAAATTAGGGATTGTTAAAAGTCCTACAGATATTAAAATATATGTCAGAAAATAGATAGATACAAACTTGTAAGCATTTATATAATTGGGTCCATACACCAAAAATATTATCTCCTTAGAGAATATTGTGATCATCAAGGAGACTGGAACTAGGAATAAGCTAGAATACTTAATTGAACGATGAAAATATTCAATTAGAAAAATCCTTTCCTCTTTCTTCTCCCAACTATATCTAGAAAAGGCTGGAAAAAGTGTTAACGATATGGGCCTTACAAAAAGTAACATTATTGCTGATAGAGCAATTGTAATATTGAAAAATCCCACCTCATCAAGAGTTGCTTTTCTCGTAAGTATAAAGTTAAAGATTTGGGTTCTAAGCCCTGTAATTATTGAAACTATAGAAAGTGGTAAACCGTATTTAATCATCTCCTTAAATGTAGAGAAAAAGGGCTCGGCAGATTTTATCTTATATGGATATAATCTTGTGAAGATGATAAATAGATTAAACAATGTTGCCATTAGTGCTGCAAAAACATAGCCAATCATAGGTCCAATTACACCAAATCCTAATATTATAAGAGTTGGTGATATCACGGAACGAAGAGTGGATTGTAGAATTAAAGTCATACTCACGTACTCCATTCTTTCATATCCAATAAAAATTGATAGTGCGGCATCAAAAATGGTATTGGCTATTATACCGACGGATGCTATCTTTATTAAAAGTGAAAGGCGGGGATCTTTTACATCGAAAACAAAATACGCTATAGCGTCCGAGAAATAGAATACAAGAAGTGAAAAAAACATACTTAGTACTATTTTTGTTAATATATTAAGTTTAATTATGTTTTTTATTTCGGAGAAATTTCTTTCCTTTCTATATTTAGCAATGTAATGTATGCTTGCATTATTTAACCCTAATTCAGCAGCAAGTATAAGAAGAAAAGGTATAATAAAGGCAACATTAAGAAGTCCATAATCTTTGGGATCTAAAAGTCGAATAACTATTATGGTTCCTATCATGGAAATTACAGTAGATATAATCTTTCCTCCCATGAAAAAATATGTTCTTCTGACATAGCTCTCAGCTTCATTCACCAAAGACATTTTTGTCACATCTACTTATTTTCCTTATAAAGATAAACACTAACATCCCCTTTTGAATATATCTCCTCATATTCGGCTTCTGGTATCACAATAGAATGAAACTGGCACCCCCTTCTAGTAGCGATTAAATAAGTTGGTGAGTTAGTATTATTCTTAGCTATTTCTGTTGCATATGACACATTAAATTTGACATTTATGATGGTGTAGTTATATCCGTCAAGAAGTATAATTGCCCATTTATAGAATGGATGAGCAGTTAGAATTAACGAACCTTGAGGAACATTTTCCATAACCCATTGGAAGACATCTACTATATTGGGATTCTCATCTATCGGCATTGTATTTTGAACCATTGAAGAGGGCGCATATTTAACAGTTAATGGGCTTGCATAAATTGGTAAAGGAAAATCTGGAGTCAAGACAAGATAACCTGTGCTTAGTATAATAGTTATGAGAAAAACTCTCTTTACATTTTTTTCCGCAGACATAAAGGCTTGAATAATATTATTACTGTTGTAGGTATCAATATATTGAGAGAGATATGCCCAACTTGTTAGCGTGAGTGGATACACACCTTGAAACATCCAGCGGCTCCAAAATGAAATCTCTACTACTAGTGTCAGTGGGGAAAATGCAGGAACTAGAGATGAAAGAATCCAAATATTCATGAGTAAATTAAGTCTTTTATAGAAGTATGGAATGTATAGGAAGAAAAATGCAATAAATAGATTTACTACCGAAATGGCATTCATAATTTTATCAAGAAGTGATAGACTTAAAAGAAGGTTTGTTGCAGAAACAGTAACCTCTCCTCCTGGCGGATAAATTCCTGAGTAAAATAAAGTAAATGCTCCTGCTATTACTAATAGAATTACTTTGTCTATCAAATGAATAATGCTCATATTTATTGACTTTTTAAAAGAAAGAACAAAAATCGCAAAGAAATAAAATATCATAATCAAACATATTTGGGCTGCTACTAATTGATGTGAGAGAACCGCTAATATGAGCATTATAAAGGATCTTATACGCTTTCTAAAGTTTTTGTTTTCAAAATCTGCCATTCCAGCAACTAGAAATATGTTAGCTAAGAGATTTTTATGTAAATCCCAAGAGATTCTAAGAGATGGAACTGCAAGAAGTACAAATATCACCCCTATTATTGATTGTGTCGAATTGAGATTATAATATGATTTTAAAAAATACAACACAGATATACCCAGCAACCCATAAAGAATTGATGGAACGATTTTCCATAAAAGGAAATCATCGCACGGTATTAACGCTATAAGAACTTGTAAAAATACGAAAAACGCCGGTAGTCTCTTTTGTAGAATATATGATGAAAGGGTTCCAATATAGTCTTTTCGTGTAATGATAGTACTTGCAATGTACCCTACTGTATCCCACCCTACTGGCCACGGATATGCAATAATTTCTGGAATAACCCTAATAAGAAATCCAATCATGAAAGCGTAAAGATAAAGCATCTGTGGTCTATTTATTTTTAGTAAATGCGGCAATACAATTACCTCATAGCCACTTAGTTACTCCTATATATTACATTTGTAGTATGATGTCTGATAATTAAATATTATTTTAAAAATCTCGAGTAAACTGACGCATGTAATGATAAATAATTCTTCGAAATTTCTAGAGCTCTTTTATATGCATTCTCTCCAAACTGAGATATTTTATCTTTGTTTATTATGAAGTAATACATAGCATCTGCTAACTCTTTAGGACTTCCTGGATTTATAAGAATTCCATCTTTTCCATGAAAGAGTATCTTAGGTACCATTCCCACTTTAGTAGCGATTATGGCTCTTCCACAAGCCATCGCCTCTAGCATAGCTGCCGGAGCACCCTCTGTATAAGACGGCAAAATAAAGACATCTGACATATTATAAATTTTAGGCATATCATCATGTCCAAAGGAACCTAGTATTTCAACATACCCTTCCAATTTATTTTTCGCTACAAAATCCCTAATATACCCCATAAGAGTCCCTTGGCCAACAATAAATAATTTAAAATCAGTAGTCTTTTCTAATAGAAATTTAGTAGCCTCCATAAGAACTTTTATTCCCTTCTCTTCTTCAAGCCTTCCAACATAGAGGAATTTTATGTTTTTTTCCTCAGTTAAAGGAGGTGTTAGTGGCTTAAATTTTGAAAAATCTACAAAATTGGGGCTTGAAATTACATTTTTTGCTCCTCTTTCTTGAGCAAGATCCTTCAATTCAGGAGACACACAAAAAACAAATTTTGCTCCCCTTAACACAATAAATTCAAGAAGTACTAAAAAATAGGTCAACATTTTTATCAACATACTCTTTCCATATTTTACCTCTAGCGCTTTCCTCTCAAACCCTCCAAGCCATACACCATAAGGAGTTTTCGTAATCTTGCTGGTTAGGTATACTGGTAAGCCT
This sequence comes from Candidatus Asgardarchaeum abyssi, assembly GCA_040225955.1. Taxonomy (GTDB): domain Archaea; phylum Asgardarchaeota; class Asgardarchaeia; order Asgardarchaeales; family Asgardarchaeaceae; genus Asgardarchaeum; species Asgardarchaeum abyssi. The sequence goes on along the minus strand of JBECUL010000004.1, from coordinate 14,604 downwards.
GCCAAGATTACATTTTCGACACGAATCAGATGAATTTTATATTTAAAGACCAATTTAGTTAAAAAAATCGTAAGAAATAGATAGTTGAGAAATAGGCTTTTAACCGTTTGAAAAACACTACCAAATATCCTAAGAGGTGTAGCAAAAAGCAAAAAATTTTCTCTTATTTTCCTAGATAACATGTGCTCCTTTTCCGTAAAACATACAAAAACTACTTTATTAAAAATCGTTGATAAAGCTAAAGCTTCGGAATACCCTTTTCCTGGAATCTTATAAGTGCTATGTATTCTCATTTGATTCATGATGAGCATGTTTTTCTTTCTTAAACCCGAGAAGTTATCCATTAAGAACACCTAAAGAGCGATAATAATAAAGATAGTAATAAAAAGAAATCACGTAACTACTTTTTTAACCTAGCTAGTATTAATCTTTCTAATACCTCCTCCGGGCTTGCTAATTTTTCAATTCCAAGTAACTCCTTAACCTTTGTGGTATCCACTCTAAGCTTCTTTTTGTCGTTCTCATTATACACCATTGGTTGTCCAGTGTCAACAATCTCGATCTCTGGAGATATTTTACCGTTGGTGTGTTTTTCAATCAAACTCTTAATTATGACTGCTAGGTCATATATTGTTATTGGTTCGTGCCAGACAACATTTACAATATGACTAAGACTTCCTTTATTGTCCTTTTTTATATCCCCAGAGAACACTCTATCAACAAAAGCTTTGAAGGCTTTTGCGATATCAAGAACGTCAACATATAACATTGGTCTATACATACTATGCTTATAAGGTGTTAGCGTCTCACCTCTAATACCCCTTTCTATGAATATGTTAGCAGCTGTTTTCTTGGGCATTCCTTCACCAAGTACAGTGCCCATTCTAATTATGCCGAATATTTTCTCCGACATTTCATCATATATCCTAACAATCGTTTCCTGACCTATTTTATTAATTGCATAAAGCCTTGCACGCGGTTCTACTTTATCTGGGCGAAGGCCAAAATCTTCCCTTATGACACCTTCTATTCCATGTTCTCCAAAGACATGCCATGAGCCAGATAATATAAGTGCTTTAGTGGTATCTGACTCATCAACTATTCTGCATGCATTCTGTAGGCCTAAAATATTTACCTCATATGCTAATTGTTTTTGTTCATTTATCTGAGGTATCTGAATAATTGCGGTATAAATTACAACATCAACTCCATCTAAAGCCTTTTTTAAGGCCTCATATTCTCGAACATCTGTTTTCATAAACTCTACATGGTCTTTTATTCTTTCAGGAGGGTCTTTAATGTCAATAACACGGACATTGTAAGATTCTAACATTTTATAAGCGGTCCACGAACCTATATACCCAGAACCACCAACAATTGCAATGGTAGGTTTATTAGACAAATAAGCCACCTCTGTTGCTTTTCGTTCTTCTAACAACATACTATACTTAAAAAATTTTTCACATAAAAGAAAAAGAAATAACTCAAATTTCTAATATTAAAGTTTCAAAAATTGTATGATTCACAATGATTGTCATAGATACTCTGGACTCTTCTCTGGTGGTATATCCCAAAGTTGTTGATGTACCCATTTAAACGGATACTCGCCACGCTCCATCTCCTTCAGCAAGAACGAAATTATTTTCTTTCCTACGTCTACTCCATATATTTTTTTGGCATTTCTCATATGGTTAATAATGTCATCTGAATTCAAAACAAAATTAACAAATTTTGAAATAAATTCACCAGAAACTGGTGGTACCAATAAATTAGAATTAGCATCAAATACACTCTCTGGTCTATCAGTATTACAACGGATAGTTAAGCATAAGACCTCTGAAATATCATTTAACTCCTCTTGCACGCTTCCGCTATCTGTTAATTCGGCAATACAATGTCCACTCTTCCAAAATTCTATTACATTACCGTAACTTGCCCATAATGGTGTAAATAAGAAGTTTTCATATTCCTCTGACAGTCGTATTATCTTATCTCTTAAACCATAAAATTCCAGAGCTTCTCTTGTTGCAACAAGCTCAACCCAAACAACTGGTTGTCCCTTTTTAACAAGGGAAATAATCCCTTCTACAATTGATTTAAATCGTGACTCTACCAAATTTCCTCGTCTGTGAATATCAACACGAATCCAATTATCATATTCCTCAAGTTTGGGATAAATATCGAAAATTGATTTTTCTGGTTTTGGAACAAGCTTTATAGCATCGACTACAGAATTACCTACAACTTGGATACTTTCTTCTTGATATCCTTCATTTAAAAGGTGTTTCTTATTTATCTCGTGGGGTGCAAATAAATAAGCTGATCCTGCACCACTAACAAATGTATCCCATTGTTCTGGATAAGGCTCGTTTCGAAGAACAAACCATTCTCCATACCACTGATCTTCGATGAATTTTGAAAAATCAATAGTTACATTTTTCATTTTATGGTATACTTCGTTATTCCTCCACGATTTAGGTGCCATTCCACGAAGCCCTGCTTCATTTTGCCCAACTCCTTGTCTTGTTGAAAGAAACCATGATGCTGAAACAATAGCTGCACTAAGAGTATCACCATGAGGTATTGGTAGGACAACAAGTTTCGGATATTTCTTTTTTAGCCATTTACCTAGCTGACCTATGCGGTAAAACATCTCTGTTGCTTTACGTAGCAAATCTCCTCTTATACATAAATCAATAGAGGGATACATTCGGAATTCCTTTAAGCCGTATCCAAGAAGTTCATCATAATGTTGTCCTGTTGTTGCAAGAATTACGGGGACATCTAGCTCTTGTGCCCAGTAAAGTAACGAGTATTGCTTATAAAAATCTGGTTTAGTCCCAACAACAACCATTATTACCCATTTATTCTCACTGAGCGCTTGTTCAGCAATATACTCGACATACTCTCGATCCATCCGGAATTTCCCAATTTCTATTTTCTCTCCGATCTCGATGTCATGAAGCGATGGAGGCCCCTCATTTTTAGCGCTCATACTATCACCACTTAACTACTAATGCTATATGAAATAACAATTTAAATATTTTTGAGTTGGTGATTAAATTACAGTAAGTTGATACATTATAATTAATTTATGTTTAAATAAGGCGTTATTGAGGGGCATCTATGTTTGAGAAGCTTATAGAATATGTTGTAGAGAGAAAGAATTACCTTTTAGAGAAACTTAAAAACATGGAAGGAACGTTATCCGAAGTGGCACCTCAAGATTTTTGGAGAGAATATACACCCAAGGGTGAGATAAGAAAGCCCATTGTTGCAGAGGATGGTAGCTTTAATTATATTGAGTATAAGAAATATCTAATATATGCTGTAGCCGCGGAAGCTGTAGCTTTTGATGGTAATAACCTAAAAATAGTGACGAATTATGATGTTGACGTACTGATCCCATATAAGTTCATAAGAGATAGGGTACGCTTCTATATGTCAATATTGGAAAAGAAAGTAGTTTTGAAACTTCTTTCTGAAAAGAAAAATTTTGATTATGTTCTTTTAGATGGATCAATAATGGGTGATATCATTAGACCTGCTGCCTATGCTCATAGACCGAACGTTACAATAAAAAACAAACTCAGAGATATATTCTTCACGAAAATCGAGAACTCATTAAACTCTGAAGAATTTTCATGCGTTTACGCAAAAACACTTTATGATGATGTAATAGATATAATAGGCAATGAGGATATTGAAAAAATAACAGCTGCAATGGTATATCTAGAATACTTAGAAAATTTATTAACTCTTTCAAAACTACTTAAAAGCGAAAGTAAAATAATTGCTGTATCAAAAAGGTCTTCAGGCAATCATTACTTTGGCAGGGCAATCCCCGATATGGCAATCTTCGAAAGATATAATAGAGCAGCTGGCTTTTCTTTTAAACCAATTAAGGTGGTTGATATCGTTAGTAAAAAATATAAAATTGCATTTCCGATTCTTGAGAGTCTTTTCCGAAATATTAGCATTTCATTTTTCTATGTTCGATTTTCGAAAAATTCAACTGTTTTGAAGTTTGAAATTGTTAATGAAGATTGTGATGAAGATTACATAAAAGAAATACTTAATGATTTAGAGCCATACATTGTAAACGGTTATCCCTATCTCCTAACAAGGGCTCATCGTGATGTCAAAATAACGAGAAAAGAAATGTTGGAGATTGCAAAAGCGCTTGGAATAGAATTTTTAGAAACTACTGGGAGAGAAATGTTATGAGCGAGGAAGATATTGTAGGAAGATGTATTGGTGAGTCAACACCCTCCTATGTTACGTTTATCTCTAAAAAGATGCCAAGAGTGGGGGAGTATGTTGTAATAGAATTTGATGGCAGAAAAGTTCTAGGATTAGTTACATTTTTAGTGAGAGGAAATATTGCGATTTCAAGTGATATTTACGATCCCGAAATTATAGAGAGAATAAAAGCAATAGAAGGTGAAGACTATTATATAAGAGGCGTTGTTAGGATACTTGGTGATGTAGAAAATCTCGAAATCCCAAAGGTCCCTCCTCCTCCAGGAACCATTATACATAAAGCTACAAGAGATATTTTAGGAAAAATTTTCTGGAATGAAAAAACTGGCATAAAGATAGGTCGATTAATATCTCACCCTGATGTTGAGGTTTACATTGATGCAAATAAAATGATATCGCGTCATTTAGCAATTTTAGCCGTAACTGGCGCTGGAAAGTCAAATACTGTTGCAATTATTGTAGATCAGCTACTGAAAATCGGTGGTTGTGTTCTCATTTTTGACATGCACTCTGAATATGTCACTGCAAGATTCGAAAATGGGCGAGTCAATAAAATAAGACCTTCTCTTAATCCTAGGCTTCTTTCTCTGCCGGAATTAGAAATATTAATGAATATTCCATCAAACGCTTTTATTCAGTTAAGATACCTAAGAAAGGCGTATTCTCATGTAAAAGAACTTATGCAGAAGAATAAGTTAAAGAAACCATTAATTGAAGAAATGAAGCTATACCTTCAAGCGTTGCTTGAGAGTGGTGAAGATAAGAAAAGTAAAAAACTTGCAAGCCAAGACAGAAGTGCTGTGGCTGCGGTTCTCAATAAGTTAGATGATCTGACAGAAAAATACAAGCATATCATAGATGAAAAAGCAGCGGACTATCTAAATGTCATTCATTTAGGAGAGGCGAATGTGATAGATCTTGGCTCGGTCGATGAGGATTTCACCGATGTGATAGTTAGTCATGTATTAAGAAGATTATTAAGTGAAAGAAAAAGGTACAAAAGATTCCGTGAAGGATTTCCATATCCAATATTTGTAGTAATTGAGGAGGCTCATATTCTTGCTCCCGGAGATAGAACAACATTATCAAAGTATTGGATTTCACGTATTGCAAGAGAAGGAAGGAAATTTGGTATAGGTCTATGTCTAGTAAGTCAAAGACCTAAAGCTATTGATGCTAATACGTTATCACAGGTAAATAACATGATAATTTTAAAGCTTGTAGAACCCACCGATCAGCAACATGTTCAAAAAGCTAGTGAAGTGCTCACTAAAGACTTAATGGACTATTTGGCATCACTAAATCCTGGAGAAGCTATAGTTTTAGGCATGATGACTAAAATACCCGCGCTGGTAAAAATTGATGAGTTTAAAGGTAAATCCATAGGGCAAGATATAGACATTGTTGGAGAGTGGAAAAAGGCATTAGAGGAGGAGGAAAAGAAGCGCAAAGATGAAATAGTAGAAAGAGATGAAATTTTAGGGTGTGGGGACTGGTAAGATGGTTCAATTTGCTCATATCTCTGATACTCATTTGGGATATAGGCAGTTTAACAATGAGTCTCGAGAGAACGATTTTTATGAGTCATTTAATGAAGCGATAGATAAAATAATAAAGGAGCATGTTGATTTTGTCATTCATTCTGGCGATCTTTTTGAGAGTAATAGGCCTTATCCAAGAGCATTAAAGGTGGCACAAGAAGCCATTATGAGACTAAGAGACGCGAATATAAAATTTTACGCAATTCCTGGAAATCATGACTTAGTATATCGAAAGGGTGCAATGCCCCCCCAAACAGTTTTTACTATCTTTGACAACTTTGTGTTACTTGGTAGAAAAATAAAATACGTAAAGCATAATGATGTTTTTATAGGAGGAGTTGTCTATCATCCAAAGTTTTATGTAAATGCTCTAAAGGAAGATCTAAAGATAATTTCAACTGAAGCAGAATCTTACTCCAAACGTATTTTAATTATTCACCAAGCCTTAGATAGATATTTACCCTTTCCCGGCGCATTTGAACTAAGATTAGAGGAGCTACCAACAATCTTTAATTATTATGCTTTTGGACATATACATCGGCGTATCTTAGAATCTTATGGTGAAGGTATTATTGCTTACGCAGGCTCCACAGATATTTGGAGAATGGATGAGATTCCAGACTATAAAGAAAAAAAGAAAGGATTTTATTTGGTTGATTTTTCAAAAGGGGAACCCGAGGTTCAGAGCATAAATTTGGAATCCACAAGACCCTTTGATAGTTTCTCTATAGAGACTGAAGATTTTGACAGAAAGTTTAAAGAAATAGTTTCGAAGGTTAAGGTCCTTTCAAATAGCAACTCTAAAAAGCCAGTCATAAGGGTTACATTAGTTGGGAATTCAATAAAGGAATTTCCGTATTATAACTCATTGATCTCAAAGGAGTTGAGAAAGATTACACTATTAACGAGAGTTGATTTCAAAGTTTTAGCAAAAGAGATAGCCATCGAAGGTTATGAATTAATGAAAATAGATCTAAAAAGGTTATTCAACGAGCATTTCAAAGACGAAAATCTTGCAGAATTCGCGTATGAGTTGTTCAAAAAATTGGCTCATGAAAATATTGATGGGGCAAAAAAATTTGCTGAGTACTTTTTTGAGCAAAGGTGGAAGCCATGATCATAAAAAGAGTGAAAATACAAAACTTCTTATCTCATGAGAATACCGAGATCGAGTTTCATCCGGGTATCACACTTATTACAGGTCTAAATGGTGCTGGAAAAACAAGCATTCTGGAGGCCATCAGCTTTGCTTTGTTCAAAGAACATACGCGTGGCACGATTGATGATCTGATAAAGCATGGAAGACGCTTTATGAGAGTCGAGGTAGATATCATAAATGAAGGGAAATACTATAGAATTTTCAGAGAAAGAAGAGGCAATCAAATTGACGCGGGTCTTTATGAAATTGATGAGAAGGGAAATATTATCAACAGAATAACTCGGAAGGATCAACAGGTCTCCGAAGAAATAGGAAAAATATTAGGTATTGACAAATCTCTCTTTATAAACTCAATTTTCATTAGGCAGGGGGAGATAGATGCTCTAGTAAAGGAAACTCCGGCTAAGAGAAAGGCTCTAATTTCGAAGTTGCTTCAAATAGACAATTTTGAAAATGCATGGAATAGAATGAGAGATATAATTCACGAGTTTGAGATTAAAGTTGAGAAATTGAAAACCCAAATAGATCTCGAGGGTGAAATCAAAAATAAGATCGAGCAGCTTAGTAAAGAGATTGAAAGCAGCAATAAGGAATTAGAAGAGAAAACGAAAAAGCTTAATATCATCAGCAAGGAGTTAGAAGAGGCTGAGAAAGAGAAAAACGAATTAGATAAAAAGCAAGTTAAATATGCAGAGCTTTCTAAAAAGATAGAGCATTATGAGGATTTGTTGGAAAGAGATAGGAAACTGATTGAGGAGAATGAAAAGAAGTTAAAAGAGATCGAAAATAAAGAGAAGCGATTGCATGAGCTAGAATGGGTCCAAGAATTCCAAAATAATTTGAATAGAGCAAAAGACTTGAGAAATAGACTTAATGTTCTTGATACAGAACTCAAAGGTGTAAATGAGAAAGTTGACGAGTTCAAAAAAATGGAAAAAGAATATGAGGAAACTAAGGACCATTTTGAACTTTTTGAAGACATAGAGCGAAAGATTCAACTGTTGGAAAGGGAAAAAGATGAATTCTCTGAAGTTAGAGGCATCTTAAGGACAACATCTGATGAGATAAAAAAGCTCAGAGAAAAGAGAAAACAGATAGAAGATAAAGAGAATGAATTTATGAAAAAGGCTACCGAGCTAGGATTAAAGGGCGAAACTATTTATGAGGTTAAGAAATCTTTGAGAGAGAAACTGGATGAGATAGAGAGGTCTATTGAAAACCTTAGCAATTCTATTGAAGAGAATAAATCTGAACTGGATAGCTTAGAAGGAAAAAGAAGTGAAGTTAATGATATGTTTAATAAAATAAAACATGCAAGAGATAGATGCCCGTTATGCGGATCTAGACTCACACCTGAGCATCACTATGAACTTGTTGATAGGTACTCAAATGAGTTAAGAAAAATAGATTCAAAAATAAAAGTAATAAGAGGAAAGCTAAATGAGTTAGAGAAGGAGCACGCTAAAACCAAGAAACTTAAAGAACTTTATGACACAACTTTTCCTGAGAGAGAGATAGACTTACTAATATCTGAGAAAGAGGAAACTATTAAAAGATTAACTGAATATGAGAAAAAGTTACCTGAATTACAAGACAAACTTAAAGATTTATTAAAGATCGAGAAGGAAATTGAAAGATTGAAAAAAGAGAAAGAAAAAGTAGAGCCCATGTACAAAAAATACATTGCTGCAAAGGGATATATTGAGGCTCATAATATTGATGAGTTATTAGGTAAGAAAACAAAATTAGAGGAAGAACGAAGAGTCTTAAATTTCAAACTTAACCAGTTATTAAATAAAATGGGTATAGGAATAGAAGAGGTAGATAGTAAATTAGATGAAGTAAATGAGCTTGTAAAAGAGTATAATGAGCTCAAAGGAGCTATTTCTCAAAAGTCCGATATAGAAAATACCCTTCGTAGTTTGAAAAGTGAGGAAGAGAAACACACAAGTGATTTACTAAGATTAAGGGAAGAAGTCAAAGCCTTAGGTTATGATGAAGAAAAACATGAAAGTATTAAGAAGAAAATAGAATCTCTAATAAGTGAGAAAAGTGGTCTACAAGAAGAGGTTGCTGCTCTTAAACAGAAAATTAAAGACATGAAAAAGGAGCTTGAAGAAAATCAAGAGAAATTAAAAGATATTGAAAAAAGTAAAAAGAGGTTACAAAAGCTTGAAAAATATTTGCTCTTTCTTAAAGAAGTGAGAGACTTTTATGGTAAGGATGGTATACAAGCGATTATAAGAAGTATTTCTCTTCCTCTAATAGAAGAAAATGCCAGAGACATCTTTCAAACGTTCAATTTATCTTTTTCGGATATCAAGTTAGATCAAGATTATAATATAACACTGTATGGCCCTGGTTTTGAGCAATCAATTAGTGGAATTAGTGGTGGAGAAAGAATTGCTGTGGCATTAGCACTTCGTCTCGCTATAGCAAAAACTCTTGCTGGCCAGACAATGGAGATGCTAATGCTCGATGAACCAACAATACATCTAGATGCTGAAAGGAGAGAAGAGTTAATTGACGTTCTAAGAAAACTTTCAGTAATACCGCAGGTAATTATAGTATCTCATGATGAAGAATTAAAAGAAATAGCTGATACATTAATACAAGTTGAAAAAATTGAAGATACCTCTGTTGTATCGATAACGAGAGGTAAGGAAGGTTCATAATAGGTGTTATTGATGCCAGAAAGTACTTTAGATATCGTCATAAGAGACACACTTAGTAGAATAAAACCCAGTCGTGAAGAAAGAGAATTACTACTAGATACTTTTAGTAGGATAAAAGACGCAATAATATCTTGTTCCTCATCCTTTAATATGCGTCGTGTAGTAGAAGGGGGAAGTGTAGCAAAGGATACCTTCCTTTCTGGAGATACGGATTTAGACATTTTTGTACAAATAGAGACCAACACCAAGAAGACTTTAGAGAAATTTACCTATTTAACAGCAGAATGTATATCTAAGAAAATTGGTAATTGTAAATATCAAATTGCATATGCTGAGAACCCGTACACACGGTTGTTTATTCAAGAGAATGGAAAAATTATAGAGGCTGATATTGTTCCAATTGCTTTTGCAAGCAATTATGAAGAATTAAAAAAGGCATTAAAGATAAGTGGTATGGCTAGGACCCCCTTCCATACAGAATATGCCCAGAAAAATCTTACAGAATCTATGAAAGACGAGGTCAGACTTCTTAAATACTTCATGAAACAAAAAAGAATCTATGGGATTTTTGGCTTTACAGGGTGGCTTTGTGAGCTCCTTATAATATACTATAAAAAATTCTTAAACGTATTACATAATGCCAAAAATGTTGTGAACTTAAAAATAGATCTCCTCGGAAGATTTAGTGAAGATGAGATAAGGGCAAAATTTCCACATGATAAAATAATTATTATTGACCCGACAGATCCAGATCGAAACGCTGCCGCAGGAATACAAGGTTTTGTTGGCGAAATTTACCTTAAAAGGTTTATTAAATCAACAGAACTTGGCTTAAAGGAACCAAAGAAACTATTTGAGCCAATACGTCCCACAGGAAACATCATGGTTAAGTTCAAGATAAAGTCTGTAGAAAAAGCCCTTAAAGAAAATATAATAACAAGCATTGGTCGTGCAGCGAATAATCTTTACAGAAATCTGATAAAATGGGAATATGTGATCGAGGATCTTTACATTCTTCATGATCCACCACAATTATATCTAAAAGTGAATCCTTTTTCAAAGGAATATGACTTGCTTGTCGGACCTCCAATCAAACTAAAACAAGCAGTCGAGCGATTTAAAGAGAAGCACAAAGAACATGAAATAATAATAAAGGATAATAGGTACTATGCAAAAGTCCCTCCAAGGTTCCCTACAGCAATCGATGCAGTAAAGTACACTCTTTCTATGATAAAATTAAAGTTATTTAGTGATTATTCAATACTTGATTTATCGAAAAATTATTGAACATCTAATATCTATTCTATGTATATCCATGGATGGATTAGTATGCTAAAAGTGCATAGGGCGCGAAGTGGTATACTTCTGAACCTTGGTCGGGTAAAAATAGGGCTTGATAATGGTAGTGCAGAGATTAATCTAATAAGCCATGCTCATACAGATCATATTGTTGGCAGGAATGAAAGTAAACTAACAATAGCCAGCGAAGAAACTGTAAACTTGTACTCAATAAGAAAAAGCACTAAAATCAAAAGGTACATATCACTAAAACCAGGAAAACAACTCGAAGTAGATGGCATATACATAACTGCTTTTGATGCTGGACATGTTCTGGGATCTTTGCAGTTCCTAATAGAATATGCGAATTATAGCATTCTATACACTGGTGACTTTAATAATGAAGACAGCATAATATACAAGGGTGCAAAACCTATAGAAGCTGACGTTTTAATAGTTGACTCAACATACGGTAAACCTGATTATGTATTTCCTCCAAGAAAAGAGCTTTACAGTCGGATGATTACTGAGGCTTTGAAAGCCCTATCATCTGGGAAGATACCTGTCTTTCAAGGGTATTCACTGGGAAAAGCTCAAGAAGCGGTGGCCATATTCCAAAGGCTAAAAATTCCTGTTTTTATAGGTGATGACAGCACTGAAAAGATAAATCAAGTTTATGACAAGTTTGGAGTAAAGCTCAATGCTAAGAACATAAGAAAGGCTAATCCTAATGTCTTACTTAGTAGTGACGCTGTTATAGTTACTTCAAATGTTGGTGCTCTTAAGAGAAAACTGCAAGCATTTTTTGGTCATGAAGGAAAACAAATAATAAACAGGCTTAAAGTTTTTCCACTTACTGGCTGGGCTGTAAGAATGAAATTTGGTATACCGCTTAGTGGGCACGCCGACTTTCCTCGATTGCTAACTTTCATAGACGAAACACGAGCCAAGAAGGTTTATGCCTTTACAAGCAATGGTAGATATCTTGCAAGGTTTTTGAAAAATAGAGGTATTGATGCTGAATATATTTAATTCGTTTTTCACGTTTAGGATTGTTATTTTAAAAACAAGGAGATGGTCGATATGGGTAAAACTTCTAGAATATCTGGATTTTATAAATTACCAATAGAGGAAAGGAGAAAAATATTGAAAGAATTTGCAGATTTGACAGACGAGGAGATTCAACTTTTGGAAAAAACGGGCGCTTTAGATATTGAAATTGCTGATCGTATGATAGAAAATGTTGTTGGTACAATGCCTCTCCCGCTTGGTATAGCCACCAACTTTTTAATTAATGGAAAAGAGTATCTCATACCGATGGCTATTGAAGAGACATCCGTTGTTGCGGCTGCCAGCAACGCAGCTCGCTTTTGTAGAAATGGAAAAGGAATAATCTCTATTGCAACCGATTCTATAATGATTGGTCAAGTGCAGGTAACTAGGGTGCGAGATCCTTACGGAGCGAAGATTGAAATTTTATCTGAAAAGGAAAAGATATTAGATATTGCCAATGAAAAAGATCCCATACTCGTAAAACTTGGTGGTGGTGCAAAAGACTTAGAGGTTAGAGTGATTCAAGCAATCACTGGACCAATGGTGATAGTCCACCTTTTAGTTGATGTAAAGGACGCTATGGGAGCAAATGCTGTAAATACTATGGCAGAGGCTGTTGCTCCGTATATAGAAAGAATAACTGGTGGTCGTGTGTATTTAAGGATAATATCTAACCTAGCAGATAAAAGGCTTGTAAGATCTAAAGTTACTATACCAAAAGATGTAATAGGCGGCGAAGATGTAGTAGACGGAATAATTGAAGCGTATGCGTTTGCAGCAGCGGATCCATACAGAGCTGCAACTCATAATAAGGGTATAATGAATGGCGTTGATGCTGTTTTAATTGCAACTGGAAATGATTGGAGAGCTGTTGAAGCTGGAGCTCATGCATATGCCGCAAGATTTGGTAAGTATGAACCTCTAACTGTATGGGAAAAAGACGAGAAAGGCGACCTAATCGGGACTTTAGAAATGCCTATGCCAGTTGGCATCATAGGAGGAGCTACAAAGGTCCATCCAGTAGCGAAACTGTCACTTAAAATATTAGGTGTAAAGACAGCTAAAGAGCTAGCAGAAATCATAGGTGCCGTGGGTCTTGCACAGAACTTAGCTGCTTTAAGAGCTTTAGCAACAGAGGGAATTCAGCGAGGGCATATGTCTCTTCATGCAAAGAACATAGCAATAATGGCCGGTGCAAGGGGCGAGTTGATAGATATTGTTGCTGAAAGGATGGTTCGAGAAGGGAAAATAAGAATGGACAGGGCAAAAGAGATCCTTGAAGAACTAAAAAAGAAAGAAAGTACATAATTTTACTTTATTGTGGATCGAACGATTTCCAATGCTTTTTGAGCAGGTTCGTACTTTAGAGGATCATCAAGAAACTCAAGAAGTCTATCTGGAGGAAGCTTTCCAGCTTGTTTACTCATCGCATACATTAATCCTATAAGCCCAAATAATAATACTGGCATTAAGTCAATTCCTCTTATAGTATCAGCAAGGGCCCTTTTGTCAACACTAAATCTGATGTGCCATACAAGCAAATCTTCAACTTTCTTAGGCTCAATATACATGGTATACCATTTATCAAGCATTATCTCAATCTCATAGTCTCTTTGCTTTATCTTGAAGTCATATTTCTGAAGCTTCTCCTTCAATTTATTAATCTTTGGCTCAAGATTACGAAACTTGAAAAACGTAGGTATATCCATTTCAGGAGGCTCAAGTGAGTAGAAGGTCGGTTTTTCTATTTCGGATTTCAAAATCGTTGGGTTCTTGGGGAAATCTATCTGTTGATTAGTTATTATCTTTCCTTCTTTTAACGGCAGATATACCCGTTTCGTGAATAACTCATCTGGGATTTTAACATTATAGTGTTGTGCAACCTCTGCTACCGCTCTGGGGTGATAGCATAGAGGATATAAATATCCCTTTGATTCCATGAACTTTAAATAATTAGGCTTACGTTTCTTGATCTGTGGTTTTATTTGATGCCATACCTTTTCTATAAACTTTGGAAGCGCAAATTTTAACTCTATAAGAAGTACTGGCTCTCCATTTATTTTTTTGACCCCCAATATTTTCCCGATTGGAACACGTTGTATCGAGGGAACAAAGCTCGTAAAGTCCTCTTCCCAGAATTTATTAGCGAATGGCTTAACACCTTTAGCTAATATTACTCTATCATCGGTAACCTTTGAGATAAATGTGTACGGTATATAAAATTCATTGCCATTCTTTTTTATTACAAAAACATGGCCCACTGCAGTCTTAAAATAGTCTACAATTTCTCCTTCAAAAGTTTTGCTTAACCTCTTCTTTGAGAAAACCGCTTTGCCCATAAGCTCACTTGGGACTATAGACGACATAAAAATACACCCTAATCACAATATACACCTATACCAGATGACTTTAACTATTAACTGGATATGATATTGGAATTAGAACTATAAAAAATGTTGGTATTATTAATAAATGAAGTTTAAGAGTCCAAAAACATCTTATATCATATTTTGAAGTAATAAAACTCAAGTTGTTATTTAATCAGTAGCCTTCCGAAGCAGTTAAATATTTTATGAGTATTTGTGAGTATTGAGGCAGTGTCCGAATGTGGTGGGAGTAAAGCACCGAAAGGACA